>CAMCNL010000095.1 GCA_945876205.1 Candidatus Sulfopaludibacter sp. SbA3
GAGAAAGGCGGCGGACCGGAACGGTCCGCGCCCCAGCGAACACGACATCGCCGCGATCAGCCGAGACGGCCGGAGGAGGCTTCGAGCAACGACCAGGTCTTCGCGCCGAGACGCTCTTTCCACGTCGCGTAGAAGCCGGCCAGTTGCGCGCGGAAGGGGGCAGGATCGACGTCGTTGAACACCAGGCCGCGGCGCGCAAGCCCCCCGCGCATGTCGTTGTTCATCCTCTGCTGATCCTGGCGCTGGAGGCGGACGTAGCTGGTGACGTTGCGGTCGATCACGCCCTGGATGTCGGCGGGCAGCTTCTGCCACGTCGGCCGGTGGGCCATCAGGTTGAAGCCTGACCACATGTGGTTGGTCATGCTCACGTACTTCACGACCTCATACAGCTTGAAGAGCTCGGCGAGCGCGAGGGGATTCTCCTGCGCATCGACCTTGCCGCTCTTGAGCGCCGCGTAGATGTCAATGCTGTTGGTCGTGACCGGCTCGGCGCCGAAGGCGCGGAAGGTATCGCCGATCATCTGTCCCGAGGGCACGCGCATCCGGATGCCGTTCAAGTCGGCCGGCACGACGATCGGGCGCTTGACGCTCGTAATCTGGCGCATGCCGTTGTCGAAGCCGCCGACCGCGAAGCCGTGCAGTCCCTTGGCGGCCATTTCCTCGCGAAGGTAGGCGCCGAGCGGGCCGTCGATCGCCGTGTGCGCCTGCGCCGCCGTTTGAAAGGCGAACGGCACCTGCTGGACTTCGGCCGGTGGCACGAGCGTGCCGAGCACCCCGCCCATCAGGGTAAAGAACTGGATCTCGCCGGCGACCAGCATCTTGAGCGCTTGGGGGTCACTGCCGGCGATGTTGTTGTTGAGCGGGAATACCTGGGTCTCAACCCGTCCGCCGGTCTCTTTTTGGATCGCTGCCCACATCTCGACCAGCCGCTTGTGCAGCGAGCTGTCGGCTGTCTGGTTGTGGTACTGGACGAACGGAAAGTCGGCGGCTTTCAGCCGTGTGACGAGCAATGACGCCGACGTCAGCGTCAGGCCTACAAACGAGCGGCGGGTCAAAGTAGTGGCCAAATCCCCTCCTTGGGGCCTGCCGCGCCGAAGCCTCGGCGGAGGCGGGTGGATGAATCTTACTGGTTGACGGGGACCGGGGACTAGGCGTAGTTTCCTCGCTGATCTCCAGGTCAATACCGTCCGGACCCTATTTATTCGGCTGTCACGGCTCTATATCCTTGGTAATTCGGTTTCGGCTTCCCTCTATCAAGCTTGGCGTAGGTCGTCACATTCCGTAGGAGGATCCATGATTTCGGGTTTTACACGTCGGTTAGTGCTCATGCTGATCGGCGCGATGCTCGCGCTACCGGCCGTAGGATATGCCCAGGACGCGGTGCTGACAGGCACCGTCACCGACTCCACAGGCGCCGTGCTTCCGGGCGTGACCGTGGTTGCCGTGAACGCCGCGACCGGTAACCGGTTCGAAAGCGTGACTGACGAACGGGGCATCTACCGTATGCCCGCGCGCGTCGGCGCGTATCAGATCACCGCAGAACTTCAAGGCTTCACCAGCGCCAGCCGGACGGGCATCCAGTTGCTCGTCGGGCAGACCGCCAGCGTCAACCTGCAGCTGGCGCCGTCCACTGTCCAGGAGACGGTGACGGTGACCGCTGAAGCGCCGCTTCTCAACGTCACGACCTCCCAGCTCGGTGGCAACGTCGATCCGCAGCAGGTGCAGGAACTGCCAGTGGCCGGACGCAACTGGATGGCGCTCGCGCTGCTGGCGCCGGGCAGCCGCACGTCCTCGAGCAACGCCACCTCACCGCTGCCGGATAGAAACGGCGGGGAAGTTCGCGAATTCCAGCTGAACCTCGACGGCCAGCAGATCTCGTCGGAACTCGGCGCCGGCGGCCAGCCACGATTCAGTCAGGACTCGATCGCCGAGTTCCAGTTCATCTCCAACCGCTTCGACGCCACGCAGGGCCGTTCGAACGGCGTACAGGTGAACGCGATCACGAAGTCAGGCACCAACCGGCTGTCCGGACTGTTTCGTGCGAATTTCCGTGACAGCAAGTTCAACGCTGAGGATCCCGTGCTGCTGCGCAAGGTGCCGGTCAGCAACCAGCAGTACAGCACGACGGTCGGCGGCCCGGTCGTCAAGGACAAGCTGCACTACTTCGGCAATTTCGAGTACGAGCGCAACCCGCTGACGAGCATCTGGAACACGCCGTACCCGGCATTCAACATCACGCTGTCGGGCCTGACGACCAGGAAGCTCGCGGGCATGCGGCTCGACTACCAGGTGTCGCAGAACTCCCGCCTGATGGGCAAGATCTCGGGCCACAACACCTACGAGCCGTTTGGCGCGGGGTCGGCCACCGCGCATCCAGCGGCGACCATTGACACCGCCGAGCACAATCGCGAGTACCTCGGATCGTTCACGTCGGTGTTGAGCAACCGGGCCGTCAACGAAGTCCGGGGCGGGTACAGCCATTTCGGCTTCGAGAACAAGACGCTGGTCAACTGGTCGAAGCACTGGCAGGCGTCCAACGGCATCACCAACGGATACCCGCGCATCACGTTCACTGGCTTTACGATCAACGCGAACGCCAATGCCCCGCGCCATCGCGACCAGAAGGTCTGGCAGATTCGTGACGACTTCACGTTCTCGTACGACGCGAAGGGCCGCCACGACCTGCGGATGGGCGCCGAGTTCGTGCGCCACTTCGAAGACAGCCTGAACTGCAACCAGTGCGGCGGCACCATCGACGCGCGCAACACACCTGCCGGGTTGGGTGCGATTCCAACACCCGCGCAGATGCAGGCGTGGTTCCCCGACCCGTTCAACGCGGACACGTGGAACTTCGCCGCGCTCTCACCGTGGGTGCGCACCTACACGATCGGCATCGGCGAATTCCCGAACACCTACGGCCAGCCGAAGTACGCCGGCTGGGCGCAGGACGATTGGCGCATCACCGAAAAGCTGACGCTGAACCTCGGGCTTCGTTACGACCTCAGCATCAACGCGTGGGCGAACGACCTCGGGTTGGAATACAAGGCGGGCCAGCCGCCCTTCTATCCCGCCGGCCGTCCGAATGACACGAACAACCTGCAGCCGCGGCTTGGGTTCGCGTATCAGGTGAGCGACCGGACGGTGCTCCGCGGTGGAAGCGGCATCTACTTCTCGGACGCGTTGACCATCGACGCCTTCTGGCCGAAGTACAACACGCAGCTCGCACGCCTGCAGTACACCAACGACGGCCGGGCGAACTTCGCGGCCGACCCGCTGAACGGCGCCCCGTTGCCGACGCTCGCACAGGCGCGGACGCTGATGTGCACCGCGCCGGAGCAGGCGGCCAACTTCGGGCGGTGGCAGGCGAGCGGCTTTGCCGGCGCCGCGCCGTGCATCCTGAACGCGCTGCAGGAAATGCCTGGCCCAGAGCAGTACATGCGAATGGGACGGAGCTGGAACTCGTCCATCGGCCTTCAGCACCAGTTCGGCAGCACGATGTCGATCGAAGCCGACTACATCCAGACGAAGGGCACGAGCGAGAAGGACACGCTCGACAACGTCAACATCGCCTACGATCCGGTCACCGGCGCGAACCTGCCGAACACGGCGGCCAACCGGTCGCGGCTGCCGTGGCCCGACATGGGCATCGTGTCGATGATTCCGCACAACACGCGCTCCGAGCTGCGATCGCTGCAGACGGCGTTCACCAAGCGCATGAGCAACCGGTGGCAGGCGTCGCTGACGTATACGATGTCGTTCCTCTATACGGCGGAGAACCAGCCGTTCAGCGGCCTGAACATCGTGCCCTTCAAGGTGCAGCCTGACCTGGGTAACGAGTGGGGCTACGGCGCGGACGACCAGCGGCACCGCGCGGTGTTCAACGGCATCTGGGCCGTGGGCCACGGCTTCCAGTTGAGCGGCCTGCACTATTTCGGCGCAGGCATCCGTGCGGCGAGCAACTGGGGTGGCGACGTGCGCAACCTCGGCGGCGGCAACGGACGCCTGCGGCCCGACGGCACGATCGTCCCGCGCAATTCGTTCATTCAGCCGGCGCAGAACAAGACCGACATCCGCATCCAGCAGCGGATTCCGCTCGGCGGCCGCATGTCGCTCGACGGCATCGCCGAGGTCTTCAACGCGTTCAATCGCAAGAACCTGAGTCTCGGTCTCTCCGAGAGCAGCGCGACCTACAACAAGCCGACGTCGGGCCAGTACCGGACGGCGCAGGTGGGCTTCCGGCTGACGTTCTAAGTCGGCAGCAGGCTGTAAGCGGTAGGTAGTAAGTAAAGGGGGGCCGGCTCGCGCCGGCCCCCCTTTTTTTGTCTAACGCTGCCGACTGCCGGCTGCCCACCGCCTACTGTCTGTTGCGTCATAATCACGCGATGCGTAGATACCTGCTTCTTCTCCTGATTCTTCTAGGTGCCTCCGCCGGTTCCGCGCAGCAGCAGGGAACGATTACCTTCAGATCGGAAACCAACTTCGTCGAAGTCCACGCCATCGTCACCGATCGCACCGGCGCGTTTGTTCGCGGGCTGACGGCCGATGACTTCGAGGTCTACGAAGGCGGCCGGCTGCAGAAGCCGTCCGTTTTTTCCTACATCGATCTTCCCGTCGAACGGCCGTTCACGCCGGCTAACGCGAGCGGACCGATCGAGCCCGATGTGCGCGAGACGACGCGCACGTTCGATGGCCGCATCTACATCCTGCTGATGGACGACCTGCACACGACGGTCACGCGCACGGCGCTGGTGCGCGACACCGCCAGCAAGTTCATCGAGCGCTACTTCGGCACCAACGATCTCGCCGCGGTCGTGTACACGAGCGCGCGGCAGGAAGCCGGACAGGAGCTCACCAGCAACCGCAAGCTCCTCATCGACGCGGTCAACCGTTTTCAGGGGATGAAGCTGCCGTCGACCGGTCAGGAGAAGCTGGCCGTCCACCTGCAGCAGTCCTTGAACGATCAACTCGGTCAGTCCGCGGAGGATGGCACCTCGCAGCCGATTCGCACGAACGAGGGCCTGCAGAAAGCGCAGCAGACCCGCGATCCGCTGGATGCCGAGCGCGCGTTCAACGCGCGCCGTTCGATGCAGGCGCTCGAGAACGTTGCCAACTGGATGGCCGACGTGCAGGGCCGCCGCAAGGCGCTCCTCTTTTTCAGTGAAGGCCTCGACTACGACATCTACCAGCCGTTCGACATCGCGCCCGAAGGCAACACCATCATCCAGGAGGCGCAGGAGGCGACCGCCGCCGCACAGCGCGCCAACGTCAACATCTACGGCGTCGACCCGCGCGGCCTCAGCCAGTTCGGCGAGATGATCGACATCAACGACAAGTCCGATTATCCACAGCTCGATTTCGGCACGTTCAGGGGCGCGCTGAACGAGTTGAAGCTGGCGCAGGAAAGCCTGATATCGCTGGCGACCGAGACCGGCGGCCTCGCGATCGTGAATTCGGGTGATGTCGTCGGCGGCCTCGGGCGTATCGTGCTCGACAACAGCCGCTACTACGTGCTCGGCTACTACAGCGACACCAAGAACTGGAAGTCGAAGTTCCTGAAGATCGAGGTCAAGGCGAAGCGGCCCGGACTCGCGGTGCGCGCGCGCAAAGGGTTTCTTCCTCCCGACCCGAAGAAGCTGGCGAAGGCACGCGAGGCCGAAGTGAAGGCGGGCACATCTCCCGCACTCAAGGCGGCGCTGAGCAAGCCGGTGCCGGTCGGCGATCTCCCCGCGCGCGTCTTCGCGGCGCCGTTCAGGGGGACCGGATCGACCGCGTCGGTGCTGCTGGCGCTCGAGATCGATGGGCCATCGCTCAAGTTCGAGCAGAAGGACGGCCGCTACAACGAGTCGCTCGGAGTGTCGATCGTCGCGGTTGACGAGAAGGCCAAGGTGCAGGGCGGCGACCGGCAGACGTTCAACCTCAAGCTGATGCCGCAGACCTACGAGCGGCTGCGCACCACCGGCGTCCGCATGCTGTCGCGGTTGCCGCTGCCGCCGGGGCGCTATCAGATCCGTGTCGGCGCGAGCGAGTCAACGGGCGGCACCATTGCGACCGTGCCGATCGACGTCGAGGTGCCGGACTTTTCGAAGGTGCCGTTCGCCCTCAGCGGCGTGGCGCTCACCTCGTCCACCGCCGATCGGTTGGTGACCGCTAACCAGGATCCCGAGCTGCAGACGATGTTCTCGACCCCGCCGGTGGTGACGCGCTCGTTCGGTCGAATGGAGACGCTGACGTCGTACGTCGAGGTCTACGACAGCTCCAAGGATGCGCACGCGATTGCCGTCACCACGTCCGTGCAGGACGCGGCCACTGGCCGGAGCGTCTTCCAGACCGAAGACCGCCGCGTCGTCCAGGCGTCCAGCAAGCCAGAGGGGCAGGGGATTCGCACTGACATCCCGCTCCGCGATCTCAATCCCGGCACCTACGTGCTGCACGTCCAGGCCACATCAACCGCAGGCGCCCGCACCGCCACGCGAGACATTCTTTTCGACGTGAAGTAGCGTGGGCCCTTCTTGATCGATCCGCTTCAGGCAAGAACGATCGCCGACTTTGGCGAGGAGTGGACGTCATATCCCGGCACCGAGGGATTCTTCGGCTCCGTCGAACTGTTCAACGATTTTCTGTCCCCGCTGATTTCAAGCACGGATGTGGCGGGCAAACGCGTGGCGGACATCGGTGCAGGCGGAGGCCGATTCGTAAATGTGATGGCCTCTGCCGGCTCGACACATGTGATCGCCATAGAGCCATCAGAGGCGTTTCACGTCCTGTGCGAAAACACGGCGCCCTACCAGGACCGCATCACCTACATGAACGTGACAGGGGACCAACTGCCAGCGACAGGGGACCTCGACTACGCATTCTCCATTGGGGTGTTGCACCACATTCCGGAACCGGGGCCGGTTGTGGCCGCGGCGTTTCACGCATTACGCCCCGGGGGCACCTTCGCGGTCTGGCTCTACGGCCGCGAAGGCAACACCTCATATCTTCTGTTCGTCAGGACCAGGTGGCTGCCTCATCGAGGTCTTCACCTGTTTGTTCGCATGCTCTATCCGCTGTTCTGGCTTTACATGACCGCGTGTGCCTGGCTTCCGCTTCCGCTCGCCGAGTACATCGGGCGGGTCATGCGTCCCCTGGCGCCTGACAAGAGGCGACTGGTGATCTATGACCAGCTCAACCCGGCGTACGCGAAGTACTACCTGCGTAAGGAGGCTTATGCGCTGCTCGCGGATCAGGGCTTCATCGACATCCGCTTGCATCATCGGCACGGTATCAGCTGGACCGTCGTAGGGACGAGACCATGACGACCGGACCGCGGCCTTCGATATTGGTGATTCTCTCGACTGGCGTGCAATAATCGCCGGACCCGCCCGGAGGAATCGATGCCCGCATATTGGATGGCCCACGCGAAGATCAACAACCCCGTCGAATACAAGCGCTACACAGACCTCGTCCCGGCCATCATCAAGCAGTACGGCGGCAAGGTGCTCGCGCGCGGCGGCCACTACAAGATCAACGAAGGCGGCGAGGACTTCCGCCAGTTCCACCGCCACGTCGTCATCGAGTTCCCGACGATGGAGCAGGCGGTCGCATGTTTTGAATCGAAGGAATACCAGGACGCCGCGGCCTTCCGTCGGGCCGGTGGCGCCGGCGTCGTGCACAACGTGATCGTCGACGGCGGCGACGCGACCAAGTAACACCAAGTAACCCTGGGTAGCTCGGTCGCCAGGTTGGTGGGACGCTAGGGTAGACACATCGCGCCGCGCCGGGAAGATTCCCGCACCGCTGGTGAATTTCCGCAGGCGCGCGGCCCATCCCGCTCAATTGCATCGTCTGCCATTGGATTGTTCGACCGGCATCGTTGGTACGGATTTGGCGTGCCTACAGGGCGGCACATGTGCCCCTTGCCGCAGTGCGCGCCACTGCGCTTCCGGGATAGAGGTCGGCACTCGCCTTCAGCATCACCATGAGGCAGGATCTCGCCTGTCAGCGTCCGGCCGCGGGAGTCACACCGCGAAACGGCGACCAAAACGGCGCGTCGGATGCGCCGCGCCTGCCCATGTCCCTGCCCCTCCTCCTTGTGGTGGGGTCGCTATTCTTTCTGGCCCTGCTTCCGATGTTCATCCAGAGCAGGATTGCCGCCTCCCTCGACGAATTGTCGGACGTGATGGACCCCGCGAGTACCGCGGTGAGCGACATGCAGGTTGCCCTCGCGCAAGAGGCTGCTGGCACCCGCGGGTTTCTGCTCACCGGGGATGAGTTCTACGCGACAAGTCATCACGATGCGCAGTCGGCACGGAGACGCGCGTACGCATGGCTGGTTGACAGCGCTGCTGGCATGATGCCGGAGTTTCAAGTCGCACTCGCCGAGATGGGGCAAGACCTGCGGGTCGCCGACGAGCTGGTGGATGCGCTGTACAGCGGCAAGCTGACGCGAGAGCAGTACCTGTCCCTCCTGCCCGTCCAGCAGGGGCGTTTTCAGGCCGTCACCGCCATGACGGCGCAGCTCCAGCGGGAGATCCGCCAAGAGGCCGCGACGCTGAGAGAGCGAATCCGTTCAGTCCACCGTATCGACGCCCTGCTCTCGCTGGCGGGCGTGCTGCTTGCGTTCGGTGCCGTCACGTCGGTCTTGCGACTGAGCTCGAAGTACCGCGCTCTCGCGGACCGTGAACGGAAGGCGCGCGCGGCGGCGGAGTTGGCCTTTGCCGAGGCCGAGCGTCACGAACGGGAGATCGCCCGCATCAGCGCGAGCCGCCAGGCACTGATGCGCGGGTTCGGCCACGACGTGAAGAACCCGCTGGGCGCGGCGGACGGCTACCTCCTCATGCTCGAGCAGGGCATCATGGGCCCGCTCACGTCCACGCAGAGCAATGCGGTCGAACGCTCGCGGCGTTCGGTCCAGGTTGCCATCCGGCTCATTCAGGATTTGCTCGACCTGGCGCGTGCCGAGACCGGGGACATCGAGATCCACCGGGTGACGACGGATCTCTGTGAGGTCGCCCTCCGTACCCTCGAAGACTACCGCGCGCAGGCGGACAGCAAGGGGCTCGCGGTTGTCGCCGACCTGCCTGCTGCGTTCCCAACGCTGCAGTCCGACCCCGCCAGGGTCGGACAGATCCTCGGCAACCTGCCGGGTAACGCGATCAAATACACGGAGACGGGAAGCGTCGCCGTACGAGTTGGCCTGCGCGCGGATGATGCCGGGCGCGAGTGGTGTGTCATCGACGTGTCCGACACCGGTCCCGGCATTGCCGGCGCCAACCAGCGGCTGATTTTCGACGAGTTCAAGCGCCTGGACGTCTCGTCCGGCACCCCCGGCGCCGGCATCGGACTCGCCATCAGCGAGCGTCTGGCGGGGTTGCTGGGCGGCCACATCACGGTCGACAGCGATCTCGGGCGCGGGTCGAGGTTCACCCTGTGGCTGCCGTTCGACGTCGCCCAGTCCACGAACGACCCCGCGACGATCGAGCGTGCATCGATCAGCGGGGCTCAAAGCGCGGCGTGAAGTGTCGTACGTTGGCGTTGCCTGAGTTCGATGGTCATCGCACCGCGACGGGTGCCACCGAGGAGCCGGTAGCGCCTCTAAGCTTCAGCGGCTCGACAATGAAGGCAAACTCGTGGATGCCTTTGGCCAGGAGCTCGTCGAGCTTGAGACTCTCGATCAAATAGATCCCACCCGCGACGAGCAGGATCTGGTGGACGGGCGAGCTGAGCTTCGGATCGGGATTTGGATTGACCTCGACGCAGCAGGTGTCCGACCCGACGATCATCGGATTCTGCCGCGCGAGCCATTCGGCGGCTCCGATACCCAGGCCAGGCTGCGTTTGGTAGTAGCGGGTGTCGTCCTTACCCCAGAGCCGTCCGAATCCCGTATTGATGATGATTGCGTCGCCGGTCTCGAGCGTCAGGTTCTGCCGCTTGAGCGCGTTCTGCAGATCCTGCGCCGTAATCTCGTACCGATCGTCGAGCATCTCGACGCCGCGTAGCGCCGCCACGTCGAGCAGGACGCCGCGGGTGAACAGCGCGCCGGCCTTCTCGATCCCCAGCTTTGAAAAGCCGGTTCTCGTGGCGATCTCGTCCATCTTGACGCAGTTATAAAGGCTGTTGCCGATCGATTGATGGGCGAAGCCGTCGATCTGCGTGCCGACCTGACCGAGCTCCGTCGTCACCATCTCCTCGTTCGAGCCCCGGTTGTTGGAACCTGGAGGCCAGTTCGTCCTCTTCACCTGCTGGCTGAAGACGCGATCTCCGTAGAAGGGCATCCCGGCGAACAGCGGGTACGCCAGCTCGATCACTTCGCCTTTGGTGATCAGCCGCGCGGCGCGCAGGACGATCTCGGGCGTCATCAGGTTGGCGGTTCCGCGTTCGTCGCCCGGCCCCCACTTCGACGGGCAACGTTCAGCATCCGTCGGCGGCCGCCAGCCCTGCGCGCTTGCCGACGCGCTTCCAAGGCACAGAACCGACAGCGTGGCTGTGGCGACAATCATGCGTGACATGCTCGTTACGATACCCGATCTTTTCAGCGGTGGGACGACGTCGTCACAGAGGCGCGGCGGCAGGATCAGCGGCGACGGCCTTCATCGTCGGCAGCGCCAAATCGAGCAGACCACGCGCGTCGAACAGAAACGACCGCGCGAGTTCAGATCGTGAATACATAGTTGCGCGTACACAAAAACGGGGCGGACCGGAAAGGTCCGCCCCGCACTGTCCTTCGACCTGGGTAAGCGTCCCTGGCTACCCAGCTACCCAGCGACCCAGCTACGTGGTGACAGTCGCCTTCTGAAGCACCTGGTTCGCGATCGCCTGGAACTCTTCCGGCGTCAACAGGTCCTTCTTCTCGAACGACTTCGCCTTCACGAGCTGCAGCATCGCCATCTTCTCTTCGTCGGTGGCCTTGATGCCCAGCTTCTCGCACCACTCTTCCATCGAGGGCGGTCCGCTGTTCTTGCCGAGGACGATCGAGACCGGCTTCTGCCCGACGAGCTCGGGCGCGACGGGAATCGACTCGAGCGGGTGACCGTCACGGCCGAGACGTACCCAGCCGGCGATGATGCCCGACTCCACTTCGTAGAGCTTCTCGCCCACGATCGGACGGTTCGGCGGCTGCGTGACCTTCGCGAGGTCCATGACGAACTTCGACGTCTCGACGAACTTCTCCGTCTTGATGCCGAGGTCCCGGTCATAGAGGCACAGCAGCGACATGACGGTTTCTTCCATCGGCACGTTGCCGGCGCGCTCGCCGAGGCCGGTGACCGTCGTGTGCGCGACCGATGCCCCTGCCTGCAGCGCAGCAATGGTGTTGGCGACGCCCAGCCCAAAGTCCATGTGGCAGTGCGCCTCGACCGGCTTCTTCAGCCGCTCGATCACCTTCTTGACGACGTAGGCATACGCGTCAGGCGTCGTGCCGCCCATCGTGTCGGCCATGGTCAGCGCGTCCATGTGGCCTTCGGTGGCCACCTGCTCGCAGATGTCGAGGAAACGGCTGAGCTCGGTGCGGGTCGAGTCGATCGTGAAGAACACCGTGTAGAGCCCGGCTTCCTTGGCGGCGAGCGTCGTCTCGATCGACGCCTTCATGGCGCGCTCGATCGGCCAGCCGTAGCCGTGCTTGATCATGTGGTCGCTGGCGGGAATCTCGATGACGATGCCCGTGCAGCCGCATTCCTTGATGACTTTCACTTCCGACGGGATGCAGCGGGCGAAGCCGAAGATTTCAGCCTTCAGCCCGAGCGCGGCGATGTCAGAAATGGCGGCGCGATCCGGCGGAGACACGGCGGGCATGCCCGCCTCGATGCGGTGGACGCCCATCGCGTCGAGCTTCTTCGCGATCGCCACCTTCTCTTCGCGGCGGAAGACGACGGCCGTCTGCTGCTCGCCATCACGAAGCGTGACGTCATGAATCTTGATGTTCTTCGGGAACGCGTAGTTCTTCGTCACCTCTGGCAGGTAGTTCCAGGGACTGATGAACCACTTGTCTGTCTTCCACGGTTCCTTCATGTAGCTGCCTCTCAAAAACTTGTATGGGCGTTGCCGCACCGAAGCCTGCGCGGGCGTGCCGCGCCGTAGCCTTGGCGAAGGCGGGTGATGGAAACGTCAATGGTACACCGCTGGCTGGGGTGCATCAAGAGGCCACTCGCGTGCGATAACGCTGAGGTGGTTGCCGAGTGAGTTCACATGTGAGGAATGTCTGGGAGACTTGATTTACGGAAAGTGCCAGAACCTAACTCGGACCCATCCGCCCAGACCGCATGATCAGAAGTGATACTTCACGGCGAACTGCATGACGCGCGGATCCCCGCTGTCAGGATGCGTCCGAATTCTGCATCGTTGATGGCGGTAATCGGGTTGCCCCACCGGAACCAGTTCAACGCGTTGAACTGGTTCGAGGCGCGCTTCGAGCCTCTGCGTCTTCAGGAACTGGAACGACCGCACGAGTGTGAGTGCGCTGTGGGCTGCGGGGCGGACCATCTGGTCCGCCCTCGCAGTCGATGTGCGCGTGCCGATCAGTGCGCGGCCGAGGTGCTCAGCTGTTCGAGCGTCGGTCCCGAGGTACCCTTCGGCAACTTGGCCACGCCAGTGTCCTCGAACAACTTCGACGGGTCCTTGATGCGGGGGTCAACCAGGAAGCTCAGGAAGCAGTTCTGCATCTCGTCCCAGTTCTGCGGGCCCCAGAACACCACCTTGCCGGGATCGGGGTTGAACCTGTTTTCCGTGGAGTTGTCGAAATGCGCGACCCCGATGACGCGGGTGCCCTTGGGCAGCGGCATGGGCTTGTCGAAGTCGACCCCTTGCTGCCAGTTGAAGTCCCACTTGGCCTTGTAGATCGTCTTCATCTCACCGGACGGGAGGATGAGGCGCACCTCGTAGTCCTTCCCGCGCAGGTGCATGTGCGGCTGAATGTAGACCAACTGCACGTTGTCGCCGACGACGGTCAGTTCGGACACGATTTCCTGATCGCGCTTGCCGGCCGGGATCACGAGATTGAAGGCCTGTGGACCCGAGTTGGAGAAGTAGCGGTACTTGGGAGGGTTCTTGACGAACTTGAGCGCGAGCCTGGAGCGGTCGGTCGTTTCCTTGCCGATCGCGGTGTAGTGCATGTTGAAGATGATGTCGGACCCCTTCGGGACGAACTTCGCCGATTCGTACTCGCTGAAGTCCTGTGCGCCGAGCCCTGGATTGTACTTGCCGAGCAGGTCCGCGGGCTCTTCTGCCGGTCCTTTGCCGGCACGCATGGTCGGGTCGGCGGTGTCGTAGGCCACGCCGGGCACGGCGTTCTTCATGAACGTCGATCCAGGCGGCCGAACGTTGACCCTCATGTGATGGACGGCCTTCGCATTGCCCGGTCGCAAGTCGGCGGCCATCACCCACCGGTCTTCCGGAAAGTTCACCTTGACCAGAATATTCTGGTAGTTGATGGTGCCGGTCGCCTGCAGGGGGATGTCGAGCGGCATCTCGATGACCATGTCGGGCTCGAAGCCCCAGCCTTCGACCCACTTCACCGGCTCGGGTTTGTCCTTGGCGGCGCCTTCTGGTGCATTGCCGTCCACCCACGCGGCCAACGTCTTGATGTCGGCCTCGCTCAGCCGCTTGTCATTGCTGAAATGGCCATACGCGGGATCGGCGAACCAGGGTGGCATCTTCTTGGAGATCACGGCGGCCTTCATGGCCTTTGCCCACGGTCGCGCGTCCTGATAGGTGATCAAGGACATCGGGGCGACCTCGCCGGGCCGATGGCACGTCTGGCAGTTCTTCTGCAGGATGGGCAGCACGTC
>CAMCNL010000096.1 GCA_945876205.1 Candidatus Sulfopaludibacter sp. SbA3
GTGTGGGCGCTCGAGGCCTACGGCTCGGCGCACATCCTCCAGGAGCTGCTGACGGCGAAGTCGGACGACGTCACCGGACGCGCCAAGATCTACGAGGCGATCGTCAAGGGTGACGCGTCGTTCACGCCAGGTCTGCCGGAGTCGTTCAACGTCCTGATCCGCGAGCTGCAGTCGCTCTGCCTGGACGTCGAGCTGATCTCCACGAAGAAGAAGCCGCCGGTGGAGCCGGTTGCGGTCACCGAAGGCGAACCCGTTTTGGAGCAGGTGTAAATGCGTCCAAGCTTCCACGACAACAAGACGACCCTCCGCGCCGACTTCGACGCGATCCGCATCTCGCTCGCTTCGCCCGACAAGATTCTGTCGTGGTCGTTCGGCGAGGTGACGAAGCCCGAGACGATCAACTACCGGACGTTCAAGCCGGAGCGCGACGGACTCTTCTGCGCGAAGATTTTCGGGCCGATCACCGACTGGGAGTGCCTCTGCGGCAAGTACAAGCGCATGAAGCACCGCGGCGTGATCTGCGACAAGTGCGGCGTCGAAGTGACCCAGGCCAAGGTGCGCCGCGAGCGGCTGGGGCACATCCTGCTCGCCACGCCGGTGAGCCACGTGTGGTTCTTCAAGGGGCTGCCGAGCCGTATCGGCCACCTGCTCGACATCTCGCTGCGTGATCTCGAGCGCATCCTCTACTTCGAGGGCTACGTCGTCATCGATCCGGGCGACAGCGAGCTGAAGCAGAACCAGCTGCTCAACGAAGAGCAGTACCGGAAAGCGCGCGAGGACTACGGCAACAAGTTCCGCGCGCAGATGGGCGCCGAGGCGATCAAGGAGCTGCTCAAGCGCGTCAACATCGAGAAGCTCGCCGAGGAGATGCGCGCGAAGATGCGCTCCGAGAACTCGGTGCAGAAGAAGCTGAAGTACGCCAAGCGGCTCAAGGTCGTCGACAGCTTCCGCAAGTCGAGCAACCAGCCGAACTGGATGATTCTCGACGTGATCCCGGTGATCCCGCCGGAGCTTCGTCCGCTGGTGCCGCTCGACGGCGGCCGCTTCGCGACCTCCGACCTGAACGACCTCTATCGCCGCGTCATCAACCGCAACAACCGGTTGAAGAAGCTGATGGAGCTGAAGGCGCCCGACGTCATCATCCGCAACGAGAAGCGGATGCTGCAGGAAGCGGTCGACGCGCTGTTCGACAACGGCCGCCGCGGCCGCGTGCTGCGCGGCGCCAACAACCGTCCGCTCAAGTCGCTGTCCGACACCCTCAAGGGCAAGCAGGGCCGCTTCCGGCAGAACCTGCTCGGCAAGCGCGTCGACTACTCGGGCCGTTCGGTCATCGTCGTCGGCCCCGAGCTGAAGCTGCACCAGTGCGGTCTTCCCAAGAAGATGGCGCTCGAGCTGTTCAAGCCGTTCATCTACAACAAGCTCGAAGAGCGGCAATTGGTCGCCACCATCAAGCAGGCCAAGGAGATGGTGGAGCAGCAGCGGCCCGAGGTGTGGGACATCCTCGAAGAGGTGATCCGCGAGCACCCGGTGCTGCTCAACCGCGCACCGACGCTGCATCGTCTGGGCATCCAGGCGTTCGAGCCGGTGCTGGTCGAAGGCAAGGCGATCCGCATCCACCCGCTCGTCTGCACGGCGTTCAACGCCGACTTCGACGGCGACCAGATGGCGGTGCACATCCCGCTGTCTCCCGAGGCGCAGATCGAAGCCTCGGTGCTGATGCTGTCGGCCAACAACGTGCTGTCGCCCGCCAACGGCGCGCCGATCACGGTGCCGTCGCAGGACATCGTCCTTGGCTGCTACTACCTGACCAAGGCGAAGCCCGGCGCCAGGGGTGAAGGACGCGCGTTCGGCAACGCCGAAGACGTGCTCCTCGGTCTCGAGGCCGGCGAGCTCGAGACGCTGACTCCCATCCGGCTCCGCTATACGGGCCAGCTGCTCGACCTGACCACCGCGCGGGATGACCAGGACGTCATCCACACGGAACTGCAGGACGTGAACGGCAAGATGATCAACACGACCGTCGGCCGCGTCATCCTCAACGAGGAGCTGCCGGCGACGATGCCGTTCATCAACGGGCTGCTCAAGAAGAAGGGGCTGCAGCAGCTGGTGCAGCGCTGCTATCTCGACTTCGGCCTCGAGCGCACCGTCGAAATGCTCGACGCGCTGAAGAACCTCGGCTTCACCTACGCGACCCGGTCGGGCATCTCGATCGGCATCGACGACCTGGTGATTCCGGCGAACAAGGGCGCGCTGGTCGAAGCGGCCCGCAACGAGGTCATCAAGGTCGAGCAGCAGTACCTCGAGGGCGCCATCACCAACGGCGAGCGCTACAACAAGATCATCGCCGTCTGGTCGGAGGTCACCGAGAAGATCGCCGACGAGATGTTCAGCGAGATGGCCGAGATGGACCACACCGGGAAGTTCTTCAACCCGGTGTACATCATGGCTGACTCGGGCGCCCGAGGATCGAAGCAGCAGATTCGCCAGCTGGCGGGCATGCGCGGCCTGATGGCGAAGCCGTCGGGTGAAATCATCGAGACGCCGATCACCTCGAACTTCCGTGAAGGCCTGACCGTGCTGCAGTACTTCATCTCGACGCACGGCGCGCGCAAGGGCCTGGCGGACACGGCGCTCAAGACGGCCGACTCAGGCTACCTGACGCGCCGGCTGGTCGACGTGGCGCAGGACGTGATCATCTCCGAGCACGATTGCGGCACCCTCGACGGCATCGAGGCCCGCGCGATCGTCGAGTCGGGCGAAATCATCGAGCCGCTTCGCGACCGTATCGTCGGCCGCGTCACGCTCGAGCGGATCGTCGATCCGTTCAGCACCGATGTGATCGTCGACATCAATCAGGAGATCGACGAAGACAAGGCCGTCGCCGTGCAGGAGGGCGGCATCGAGAAGGTGAAGATCCGCTCGGTGCTCACCTGCGCGACTCGCCGCGGCGTCTGCGCCCGCTGCTATGGCCGCGACCTGTCCACCGGACGGCTGGTCGAGCTCGGTGCGGCGGTCGGCGTCATCGCCGCCCAGTCGATCGGCGAGCCCGGCACGCAGCTGACGATGCGCACGTTCCACATCGGCGGCACGGCATCGCGCGTGTCGGAGCAGAACACGCTCGATGCGAAGCACGCCGGGACGGTGCATTACCAGGGCCTGCAGGTCGTCGAAACTCACAAGGGCCAGGCGCACGGCCAGCTGATCGTCATGAACCGCAGCGGCTCCCTCGTCATCGCGGACGCCAAGGGCCGCGACCGCGAGCGCTACTCGATCGTGTACGGCGCCAGGCTGAAGGTGAAAGACGGCCAGAAGGTCGACGTCGGACAGACCCTGGTCGAGTGGGATCCGTACACGTTCTCGATCCTGACCGAGGAGACGGGCACGGTCCACTTCAAGGACATCATCGAGGGCCTCACCGTCCACGAAGAAGTCGACGAGGTCACGGGCCTGTCGCGCTTCATCATCGTCGACTCGCCGGACGAGAAGAAGCAGCCGACGATCGAGATCAAGGACAAGACGGGCAAGACCATCCGCAAGTACCACATGCCGTCCCACGCCCACTTGATGGTGCAGGACAGCGAGAACGTGGAAGCGGGCGACGTGATCGCGAAGATCCCGCGCGAGACGACCAAGACGAAGGACATCACGGGCGGTCTGCCGCGCGTGGTCGAGCTCTTCGAGGCGCGCAAGCCGAAGGATCCGGCGGTCATCTCGGAAATCGACGGTGTCGTGAAGGAAGGCGGCGTCGTCAAGGGCCAGCGCAAGGTCATCATCGTCCCCGACGATGGCACCGAGCCGCGGGAATACTCACTGCCGCGCGGCGTGCACGTCAACGTGCACGAAGGCGAGCGGGTGAGAGCCGGCGAGCAGCTGATGGACGGCCCGAGCAATCCGCACGACATCCTGCGGGTGCTGGGCGAGAAGGAGCTGCAGAAGTACCTGGTGAACGAAATCCAGGAGGTCTACCGGCTGCAGGGCGTCAACATCAACGACAAGCACATCGAAGTCATCTCGCGGCAGATGATGCGGTGGGTGCGGATCGAGGATGTCGGCGACACCGAATTCCTGATCGACGAGCAGACCGACAAGTTCCGGTTCCTCGAAGAGAACGAGCGGGTCATCAAGGACGGCGGACGCCCGGCCACCGCGCAGCCGCTGCTGCTCGGTATCACCAAGGCGTCGCTCTCGACCGACTCGTTCATCTCGGCCGCCTCCTTCCAGGAGACGACCAGGGTGCTCACCGAGGCGTCGATCTCCGGAAAGATCGACCACCTGCGCGGCTTGAAGGAGAACGTGACGATGGGAAGACTGATTCCCGCCGGCACGGGCTTCGAGTGGTATCGCCACGTGCGGATCCCGGCGGACGAACCGCCGCCGCCGCCGGCGCCGCCGCAGCCGAGCGAGGACGATCTCGATCTGGATCGCGAGATCGAGTACGCCTTCGAGACCGACGAGCCGCTCATCGGCCGTCCGCCGGCAGGGGATATCGAATAACCCAACGGTTCCGCGTTCCAGGTTCCTGGTTCGGGTTCTTAGTTCTCAGTTCAGGGCGGGTCCTTCGGGACCCGCCTTTTTCTTGTACCGCGCCCAGCGCGGTGCTAGGATCCGCCCACCATGCCCCGATACGAGCGCGCCTTTTTTCATGTGATCATGTCGCGATGACGATGCGTAGCCTCCTGGTCCTGGTGCTCTGCGGAGCGCTCACCTCCGTAGTCGCCTGCTCCCGGTCAGGCGGCAACCCGAAAGTGCCTTCCGGAGCGAAGAGCTCAGGCGGGATGCATGCGGCGATCGAGACCGACAAGGGACCGATCGAGATCGAATTCCTCGCCACCGAGGCACCGAAAGCAGTCGAGAACTTTCGCCTGCTCGCCGAGCACGGGTACTACGAAGGCGTGACGTTTCACCGCGTGGTCAAAGGCTTCATGATTCAGGGCGGCGACCCCGACGGCAACGGTACCGGCGGCGAGAGCGCCTGGGGGGGAACCTTTGCCGATGAGATCAACGTCGACTCGGCGCTCTACCGCGACGGCTACCGGCGCGGGATAGTGGCCATGGCCAACGCCGGGCCGAACACCAACGGCAGCCAGTTTTTCATCATGCACCAGGACTACCAGCTGCCGCCCAACTACGTGATCTTCGCGAGGGTGACAAGCGGAATGAGTGCCGTGGACGCGATTGCTGAAACGCCGACGAAGCCAGGCGGCGAGAACAGCGAGCCGGTCACGCCGCCGGTGATCGTCAAAGTTACGGTTCGGCGCTAGGACCAGTCGTGGTGATCAAGCGGTTCCTCGGTGTTGCGGTGATGGCGCTGTGCGTGCTCGTCTGCGGCGTCGTCAGCATCAGCGCCCAGGCGCAGGGCGCGTACGCGACGCTTCCGGGCGTCCGTCTCTGGTTTGTCGACACCGGTGGTGCGGGTACGCCTGTGGTGTTGCTCCACCCGAATACCGGCACAAGCGACATCTGGAAGCACCAGGTCGGACCGTTGTCGCGGGCCGGGTACCGCGTCATCGCGTTCGATCGGCGTGGCTGGGGAAAGAGCCTGGCCGATCCGGCGACGGGTGCCCAACCGGGATCGGTTGCGGGCGACCTGCACGCGCTTGCCGAACATCTACATCTCGAACGCTTCTATGTCGTCGGAGTAGCCGGCGGCGGTTTTGTCGCCTTGGACTACGCGGCGTGGCATCCTGAAAAGGTCATCGCCATGGTCGTCGGCGCCACCACCGGTCAGATATCCGAGCGTGAGATGCAGGAGATGACCGCGAGGATCGCCATCCCGGGACTCACCGAGTTGCCCCTTCAATACCGCGAGGTCGGTGCGTCTTTCCGCGCAACCAATGCTGAGGGTCTTGCCGAATGGATCGCCATCGAGGCGCGTTCACGGCAGGACGGGGCCCCGGCGCAGCCACTTCACACTTTGAACACGTACGCGAAGCTGGAGACCATCCGTGCGCCGGTGCTGATACTGGCTGGGGATGCGGATCTGGTCGCGCCGCCGGGGCTGATGAAGGTGTGGGGGGCGCACCTGAAGAACGGCCAGTTTGATTTCATTCCTGATGCAGGGCATGCGATGGCGTGGGAGCGGCCTGACGCCTTCAACGAGAAGGTCCTGCAGTTCCTGAAAAAGACTCAAGCGCCCTAGCCGAATGGTTCCGCGGTCCGGCGAAGCTGATAGGATCCGGCACCATGGACCGACGCGGCTTTGTGCTCGGGATGCTTGGCACGGCGGTGGCCGCACGCGCGCAGGAGCCTCCACTCGTGACGTTGTCGGAATGGATTGCGGCGCCGCGCGCAGCCCGCGTTCGCGCGCTGCAGCAGTGCCTGGATCGCATCCAGTCGATGGACCCGTCTATCCAGGCATGGGTCCAGGTCGCGCCGCAGCGGCCCACCGGCGACGGTCCCCTCGCCGAGATCCCCTTCGGCGCCAAGGACATCATGGAGACGCGCGGCTTGTCGACGGCCTACGGGTCGCCGGTGTACCGCGGCCGCATCGGCACCACGGATGCCGCGATCGTTCGGGACCTGCGCCAGCGCGGCGCCGTCCTGCTCGGCAAGACCCACACCACGGCGTTCGCCTATCGCACGCCGGCGCCCACCCATAACCCGCGGAACATCGCCTACACGCCTGGCGGGAGCTCGGCCGGATCGGCGGCCGCGGTCGCCGCGGACATGGTGCCGCTGGCGCTCGGCACGCAGACCAGAGGTTCCGTACTGCGCCCCGCATCCTACTGCGGCGTCACCGGATTCAAGGCGACCTACGGCCTGTTCTCGTTGGAGGGCGTGCTGCCACTGGCGAAGAGCCTCGACACGCTCGGCTTCTTCACCCACACGCCCGCCGACATGTTCGCCTTCTGGAAAGCCATCGGACAGCCGGAGGGTCGCGACGAGGACATCGTGTTCGGCGTGCCGGAGCCGATGCCCGACGTCGAGCCGGCGATGGCAGCCGCGTTTCGGAACGCGGTGTCGACGCTGCGCAGCCGCGGCGCCTCTATCCGCAGCGTTGATATCAGCGCGATGCTGACGCGTCTTGCCGACGCGACCACCACCGTGCAGGCCTATGAAGCCGCGCGCCATCACGAAGCGCGCTACCGGGAGCATGGGGCAAAGCTCGCCGACCTGGCCGACCTCGTCCGCCAAGGGCTGGCGATGCCGCTTGCCACCTACGAGAGCGCCACACGGTACATCGCCGAATCCAGAACCCGAGTCGCAGAGCTCTACAAGGCTACGCCGGTGATCCTGGTGCCGGCCGCGACCGGGCCCGCACCCCTCGGTCTTGGCTTCACCGGCGACCCTCAAATGAATGCCCCCTGGACCGCGTTAGGGACGCCGGCTATCTCGATTCCCATGCCGGTCGATGGCTTGCCGCTTGGCCTGCAGCTCACGGCCGAAAGGGGCCAGGATGCGCGGGTGATCCGCACCGCGATGCAGGTGCACCGCATGCTGAATGGCCGATGACCGGGAAACGGGTCTCGCGCGAATGGGGTACGTACCTATGAATCACTCCCTGACCACCACCACGTTTACGCTCGACGGCTACCGCATCCTGGAGACCAAGGGTGTCGTTCGCGGGATCATCGTCAGGTCGCGATCGATCTTCGGGACGATTGGCGGCTCTCTCCAAACGCTGGTCGGCGGCAACATTTCCCTGTTCACGGAGCTGTGCGAACGAACACGGGTTGATGCGTTCAACCAGATGCTCGAGCATGCCGGCGAGCTGGGCGCCAACGCGGTGATCGGCATTCGATATGATGCCACCGAGCTCATGGGCGGGGTCACCGAGGTGCTCTGCTACGGCACGGCGGTTGTCGTCGACAAGAGCTGATCCCACCTGAAAGGAAACGTTGTGAGCATGAAGACGCACGCGCTTGCCGCCGTCGTTGCCGCCTGCGCGGTACTCGCCCCGCATCACGTGCACGCGGAGTTGCGCGAGCTGACGAAGAAGGTGGCGGGCACGACCGTTCGCTACAAGGTCGTCCTGCCGAACGGGTACGACCCGGCCAAGGCGTATCCGGCGATCCTCGTCATTGGCGGCGGCCCGCAGACGATGAACACGGTCGACGGCATTCTCATGCGCAACTTTCGCGCGGAAGCGGAGAAGCGCGGCTACATCGTCGTCGCGCCTGCGGCCCCGGACGGTGAGCTGTTCTTCGAGGGCGGCGCGCGCGTCATGCCGGAGTTCCTGAAGATGGTGATGTCCGACTACAAGATTCAGGATGGGAAGTTTCATGTGGCGGGGCCGTCCAATGGTGGCATTGCCGCGTTTCACCTGGCAGCGGCCAGTCCTCAGTACTTCCTGTCCGTAACGGCGTTCCCTGGATACATGTGGCAGCCAACCCCGGCCAAGCTCCAGGCGATTTCGAAGATGTGCGTGTTCATGTATGTCGGCGAGCTCGACCAATACCGGTGGCACGGTGAGATGAAGAAGGAGGCCGAGGTCCTTCGTTCGAAGGGCGCGGTCGCGCGCTACACGGAGGAGAAGGGCCAACCTCACCGCCTGGACACGCTCGCCGGAGCCAACGCCGCGCGCCTGTTCGACGGCTTTGAAGAGACCAGGAAAGGGTGCAGCCACTAGCCATGGAAACAGTCATTTCGCAGTTGCTCAAGCAGTTCGAGGACGGCAAGGTCACGCGCCGGCAGCTAATTCAGGGCCTGACGGCCGCGGCACTGGCGGCGGCACGTGGCACCACCGCCACGGCGCAGACGCCCGGTTTCAAGACGCTGAACCTCGATCACATCAACTACCTGGTGACCGATTACACCAGGAGCCGCGACTTCTACGCCGGCCTGATGGGCATGACCGTCGCCAACGACGACGGGAAGGGCTCCGCGGAGGTGCATTTCGGCGACGCCCGCGGCGTCGGCGTGCGCGATCGGTCGATGATGAGCCTGCACAACATCCAGCCGTCGCAGCGGACGGGCATCGATCACATCGCGTTGAAGATCGACAACTGGGACACCGACCGGGTCAAGGCTGAGCTCGAGCGCCGGGGTCTCAAACCCAGACTGGCGCGAGGCGGCGCACTCGATACGCCGAGCTACGTGAGCTTCACGGTGCAGGATCCCGACGGCCTGGGCGTGCAGATCAGCGGCATCGCCAAGCCCGGTGATTCGGCGTACAAGACGCTGTAGGTGCCCACACGTATAGGATGAAAATGACGTCAGCTCCAGCTTTGACAGAGACGATTCTTGCGCTCGAAGCCAGACGCATCGATGCGATGGTGAAGAAGGACATTCCCACGCTCGAGGCGCTTCTGGCCGACGAGCTCTCCTACACGCACTCCGGCGGTCACAGCGACACGAAGGGCAGCTTTCTCGAACTGATTTCCTCGGGTCGCGGCCAGTATCTCGGTGTGGATTTCCCTGACCGGCTCGTGATTCCCTGGGGCGACAACGCGGCTGTCGTGCGCGGCACGGCGGTGATCCGTCTCGCAAACCGTGACCCGTACGCCGTGTTCTTCGTCGACGTCTGGGCATTGCGCGACGGCGCGTGGCGGTTGCTGGCGTGGCAGGCGACGCGCGTCGCGCCTCCAGGTACCCCGGCACACTAGCCAGCGGCGACGTTCGCGTCGAACAATCCGATTCAGGAGACGTGATGCGGCTCAGACAGTTCTTCGGTCTCACTATCGTCGCGGCCATGACGACGACCGCGTACCCGGGGATGGCCCAGGCACCTCCCGATCCGAACGCGGCCTCCAACCCGTATCGCGTGGACGAGGGGTGGGCGAAGCTCGCGCAGGGACGCACATGGGGCGCGGCGGTCGGCGTCGATATCGACCGCGACGGCAAGAGCGTGTGGGTGTTCGACCGCTGCGCCACGGCGGACGACTGCTCGGCCTCGACGCTGGCACCGATCCAGAAATTCGATCCGAGCGGCCGGCTCGTCACGAGCTTCGGCGCCGGGATGTTCAACTACCCGCACGGCCTCTTCGTGGATGCCGCCGGCAACGTCTGGGTATCGGACGGCCGGGCGAAGAACGGCAAGGGCCACACGGTGCTGAAGTTCAGCCAGGATGGAAAGCTCCTGATGACGCTCGGCAAGCCTGGAGTTGCCGGCGACGGTCCTGATACGTTCAACGGCCCATCCGACATCCTCGTCGCGCCCAACGGCACTATCTTCGTCGCTGATGGACACGGCGGCGACACCAACGCGCGCATCGTCAAGCTGTCGAAGGACGGAACGTTCATCAAGGCGTGGGGAAGGAAAGGCACCGGGCCCGGCGAGTTCGACTCGCCACACGGCCTCGCGATGGATTCCCGCGGCCGCCTGTTCGTGGCCGATCGCACCAACAGCCGCATCCAGATCTTCGACCAGGACGGACGGTTTCTCACCGAGTGGAAACAGTTCGGACGGCCGAGCGGCATCTTCATCAGGAACAACATCCTCTATGTCGCCGACTCGCAGTCGGACGAGAAGATCAATGCTGGCTTCAAGCAGGGCATCCGCATCGGCAGCGCGAACGACGGGATCGTCACCGCATTCATTCCCTGGACGGAGACGAACACGCTCGAAGGCGTGGCGGCCGACGTCGACGGCAACGTCTACGGCGGCTTCACCAACACGCTGAACTTCCGGCGGTTTGTTACGGCGCCAGCAGGGGAATGCTGCTGACCGGGGCCGGCTTGGGCAGCGACTCGAGAAACGCGTAGATATCCGCGAGGTCGCGGTCAGAGAGCACCTTCGTGGTGTACGGCGGCATCTCGGCGGTTGGCTTGCGCACGTATGACAACCGCGCGAAGGAGACGCCCGCGGGCCCCAGCCGCGGCCCGGCCGCTCCTCCCTGTGCCTCCGCCCCATGGCACTGGAAGCATCCGTTCTTCATGAACAATGTGCGGCCAACATCTGCGCGTCCCGCCGGAACTGGCGCGGCCGGCCGCGCCGGCGAGGTCTGCGCCGCCAACGTAACCACGAAGGACACGAAGGTCGCGAAGCACACGAAAAAACCTAAGAGGCTTCGTGATCTTCGTGGCCTTCGTGGTTGAAACGTCTTCATCGGACCTGCGTCACGACATCCACGAGCGCCGGCTCGCCGCGTTTGACGACGGCGATGGCGCGGGTGAGCGCGGGGCCGAGATCCTTCGGATTGGTGATCGGGCCTTCCGCGTAGACGCCCAGGCCTTGCGCCACTTTCGCAAAGTCGATGTTGGGATCGGTGAGGGTGCTGCCGGTCTGGCCGCGATCGACGCCGCGGTTGCGTGCGTTGCACATCTTCTGTACGTGCATCACTTCCTGGTGGTACGACCGGTTGTTGTTCATCACGCTGAGCAGCGGGATGCGGTGATGCGCCGCGGTCCAGAGAACGCCGTTCGCGTACATCAGATCGCCATCGGTCTGGAGCGCCACCGACAGGCGTCCGTGCTTGCGATTCGCGAGCGCGCCGCCGACCGAGGCTGGCGCGCCGTAGCCGATGCCGCCGCCGCCCGCGTGGCCGAGCGAGTGATAGGGCTTGTTGAAATCCCACAGCCGGCGCGGCCAGCCGCCGCCGTCGCTGTAATAGCTCGAGACCAGTGACCAGTCTTCGTTCTTGATCTGCGCCCAGACCTCGGCACAGAGGCGAGCGGTGCTGACCGGGCTCGCATCCCAGGCGAAGGTGGCCGCGGTCCGCGCGCGCTCGGCGGCGGCCCGACTGGCGTCAGCGAGCTTCTTGCCGCGCTCTTCGAAGACGCGCCGGCGATCGCCGGTGGTACGGCGCTTCACCGCTTCAATCAGCGCCGGCAGTGTGGCCTCGGCGTCCGCGGCAATCGCGAGGTCAACGTCCTGCAACCGGCGGAAGTCCTGGTAGTTCGATCGAATGTACAGATCGGCGGTCGTAATCGTGACGAGCTTCGCGGATGCTTTCGGAATCCGCCGATCCGTGCGGTGCAGTTGATCGCGCAGCGCGTTGACCGTCGCCCAGAAGTCGGCGACCTCGAGTCCGAGGATCACGTCGCCATTGGCGATCGTCGCGCCCGCCTGCTGCGTCTGGTTCAGTGGATGGCGTGACGGGAAGTTCATCCGGCTACCCTGGTCGATGACGCCGGCTTGCAGCGTCTCGGCCAGCTCGATCAGCAGTGTCATGCCGGCCGGCGTCCGCGCGAGGCGATCGGCGACGAGCACCGGGTTCTCGGCCGCCACCAGGAGCCGTGCGACTTCATCGACCGCTGCCGGATCACCCACCGGCGGCGAGGGCAGTGTCGCCCGCGGAATTGCCAGCTTGAGCGACGCGCTCACTGGATCTTCCTGCAGCGCGCCGTCGAGGACGAGCACCACCGGCGCCATCGGCGGCGTGAGCGCGATCTTGTAGGCGCGGACCGCCGACTCCGCGAAGTGTGTGAGTGACCGCGGCTCGTCGTCCCACTTGGTGTAATCGCGAACCATGGCGGCCGCATCCTGCACGCCGTGGTACCACTCGGCTGGACGACGGGTCGCACCGTCGGCCCAGTTGCCGATGAACATGTACACGGGCACGCGGTCGCACCAGGCGTTGTAGAGCGCCATCGCCGCGTGCTGCAACCCCACCGTGCCGTGCGACATCACCGCGAGCGGCTTGCCCTCGGCCTTGAAGTATCCGTGGGCCATCGCCACCGACGATTCTTCGTGGCAGCAGGTGATGAACTCGGGCGCCGTGTTGCCGCCGTAATTGATGATCGATTCGTGCAGTCCGCGGAAGCTCGAACCCGGATTCGCGCAGATGTACTCGAACCCGAGCGACTTGATGACGTCCACCATGAAGTCCGAGCCGCACCGCTCGTGCTCGGCGAGCACCTGGACGTCCGCCGGCGCCGCCGTCTCGGCGCCAATCGTGACGCCGGGTGAGACGGCTTCAGCGCCCACCGCTGGCGCAGCAGGCGCCGGCGATTGTGCCTCCACGATTCCGCCCGGCGTGACCAACGCCGCGGCGCCAGCCAGCGCGCCCCGTTTCAGGAATTTACGACGCCGCATCGACGTACCTCATCACTGCCTACTGCCTACTTCGCAAGCGGATCCGGCCGCAGCTGGAAGTGCGCCGCGAAGGGCTTGGTGCCCTTGCCGCCTTCGATCAGCCACGGCGTGCGGTCGCCGTTGGCCGCCCACAGGCCGCGTCCCTTCCATCCGGCGCGCGGATCGTCGATGCGGCCGTCGAATCCCTTGGCGTAGAAGCCAATCGGATACGGGACGCGCAGCGTCACCATCTTGCCGTCCTTGAGCGCGATCAGGCCGTCGTTGAGATTGCCCGTCGACATCGGCACGTCTTCACCGAGTCCGAAGGTGTTGTGCTGGTCGACCCAGGAGTAATAGCTCGACTCCGCGCTGTTGGGACCGATGCCCTCAAAGCCCGGACCCGGGTACTGATAGAACGACCATCCCTCAGGGCAATGATCGCCGGTCGCCTTCGGACCGTTGAGCGGTGCCTTGCACTTGCGGCGGTCGAAGCTCCCCATGTGGCCGCTCGCGAGCGAGACCCAGACCACGCCCTTGCCGTCGATGTCGCCGCCGCGCACGCCGAAGCCGGGCGCCGGCACGTTGTAGATCTCGGTCATCGCCGTCGCCGGTGGATTCTTCCCTGGGACGATGCGCACGACGGCGCCGGGGTTGGCACGGTAGGCGCCCCAGATCGAGCCGTCGATCGGGCTCGGCATCACGGC
>CAMCNL010000097.1 GCA_945876205.1 Candidatus Sulfopaludibacter sp. SbA3
TCATCGCCACCCTCGGGGGCCTCGCGCACTATAGCTGGGTCTTTTCCGCCTACCTGCTGACGTCCACGGCCTCGGTGCCGATCTGGGGACGGCTCTCGGATCTCTACGGCCGCAAGCGGATGTATCTCGCCGGTATCTGCATTTTCCTGGCTGGCTCGGTGCTCTCCGGCGCATCGACGTCGATGGTGCAGCTGATTGCCGCCCGCGCGCTGCAGGGCGTCGGCGCCGGCGCCATCGTCCCGCTCAGCATGACGATCATCGGCGAGCTCTACACGCTCGCCGAACGCGCGCGCACCCAGGCGGTGTTCAGCGGCGTGTGGGGCGTGGCGTCGGTCGCCGGTCCGCTCGTTGGCGGCTACGTCACCGACGCGATTTCCTGGCGGTGGGTCTTCTATCTCAACCTGCCCTTCGGCCTGCTCGCGCTGCTGGTCATCGCGATGACGTATCCAAAGCGTCAGCAGATCGCCACCGTCACGGTCGACTGGCTTGGCGCCGGACTGATGTTCTTCGGCGTGAGCGCGCTGCTGCTGGCCATTGGCGGAGAAACCGGCGCCGGCGTCGCATGGCTCGTACTGGCGGCCGCCCTTCTCGGCGTCTTCGTCGTCGTCGAGCGCCGCGTCCCGGAGCCGATCCTGCCGATTGAGCTGCTGCGGACCCCGATCGTCGCGCGCACGATCGCGGTCGTCTTCCTGGTCGGCATGGCGATGTTCGGCGCGATCGCCTTCATTCCGCTCTTCGTCCAGGGGGTGATGGGCGCCACGGCGACGCAGGCAGGACAGGTGCTGACGCCACTCTTCATGGGATGGGTGACGGCGTCGATCATCGGCGCCCGGCTCACGGTGAAGATCGGATACCGGCACGTCGTGGTCGCGGGCGTCGCGTTGCTGGTCACCGGCTTCGCCGGGCTGTCGCTGATGACGCCGGAATCAACCCGGACCGTCCTGCTCGCGTCCTGCTTCGTCATCGGCACCGGGATGGGATTCTCGATGCTGTCGACGCTGCTCGCCGTGCAGCACGGCGTCGAGCGATCGCAGTTGGGCATCGCCACGTCGCTCAACCAGTTTTCACGGAGCATTGGCGCGGCCGTCGGCGTGGCCACGATGGGTGCTCTGATGACACGGCGCCTGGCAGGCGTCGATCTTCCCGGAGGCGTCGGTGCCATCAGCGCCGCGGGCGGTGTCGCGTTGAGCGGCGCGGCGCGCGAGCAGTTCGCGGCCGCCTTGCACCAGGTCTTCGTCGCCGGAACCGGAATGGCCGCCGCCGCGCTGGTGATGACGTTCTTTCTACCGGCGGTCGACTTTCATCGCGGCGTGACCAGTAACGCGGGCGAAGAGATGATTGCCGCCGAAATGACCAGCCTCGAGCCTGAAGACGAACCGATCTCGGTCACCGACTAGAATTGAGCTATCCATGAGAGACGCGCTGATCGTGACCGCTGTCCGTACGCCGGTTGGACGAGCCGGCGGAGCGCTGGCTGACGTTCGTGCTGACGACCTCGCCGCCATCCCCATCAAGGCGGCCCTCGAGCGTCTCGGTTATCCAGTCAGGATCGATGACGTGATCTTCGGCTGTACCAACCAGGCGGGCGAAGACAATCGCAACGTGGCGCGCATGGCGCTGCTCCTCGCCGGATTGCCGGTCGACATTCCCGGGCAGACGGTCAACCGCCTGTGCGGCTCCGGCCTGCAGGCGGTCGCCAGCGCGGCGCAGGCGATCAAGGCGCATGAGGGTGACGGCTTCATCGCCGGCGGCGTCGAGAGCATGACGCGCGCGCCGTACGTGATGTTGAAGTCGGGCACGCCGTGGAGCCGCGAGGTGCCGCCGATGGCCGACTCCACGGTCGGCTGGCGGTTCACCAACCCGCGCATGAACACGGACTGGACGATCACCCTGGGGATGACCGCGGAGAAGGTCGCCCGCGAGTACGGCATCACGCGAGAGGCGCAGGACGAATTCGCACTCGAGAGCCAGCGCCGCGCCGCCGCCGCGATCACCGCCGGCGTCTTCAACGATGAGATCGTCCCGGTGGAGATCCCGCAGCGCAAAGGCAATCCGGTCATCGTCTCCCTCGACGAACATCCGCGTCCCGACGCGACCATCGAGAAGCTGCGAACGATGAAGCCGGCGTTCACGTCAGACCCCGGCGGCAGCGTCACCGCGGGCAACTCCAGCGGCATCAACGATGGCGCGTCCGCGCTCGTCCTGGTCGGTCAGGGGGATGCCAATGCCGCGAACGCATTGGCCCGGGTCGTCACGACCGCGGTGGCGGGCGTCGATCCATCCGTGATGGGGATCGGCCCGGTCCCCGCGGTTCGGCTCGCGCTGAAACGCGCCGGCCTCACGATCGACCAGATCGACCTGATCGAACTGAACGAGGCATTCGCGGCGCAGGGCCTGGCGTGCATGAAGGAACTCGACCTGGATCCCGCCAGGGTCAACGTCTACGGCGGCGCGATCGCGTTGGGCCACGCACTCGGCTCGTCAGGCGCGCGCATCCTCACGACGCTCGTACACGCGCTACGCCGTCGCAAGGCCCGTTACGGCCTTGCGACGATGTGCATTGGAGTCGGTCAGGGAATTGCGATGATCGTCGAAAGAAACTAGGGCGGGTCCAGGAGGACCCGCCCTGCGTCGCTCAGAATTCCAGGCGGTTCTTGCGGTAATCGACCTTGTTCGCGGCGAGACCAGGGACCTTCTTCACGTCATCGATCGTCTTGAAGTTGCCGTTGGCCGTGCGGTAGTCGACGATGGCCTTGGCCAGCGGCGCATCGACCTCGAGGAGCTTCTGCAGATCGTCGGCCGTCGCCTTGTTCACTTCGACCTGGGCGATCTGGCCGAGGATGTAGCCCTTGATCTGCGCCCATTCCGCGTCGGTCGCCGTCGCGCCGTACGCCTGCATCATGTCTAAGATGTCGCTCCACCCCTTCGCGTTGCGGGGGGCGTCGGTGATGTAGTCGGGGCTATGGCAGGCCGCGCAGGCCATTAGAACGGTGTCTTTTCCGGGAGCATCCGGAAACGTGTGGGGCGCGGGCGCAACTCCCGATGCATCGGCAGGCGCCGTCTGGGCTCCGATCGCGATAGCAAAACCGGTCGACGCCAGGACGAGGGCAAGGAGAAATGGGCTCGGTCTCATCATGCTCAATATGATACTAAATCGCTCCAAGTGACGAGCCGACAGACGGTCCGGATTGCCTGGGGGGATTGCGATGCCGCGGGAATCGTCTTTTTCCCTCGATACTTCGAATGGTTCGACGCCAGCACGCATGCGCTCTTCGACAAGGCGGGACTATCGTTTGCGAAGATCCGCGAGCTGTATGGCGGGGCCGCGATCCCGCTGGTCGCCACGCGCGCGACCTTCATCCTGCCGTCCACCTATGGGGATGACGTGGCCATCGACACCGCGATTGTCAGGTGGGGGCGCAGCAGCTTCGACGTCCATCACCGGCTGCTCCGCGGCGAGGAACTGGCCGTCGAAGGCTTCGAAACCCGCGTCTGGACCGGCAGGACCGTTGACAACAGGCTGGAGGGCCAGCCGATTCCGCCGGAGGTGATGCAGTTATTCACCGGCGGGGACAAGATATAGCGAGCCATGACCAGCAAAGCCCCAACCACCACGACCGAGGACGACATCACCGCCGAAACCATCCGGCGATTCGAAGGCACGCCCGATCCGCGGCTGCGCGAGATCATGACCAGCCTGACGCGGCACCTTCACGGATTCCTCAAGGAGGTGCAGCTCACCGAGCAGGAGTGGTTCGAGGCCATCAAGTTCCTGACCGCCACGGGGCACAAGTGCGACGACATCCGGCAGGAGTTCATCCTGCTGTCAGACACCCTGGGCGTGTCGATGGTCGTCGACCTGATCAGCCACCGCAAGCCCGCGGGCGCCACCGAATCCACCGTCTTCGGACCGTTTCATCGTCCTGGCGCCCCGGAGCTGCCGATGGGCGCCAACATCGCCGCCGCGGACAAGAACGGAATGCCCGCCGTCGTGTTCGGGCGCGTCCTCGATGTGGCGGGCCGGCCGGTGGCCGGGGCGCTTCTCGACGTGTGGCAGGCCAACTCCGAAGGCTTCTACGACTCGCAGTTGCCGAACGCCGACGAGCTCCAGATGCGCGGCAAGTTCCGCACGGGCGAGGACGGACGCTACGTCGTCAGGACCACGCGTCCGGTGCACTACTCGATACCCACCGACGGTCCAGTCGGTGTGATGCTCAACGCGACCAACCGCCATCCGTGGCGTCCGGCCCACATCCATTTCGCCGTGTCGGCAGAGGGATTCGAGCCGGTCACGACGCACGTCTTTGATTCGATCGATCCGTACCTGAAGTCGGATGCGGTCTTCGGCGTGAAAGACTCGCTGATCGTCGATTTCCAGGAGCACCCGACGCGCGACAAGGCGGCGGAGGACTTTGGCATGGAGCCGCCGTTTGTCACGGCAGAGTTCGATTTCGTGCTGAAGCGGCGAGCCTGAGGAGCCCGGCAGGCCAACGGAAAATTCAGAAAGTCTTCAGGATTGGCTTCGGGCCGCGTTTGCTAGGATTTGAACTATGTACCAGAAGATCTTCGCCGCCGCCCTCGCTGCCACGGTCCTGACCGCCGCTCCGGCGAGCGCGCAGGCCACTGGCACGATCGTCGGTCACATCAAGATCACCGGAAAGGCCCTCGCCAACCCGATGATCCGGATGGGCGCCGATCCGATGTGCGGCAAGATGAACCCCACTCGGCCGCGGCAGGAAATCGTCGTCGCTGGCCCGGATGGATCGCTGGCCAATGCGTTCGTCCACGTCACCGGCGCGTTTCCCGCAGCCGCCGGCGAGCCGCAGACGGTCGTCCTGGCGCAGAAGAACTGCATGTATTCGCCGCGCGTGATCGGCGTCCGCGCTGGGCAGGCGGTGTCGATCCGCAACGACGACAACCTGATCCACAACGTGCACGGCCTCTCGACCAGGGGGCAGGAATTCAATATCTCCCAGCCCAAGGCGGGCATGGTCTACAAGGCCACGCTGAAGAACGAAGAAGTGATGGTGCACGTGAAGTGCGATATCCACGCGTGGATGAACGCGTACATCGGCGTCGTCCCGAATGCCTTCTACGCCGTCACTGACGGCGGCGGCGCCTTCACCATCGCCAACGTCCCCCCCGGCAAGCGCACGGTCAGCGTCTGGCATGAGCGCTACGGCCCGTTGACGGGTACGGTGGACGTCAAGGCGGGCCAGAAAGCCACGCTTGAACTGACCTATCCGGGCGCGGCGGCTCAGAAGGCGGTAGCCGACGTCCGCGAGATCGTGGTGCCCGCCGACGCGACCGAGATCCTCATCCAGGCGAGCACCTCAGAGTAGGTGCACGCCTTCGTCTTCGACCAGCCCGCTCAGCGGGTGATCTTCGGGCCGGGCACGCTCGCTTCGCTCCGCGACGAGATCACGCGGCTCGGCGTCCGCCGCGTCGTCGTCATCACCACGCCCCACGAGATTCGATTCGCCGAGGACGCGGCGGAACGCCTCGGCGATCTGTCAGCCGGGATTTACCCGGAAGTCGCCGCGCAACACGTGCCGGTGGAGCTCCTCGCGCGCGCGAAGGCACGCGTCGATGCGATCGGTGCCGACTGTTATCTGGCGATCGGTGGCGGCTCGACGATTGGCGTCGCGAAAGCGATGGCCCTCGAGACCGGCCTTCCGATCGTGGCGGTGCCGACGACCTACGCCGGCTCGGAGATGACACCGATCTACGGCATCACCGAAGGCGGCGTGAAGAGAACGGGACGCGACCGCAAGGTGCTGCCCAGGACGGTGATCTACGACGCCAACCTCACGCTCTCACTGCCGCCGCAGATCTCGGGGCCGTCGGGCGTGAACGCCATGGCGCACTGCGTCGAAGCGCTCTACGCGCAGGACGCCAATCCCATCACATCGCTCGTCGCCGAAGAAGGCATTCGCGCCCTCGCCCGTTCCCTTCCCACGGTTGTGGCGGAACCCGGCAACCTCGACGCTCGCTCGGACGCCCAATATGGCGCATGGCTCGGCGGCGCGGCGCTTGGCGCCGTGGGCATGAGCCTTCACCACAAGCTGTGTCACACGCTGGGCGGGTCCTTCAACCTGCCGCACGCCGAAACGCACGCTGTAATACTCCCGCACGCGACGGCGTATAACCGTCAGGCCGCGCCTGAGGCAATGCGCAGGATCGCCGCGGCCTTGGGAGGGGTGGACGATGCCGCGGAAGGACTCTTTGACGTCATCCAGCGGATCGGGGCGCCAACCGCGCTCAAAGACATCGGCATGCCGGCCGATGGCCTCGATCGGGCCGCAGAGCTGGCGACCCAGAACCCGTACTACAGTCCCCGGCCGCTCGAGGTCCAGGCGGTCCGCGGGCTGCTTGAACGGGCGTTTCAGGGCACACGACCTACTCTCGACGGTTTATAATTAGATTTCGCTCATCTCGGAAGTCAAATCATTAATGAAACAGGTCGGAGCACTTCTATTCCTGCTGGCTACCCCTCTGTCGCCCGCGATGGCGCAGGAAACCGGCGCGCGTACGCCGGTCGCCGTGCTGGCGGCGGGGGAACTTCCGGGGGCGAACCTGCCATTTTCCTACGACGGCCCTCCGCCGCCGGCGCTCCCGAAGACGATGGTTCGCGATGCTGACGGCAAGACCACGGTGCGCGCGGTGCGGGTATCAGCGCCGATGCAGATCGACGGTCAGCTCGACGAAGCGCTGTACCGCAGCGTCACGCCGATCTCGGACTTCATCCAGTCAGAACCGACCGCCGGCGAGCCCGCGACCGAAAAGACCGAAGTCTGGATTTCATTCGACTACGAGAATTTCTACGTCTCGATGCGCGCGTCGGAATCCCAACCGGAGCGGATGGTCGTCAACGAGATGCGCCGCGATAACGGCCAGGTGCAGCAGAACGAGAACTTCGCCTTCGCGCTCGACACCTTTTACGATCGGCGCAACAGCTTCAATTTCATGCTCAACCCGATTGGCGGGCGGCAGGACGGCCAGAATAACAACGAAGGCACGTCGTATAACGGCGACTGGAATCCGATCTGGAGGTTCGCCGTGCGGCGCTCGGCCGACGGCTGGACCGCCGAAGCAGCGATCCCCTTCAAATCGATCCGCTACCGCGCGGGCCGCGACCAAATCTGGGGCCTGCAACTCCGCCGTACGAGCCGCTGGAAGAACGAATACTCCTTCCTGACACGCGTGCCCAATGGCAGCGGCCAGAACGGCCTCAGCCGGATGTCGTCGGCCGCGACGCTGGTCGGCATCGAGACGCCGGCGGCCTCGCGCCCGCTCGACATCAAGCCCTACGCGACCTCGAATCTGACGAGCGACATGACCTCGAACCCGGAGCGGCGGAACGATCCGGGCGCCGCGTATGGTTTCGACGTGAAGTACGGCCTGACGCAGGGGCTGACCGCCGACCTCACCTACAACACCGATTTCGCCCAGGTTGAAGCCGACGAGCAGCAGATCAACCTCACCCGCTACAGCCAGTTCTTTCCGGAGAAGCGCGACTTCTTTCTCGAGAACCAGGGTCTCTTCAACTTCGGCAGCGCGCTGAACTGGAACGGCAGCGCCGGCGACACGCCGGTCATGTTCTACAGCCGCCGGATCGGGCTCGACCAGGGCGCCGTAATTCCAGTGGACGGCGGCGCGCGCGTCACCGGCCGCGCCGGACCGTATAGCATCGGCCTGCTCGACATCCAATCGAGCACCCTCGATCGCGTCGGCGTGCCGAGCACGAATTTCGCGGTGGCGCGCGTACGCCGCGACATCCTGCGCCGCAGCGCCATCGGCGCGATCGCGACGCGGCGCTCGTCGATCAGCGGCGGCACCGGCAGCGGACAGACCTACGGCGTGGACGGCATGTTCGCGTTCTTCAGCCACCTCACCTTCAACATCCTCTGGGCGCGTACCGAGACCCCGAACCGCAAGGGCCAGGACATCAGCTACCGGGCACGCATGGACTTCAACGGCGACCGCTACGGCCTGCAGCTCGAACGCATGGGCGTCGGCGCGAATTTCAATCCTGAAGTCGGATTCGCGAAGCGTGTCGACTACACGAAGACTCACGCGACGGCACGCTTCAGCCCGCGGCCGACGCGCATCAAAAGCGTGCGGAAGTTCATCTACCAGGCCAGCTGGGAGATGTTCGAAAACGCCGCCGGCCAGCTCGAGACTCGCGAGATGGAGGGCCAATTCCAGGCCGAGTTCCAGAGCAGCGACAAGATCGAGGTGAAGTTCACCAATACCTACGAACTGCTGCCGGCGTCTTTCCGCATCGCCCAGGGTGTGACCATTCCTGCCGGCGGCTACGACAACCGTGCGCTGTACGCCCAGATCAACCTGGGCCAGCAACGGGCCGTGTCGGGGACGGTGTCGGCTGAGATCGGGCCGTTCTATGGCGGCGACCGCACACAGGTCGCGTATACCTTCGGGCGCGTCAAGCTCAATCCCCATCTCGCGCTCGAGCCGGCGGTCACGTTCAATCACGTGACGCTGCCGTACGGCGACTTCACCTCGAAGCTCGTGAGCTCGCGCCTTACCTACACCATCACCCCGATGATGTTCGTCAGCACCCTGGTGCAATACAACTCCAGCAACCACAGCCTGGGCACCAACGTGCGACTGCGCTGGGAGTACCTCCCCGGCAGCGAATTCTTCGTCGTCTATAACGAAGGCCGCGACACCGACCTGCGGGATCGATCGAGCCTGCAAGGCCGGGCGTTCGTGATCAAGATCAACCGGCTGCTGCGCTTCTAATAGTTGTCGGTGGTCAGTGGTCGGTTATCGGCGCTGACGGCTCTGTGTGTGGCCGTCCTTGCGTGGCCGGTGGCAGCGCAGAACCTGCCCGGCTATGACGGTCCGCCGCCGCCTACCCTTCCAGAGACCGTGTCCCGCGATGCCAACGGACGCGTCACCGTACGCGCGGTACGTCTGACCGCTCCCCTGCGCATCGACGGCCAGCTCGACGAAGCGATCTATCGCACGCTGTCCCCGACCTCAGACTTCATTCAGCTCGAGCCGCAGCCCGGCGCGCCGGCCACGGAAAAGACCGAAGTCTGGGTCGCCTTCGACGATGACAATGTGTATGTCGGAGTGCGGGCATCCGAGAGCCAGCCGGAGCGGATGGTCGTCAACGAGATGCGCCGCGATTCGTCGAACGTCCTGCAGAACGAGAACTTCGCATTCGCGCTGGACACGTTCTACGACCGGCGCAACAGCGTCGCTTTCCAGTTCAATCCGATCGGCGGCAGGATGGACGGCCAGAGCACCAACGAGGGGCAATACAACGGCGACTTCAACCCGGTGTGGGATTTCGCCGTGCGCCGGGTCCCCGGCGGCTGGACTGGTGAGGCGGCGGTGCCGTTCAAGTCACTGCGCTATCGCCCGGGGCGCGAGCAGGTCTGGGGCATCCAGTTCAGGCGCATCAACCGCTGGAAGAATGAAATCACCTTCCTCGCGCGCGTGCCGGATGGCCTCGGCACCGGCGGCCTCTTCCGCACGTCGAGCGCCGCCACGCTCGTGGGTATCGAGACGCCACCAGGCTCGCGCGCGCTCGACATCAAGCCCTACGTCACGTCGAACCTCTCGACCGACATGACGGCACGGCCGGCCGTGCAGAACAACATTGGCAAGCACTTCGGCGGCGACGTGAAGTACGGCGTCACGCAAGGGCTCACCGCCGACCTGACCTACAACACCGATTTCGCGCAGGTCGAAGCCGACGAGCAGCAGGTGAACCTCACCCGCTTCAGCCTGTTCTTTCCCGAGAAGCGCGACTTCTTCCTGGAGAACCAGGGACTCTTCAGCTTCGGCGGCGTCAACACCAACGGCAACCTGTTCGACACGCCGGTGCTGTTCTACAGCCGTCGCATCGGCCTCGACCAGGGCGTCGAGGTGCCGGTGAATGTGGGCGGGCGGCTGAGCGGACGCGTTGGGCGCTACAGCGTGGGCCTGCTCGACATCCAGACCGACGACGTCGATCCGCGCGGCATTCCGTCCACCAACTTCACCGTGGCGCGCGTGCGGCGCGACATCCTGCGGCGCAGCGCGATTGGCGTGATGGCGACGCGGCGGTCGAACGTGAGCGGCGGCACCGCGTCGGGTGAGAGCTACGGCGTGGACGGCTCGTTCGCGTTTCTCACCAACCTGAGCATCAACGCGTTCTGGGCGCGCACGCAGACGCCCGGCCGCGAGGGCGACGACTCGACCTATCGCATCAACTCCGGCTATAACGGCGACCGCTGGGGCTTCATGGCCGAGCGGATGATGATTGGCGACAACTTCAATCCCGAGATCGGCTTCGTCAGGCGCGACAACTTCCGCAAGAACCGCGTGGCGGCGCGCTTCAGCCCGCGACCGGCGCGGATCAAGAGCGTCCGCAAGTTCTCGTACGAGATCCAGCCGATCTTCTACTGGAACCTGGCGACCGGCCGGATGGAGTCGCGTGAGATCGACTTCGAGTTCTACGCCGACTTCCAGAGCAGCGACCGGATCGACGTCACCTACCAGCACAACTACGAGCTGTTGACGACGCCCTTTGCGGTGTCGCGCGGGGTCACGATCCCGACGGGCGGCTACGGGATTCGTCCATTCCGCGCGCAGTTCACGATCGGCAGCCAGCGCCCCGTATCAGGGGCGTTGTTTGTCGAGACCGGCGCCTTCTACGGGGGCACGCGGACGCAGTTCGGCTACAACAGCGCCCGCGTCAAGATCAGCCCCTACCTGGCGGTCGAGCCCGGCGTGTCGGTCAACCGCGTCACGCTGCCGTTCGGCGACTTCACCACACGGCTCGTGAGCTCGCGCGTCACCTACACGATCACGCCGATGCTGTTTGTGAGCGGATTGATGCAATTCAACTCGAGCAACAACTCGCTGAGCACCAACGCGCGGCTGCGCTGGGAATACCATCCGGGGAGCGAGCTGTTCGTGGTCTACAACGAAGGGCGGGACACGCTGGGGCCGGGACGGCCCGACCTCCAGCAGCGGTCGTTCGTGGTGAAGATCAACCGGTTATTGCGATTTTAGGACGCGCACCCTGAAGGGTGCGCGCTACAGCGTCGGGAATCATTTCGTGCAGCGCGCCGCGAGCCCACCTTGCGCGGTGGTTTTTTCCCGGTAGACATCGTGACAGTTGCTGCAGGAGACCGTCATCTTGTCCACCGCCTCGAGCACCATGTCCTGGTTCTTGGACTGCGCCGCCTTGTAGACCGCCATCCCCGAATCACGAAGCTCCTGGACAAACAGCGCCCAGTCGGCGTTCCGCATCGGCTCCGGCTTGCCGTTCGAACACACTCTCCCCGGAAGCATCATCAGGTTGGCGGATTCGGCCAGGGTGATCCCGGCGTTCTCAACCGCGGTCCAACCGCCGTAGACGCTGGTCAAGGGGTTTGGCGAGGTGGCGGGATCGTCGGCCGGCTTGATCGCTGACGGATCCTCTTGCGCGGCAAACACGACGTTCGATGCCGGATAGATGACGCCGCGCATCAACTGGTTGAGGTCGCCGTGCACGCGCGAGGCGGCCGCCGCGGGTCGTGCCGGCGCGGCGCCTCGTGCGGGCGCCTGGGCGCCAAGACCCACGTGAGAGACCGCCACTGCGGCGCCAATGACCACGACGATGAGCGCAATCTTTCGCATACCCGTGCTCCCGATCAGGACGTATACGCCAGCAGGCGACCCGTCAGAATCGCTCCGAACCAGCACGCCAGCGACACCCACGCCAGCATCTTCGCGTGACTGGGCACCGGCGCCCGGTCGAGCTCAGGATGCCCGAACACCCGCTTGCGCATCACGAAGAGCACCGTGGTGCCGATGACGACGCAGACCATCTTGACGTAGAAGTCGGGGTTGGTCAGGCGCGTACTGGCATCGGCGACGAGCAGCGTCGAGCCGGTGATGAGATTGATCCAGAAGCCGAGCCACATGAGCGGATAGAGCCGCTCGAGCGGCTTGACCGGCATGCCTTTCGGCCAGAATCCGAGCAGCGCGAGATCGATCAGGCCGCTTCCGCCGGCGACGATCGACATGCCCAGCGTGTGGGCAAACAGGAACATCGGGAACGCCCACAGCGAATTCGACTCGCGTATGAACGTGCTGATCGACAGCGCCTCGAGCCAGGTATAGAGACTTTCCATGTGTGCGCGTCACCTTTGTGAGGTCGCGGACGGTCGCGCCCGCGACGGGAATTCTACGGGTGGTCGTGCCGCCGCACGCCCCGGTCAATCAGATACCCCAGCACGCCCACCACGATGGTGACGCCGAGCACAACGAAGAAGATCGTGACAACAGACAGCATCCTGCACCCTGAAGAAGAAGTTGGACTGCGTCAGAAGGCGTTGCCGATGAACGGCAGCATGCTGCCGTAGTACATGACGCCTACCCAGAGCACCAGGGCGGAGGCAGCCATGACCTTGGACAACGGCGCGGCGTCGGCACCCGGCGCCAGCGCCCAGGCCTTGTCCCAGACCGTGAAGTACAGGCCGTTGAACACCGCGACAATCATCAGCCCGACCTTCCAGAAGAAGGCGATATTCTGCGTATATTGCTCTGGCGCGGCGACGAAGAAGAGCATGCCGGTCACGACGTTGAGGCCGAAGCCGAGCACCCCCCACGGGATCAGTCGATCGAGTGCGTGCACCGAGACCTGCTTCATGAACCCGAGCATGCGCAGATCGATGAGCAGCACGACGCCCATCAGCAGCGACAGCCCTATGAAATGCAGGCTCTCCGCCGCCGGCCACACCCACGGCACCGCTTTCACCCAGGTGGCAATATCGCGGCCGATCGGCCCTTCGGAGGTCGTCGATTCGGTGGCGAGCTGAATTTCGGTGTGGCGGATTTCCCCGCCGACGTTCGCCGCGCGGGCGACCAGACCCATCGTGACCAGCGACAGGACGAGCACCGCGCCGAGCGTGCGCGTCGTGATGCGCGAGCGGCGGTGGAACTGCCACAGCGCAAGCCACGCCACCGCACCGGTGATCTCCATGAAGATGAACGAGAGCAGCGCGGCGCCCTCATGCGTCTCGATCAGGGTCCTCGATACGCCGGGCAGGTCCTGAACCGATTCCTGTGCGGCGTTGCCGGTGATATAGGTCGGCAGCGTCAAGGTCGCGACGACAACCAGTACGGTGAGTGCGGCCTTCTTCAAGTCGTCGCTTCGGCTGACGAGCGCGCCAATGAACAAGCCTAGTGCGATGCCAAAGCCGATCGTCGGGACGTGATTGAGCAGCAGGTGAATATGTGTCGGTGTGAGATTTGAAATCATGTGATGTCCTAACGCACGTCCCGCCCTCGATGCGGCTCGACCGTAACCGGCACGGAATATTACACGATTTTCGCAGCCTGGAACGTCAGATATCCGTCAGGGAATCGTCAGGATCCTTTTCCGGTCTAGTTTGTTTCTGGCGCGCGACCCGAAGGATTGAGCACCACACCGTCAGCCCGAACGGCCTTGATCCAGAGTGCCGCGGGACGGCCGTCCTTCATCG
>CAMCNL010000098.1 GCA_945876205.1 Candidatus Sulfopaludibacter sp. SbA3
CCTCATCGTTGCCCCGCTGCCGTTGCAGATGCACCTCGGCCATCCCGAACGCTCGCTCGAGATGTACATCACGCCCCATACCGAATCGGCGATGGCGATGTTCGGCTTCGTCTATCTCTGGTACCTGATGGGTGTCCTGGTCCTCGAGATCTGGTTCGACTACCGCAAGGACCTGGTCCTGGCCTGGCGGGCGAGTACGGGCGTGAAGCGTGCGATCTACGGCGTGCTCACGCTGTGGTCGGATGACATCAGTCCCGAGGCGCTACGGATTGACGACCGCATCGGCCGAGTCATCACGATCATCGGCATTCCCTCGGCGTTCCTCCTGCACGGCTACGTCGGGTTCATCTTCGGCTCGGTCAAGGCCAATCCCTGGTGGTCCTCGCCCCTCATGCCGGTCGTCTTCATCTTTTCCGCCATGGTGTCTGGCATCGCGGCGGTCATGCTGCTGTACATGGCGCTGTCGTGGCTCCGGCGCGTGCGCATGGACATGCTGTGTCTCGACACGATCGCGCGCTATCTCTTCTACGCCTTCGTCATCGACTTCTCGCTGGAGATGCTGGACCTGATCCATCGGATCTATGAAGCCGGCGAATCATTCGGGGCGCTTGATTTCATGGTCAAGACCAGCCTCTTCTACTCGCACATCGTGATCCAGATCTGTCTCGGCACGCTGCTGCCCATCCTGATGCTGGCGGCCGTGCAGATCGTGCGATTTGGCGACGCCGCTCGTCGCCACATCTACGGCGTCGCCGGCGTGTTGACGATCGTCGGCATCTTCGCCATGCGCTGGAACGTCGTCATCGGCGGCCAGCTGTTCTCAAAGAGCCTCCTTGGCTACACGACCTACAAGATGGCCTTTGCGACGCGCGAAGGACTGTTGCCGGCGCTTGTGATCATGGTCCTGCCGTTCGTGATCCTGGCCGTGTTGATCCGCGTGCTTCCGCCATGGGAGCAAGGGGAATTGCGGATCAAGGCCTGATCCCGATGCCAGGTACCGGTGTCGCGGCTATAATCCCGCCGATGTCGGCTCTCGGAGTCACTCGCCAAGATTCGGTCTCGGGCCGTTGGAGCCTGCAATGGATGTCCACCTAATCGACGGCACCTACGAGCTGTTTCGGCATTACTACGCCCTGCCATCCGCGCGTGACAAGGATGGCCAGGAGGTGGCGGCGGTGCGTGGCGTCCTCAACTCCGTGCTGACGATGATCAAGGGCGGGGCGACGCACGTGGGCGTCGCCACCGACCACGTCATCGAATCGTTCCGCAATGCGATGTGGCCTGACTATAAGACTGGAGAGGGCATCGAGCCCGAGCTGTGGGCCCAGTTTCCGATGCTCGAACAGGGGCTGGCGGAACTTGGCGTTGTGGTGTGGCCGATGGTCGAGTGTGAAGCGGATGATGCGCTGGCGGCCGCTGCGGCGAAGGCCGCCCTCGACCCTCGCGTGGAGCGCGTGATCATCTGCACCCCCGACAAGGATCTTGCGCAGTGTGTCCGTGGGACGCGCGTCGTGCAGATGAACCGGCGAACGAGGACGACGCTCGATGAGAGCGGTATCCTCGCGAAGTTTGGTGTGCTGCCTGAGTCGATACCCGATTACCTGGCGCTCGTCGGGGACACCGCCGACGGCTACCCGGGGCTGGCTGGATGGGGCGCGAAATCGACCGCAGCCGTGCTCGCGAAGTTCGGACGCCTCGAGGCCATCCCGGCCGATTCGCGCACCTGGGGCGTGAACGCGGCCAATCCTGCCGCCCTGGCGCGCGTGCTGGCCGCCGAGCGCGACCGCGCGTTCTTGTTTCGAGATCTCGCGACGCTCAGGACCGATATCCCGCTATTCGACTCGGTCGACGAGCTGCTCTGGAAAAATCCGGTGGCTACGACCGGGCCAGTTGCTCCGCGTACACCGCCGCGCCAAGGAGGCCCGCCTCAGCGTTCAGAATGACTTTTACGGGCATCCGCGAGAGAAGCTCCGTCACGGGGCCCTTCGCGCGGAACGCCTGCCCAACGTTCGCTCTCACCCGCTGGCGCCCACGATGGCACCGGCGCCGGTCGGGTGCAGCGCTGGGTTAGCACTACTTTGTCAGATTCATTCGCTGTGAGCCGCAGCGTTCGATGAGATCGCCCTTGTACTGAGGGCCGGGATCCCGTACGCTGCGGGCGTGACGACGGGCCCAGCGCGGGCGTTGCTGCGACGCTTGGGCCAGTACCTCGATGGGTTCAGCGCGTGCTTCAGCCGACAGCCGCAGCGGGACGCCGCCAGTCAGTATCTCGACGGCCTGCTCAATGACAGTGAGCGGAAGTCCATGCAGGCGATGCATGGCCGGTTGAGCGACCCGGGCCAGTGTCAGGCGCTGCAGCACTTCATCACGCATTCGCCCTGGGACGCGACGCGCGTCTGGGCGCGGCTGCGCGCGGCGGTGCCCGTGCGCACGGGGATCCTGGCGATCGACGACACCGGGTTCCCGAAGCAGGGCACCCACTCGGTGGGCGTGCAACGGCAGTACTGCGGGGCGCTGGGTAAGATCGGCAATTGCCAGGTGGCGGTGTCGAGCGCGTTGATCGCCGATGGGCGCACCTGGCCGTTGGCCTGCGATCTCTACGTCCCCGTGTCGTGGACGGAGGATGCGCCGCGCCGAACGGCGGCGGGCATTCCCGCGACGCTGCCGTTTCGCGAGAAATGGCGGATCGCCTTGGCGCAGGTGCGCGCGATCCGCAAGGCCGGCTTTACGATCACGGGCGTCGTGGTCGACGCCGACTACGGGACGAATGCGTCCTTCCGCGCCGGCCTCGAGCGTCTGGGTCTCCCCTATGGCGTCGCGATCCCTGGCGAGGTCACCTGCGACGTCGTGGGCGTGCGCGGCACTCAATCCGCCACGGCGCTGGCGACGTCGGCCCCCGACGACGCTTGGGAATCGGTGACGTGGGGCGCGGGGACGGCGGGGCCCCTCACCGCGCGGTTCTGTGCGCTACGCGTGCGCCCCACGAAGGGCCGCGGCGAGCGGAAGTACTACCTGCTCCATCTGCCGGCCACCACGGCGCTGGTCGACCTCGTCGCGCTCGCCCGCAGTCGCTGGCCGATCGAACAGCAGTATCGCGAGCTCAAAGACGATCTCGGCCTCGATCACTTCGAAGGGCGCAGTTACCCGGGCTGGACGCATCACGTCGTCCTGACGGCGGTCGCGTTTACCTTCCTGCAGATCGAACGCGGACGCGCCACCGTCGAACCCAGGCCGACACTGCCGGTGGTCCGCGGATGGGTCCGCGAAATCATGGGCCTGCTCTGCGTGATCCACAATCGACGGCTACTCTCGATGCTCGATAGCTTTCGCCGAAATGCGCCGCTTCGAAGATGACAAAGTAGTGTTAGGCGCTAGCCGTTGGCAAGCTTCCTCGCCAGCGATGTGAAGGCCGTACAGAACTTCGTGATAACGCCGGAGTCGATTGCTTGCGGCCCTCGGTCCTCAGGATTGTGAAACAGTGCGTTGTTCCCAATAATCGAAACGTAGCGGCCCCCGCCCCGATGAACAACCTCGGCCTCGCCGCCTGGGATCGTTCCTCGCGGGACTCGCTGATCGACATTCAGCAGTGAGCTGGACATTTCGCGGCTCAGCATGTCATCGAACATATCGTCGGAGGCCTGTAAGCGATTGCCGGCCTCTGCTGCAGCCCCGATGTTGGCGCCGAAGTGCATCCAGCCAACAGCCGTAGAAACCACACCTGGCCTCCGGTCCACGAAGGCATTGATCCCCAGATGCCCGAGCTCGTGCCCGCTCGAAGCCACAAAGGCGATGGTACGCCTTGGTCGAATGGCTCGAAGCGCCCGCATCACCTCAAGCCAGCAGGCGATCCCGCCGCCGCGTTCGCTGGCGCAACCATACCAACCGCTTCGAGGTGTCATGACGATGAGGGGCGGCAGGGATGGTTCGGTTCCGCCAATCATCGAAGTCACGTTGACGGAGCGAGCTGGTGTTCGGATGACGTGAGCAACCAGCTGCGCGTCGGCATCGCGTTGGGCCAGGTCGTTCAGCCATGACGCTTCGGTGCTGGTGACCTGCAACACCGGTGGACCAAACGGCTGCAGAAACAAGTCGGCATTGCTCGGGCACAAACCAGGCCTGCCGCCCCTGGTGACACACACAATCGCGCGGTGGCGATTCGCCCGGCGCGCCTCACCCAAGGCACCCGCCGCCGCAGCGTTCGGAACAACGTCAGTCACACCGATCTCAGCGTCGCTCGCCAGCACGCCGAGCCGGCCACGCACCCCCCCGCTGTCGGTGAAAGCGCCATCGAACAGAGGCAACCCTTCGAGGCGGCGGCTACCAGCGATCAACACACTTGTGACCGGGTCGACTCTGCTGATCTGGAATGGTTCCTGCGCTGCCACGAGACCAAGTTGCCTGACTTGTCCGGACAGCCAATCGGCGGATGCTTGGTCGACTGTTGTGCCCGTCCGGTGGAAGCCCTGTCCCTCGTACACGCGGATGGTCCGGGAAATGCGCCCCTGCACATCCGACGACACGGACTGAGCTGCAGTGAGGGAATCAAGGGGCCTCGTTGACACTCCGAGCCCACTGATCGTGATTGACAGCCAGCGTCTGCGACTAATCACCATGTTGCATCGCTCCGGGGCACCCTCGTGATGAAGCCGGCCGACTTTTCGCTCAGCGGTCTGACTAACGCCCTGGCGCTCACCTGCGGTACGCGCGAGCCACGATCGCACCGAGCGCGGCCCGTCAGGTGCAGTGATGGCCTGTTAGGCCGTAACCTCTTCGTAAGAAAACTCAGGTATCCCGGCCCGCGTCGAGGCGTGTTCGACCGTAATCGCGCAGATGTTCCCCTGTGCGTCGACGTCGAGCAGCGTGTTCTCGTCGAGGTCTCGAGTCTCCGCAACCGGTTGGTCCCGAAACTCGATGTGCAGCGTGTCGGTGTCTGTGAAATACCGAATCTTCATAGCTTGAACCCTCGATCGAAGAACGCGTTGTGGACGGTCTCGCCGTCGGCTAGAACGACCACGCGAAGCACGCGGCCCTCCGCCTCGGAGATGGCGGCCCATCGCCGGATCCGGCCGTCAGCTTGCACCGACTCGCGAACTGGATTCCGCAAGACCCGCTCGACCCACTCTAGCTGAATGACGGCCCGATCGGGGCGCGTCCGAATCGCCTCGAAGTACGCCGTCGTCTTCACGCCCACACCCTACCAGAACCGAACCCGCGCCTCCAAGAATCGGCCTAACGCGCTGGCGCTCAGCCGCGAGCCGCGCGTGAACGCTACTTCGGTTTGGGTTTCTGTCGAGCGCGACTCGTCGCCTGCGGTGCCTTGTGAGCCGGCTTCCGACCAACCAGCTTGTCGTACTCCGCGTGTGAGCCAATCCAAAACCACACGCGGTCGTCGCCGACCTCGGTGGCCAACGCACGATAGTGAAGACCGACTCGCACGGACCAGAGCGCTCCGACCTTCTTGAAGTGAAGCGAACTGTGCGACGGATCGGACTTGAGGAGTGTGTAGTTGCGATCGGCGAGATCGCGGACTTCTTTGGGCAACCCCCGGTAGCATCGCTAGAATCGGGGGTTGGCGTGGTGCTTCACAATGCCGTCGTTCGACCTGCGCGATGGTCGCGCTGCGCTTGTCGAATCAAGGCATCGAGCTTGCCAGCGTTGGCGTCGGACTCGAGCTGCCGATCCCAAACCGCGGCATCGTACTCGGCAAACCACTTCCGAAACCTGGCGAGATCTTTCTTGGGCAGGCGCTTTACGGCCCCGCTGATTTCCGCCACCGTCGTCATGGAAACAGGCTACTCCGGCGAAGGACGCATGGCAACTCTGGTTGGTGCTGTCCGGCTAACGGCCGCAGCCGCGACGGCTCATGATCACGTCTGCCACTTCGGTCAGCGCGAATGCGGCTCTGATTCGGCGAGGGCCTGCGCGTACACCGCCGCGCCAAGGAGGCCCGCTTCAGCGTTTAGAATGACCTTCACGGGTATCCGCGAGACGAGCTCCGTCATCGGGCCCTTCTCGCGGAACGCCTGGATGAAGCGGCCGTCCTGCAGCGCCGGCAGGATCTTCGGCGCAATCCCACCACCAACGAAGACGCCCGCGGTGGCCACTCCGCGAAGTGCCAGGTTCCCCGCCTCGGCGCCGTAGGCGCTCACGAACATTGCCAGTGCTTCAACGCAACCGGGACAGCGTCCGTCCATCCCCGCCTGCGTAATCGCCGCCGGTGCGGCGACCGGATCGAGTCCGCGGATGGACTCGCAGTCCCGGCCGTCGTGGGTCAGGCGATGCAAGTTGAGGAGGCCGGGGCCGCTGAGGACATCCTCCACCGCCGCGCGGCCGTGCTCACGACGCATCAGGAGCAGTAGCTCGATTTCGCGATCGGTTCGTGCGGCGAAATCGGCATGGCCCCCCTCGGACGAGAGGGGCCAGAATTGTCCGCTGACCCGGTGCAGGCAGGCCTGGCCCAGACCGGTGCCGGCGGCGATCACCGCGGCATTGCCGTCCGACACGGCCTCCCCCTCTTGCAGCACGGCAAGTTCCTCAGGCGCGAGGGCGGTGACGCTGTAGGCCATCGCCTCGAGATCGTTCAATAGGCGTGCGCGGGCCATCCCAAAACGAGCGCGTATCTCATCCGCAGTGATGTCCCACACGATATGCGTCAGGCTGGCGGTGTCGCCTATGACGGGGCCGGCAACACCGACGGCCGCGGCGTCCACGCTGAAGGGCTTGTGGACGTCACGCGCGAAGGCGTCGAGAATCTCGGTAAAGCTGTTGAAGCTGTTGGTTTCGTAACTTCGCGTCGCAACAGGACGCGGCCGGTGATCACCGCGTTCGAACAAACCGAGGAGCGTTTTCGTACCTCCCACATCTCCGGCGAGCAGCATTACTGGTTCGCTTTTTCGAGGGTAGGAAGAAGCCGCTCCGTTGGAGCGGCTTCAGAATTCGCGCTCGACGAAGATGTAAGTCGAGGCGGTAACATCAGTTCGGCCATCCCAGTAGATTATAGTGACGCGAGTGGCGTCTACCGGTCCAGCATCCACCTCGCGACGGCAATTGCTCGACCGCTATAAGCACGTCCGCGAAGATCACCTGCGGTACATGCAGAAGTGGGGATTGATCCGGCCTACCGAAAGCGCCGAGGGCGAGACCTGCTACGCGTTTCCCGATCTGGCGATCATTCGCCAGGCGGAGGAAGCGCTCGCCGACGGGGTTCCGTTTCGTTCGCTGCTGCGCAACCTGCTCGCGTCACGCGCGGGTCAGCTCACGTTCGATTTCCGTCTCGACGCCCATCCGGCCAAGGTGCTGCAGCTCAAGCGACGTGAACCACCGCCGATGGTGGCGCTCATGAATCCGGTCGCGCAGCCGGAGGCCTCCGACGCCGAGGAGTTCTTCCTGGCAGCCTCCATTCTCGACAATGGCGATCCAGTCAATTTCGACGAAGCCTCGACGGCCTATCGCCACGCGCTCGAAGTGGACCCCTACCTCGTGCCCGCACTGATCAACCTGGCGAACATTCACTACTCGCGTGACGAGATCGCCGAGGCGCAGGCGCTCTACGAGCGCGCCATTGCGCTCGAGCCCGATGTCTTCGAAGCGCACTTCAACCTCGGAAACATCTTCCACGACCTCGGCCGCTACCCGTCAGCCCAGGTCTGTTATCGCGACGCGCTCACGCTGAATCCGTCGTACCCGGACGCGCACTTCTACCTGGCGGTGACGATGGAGAAGAATGGCCAGTCGCAGGAGGCGCGGCCGCACTGGCGCGCCTATCAGCAACTGGCCCCGAACGGGGAATGGGTCGCGCTCGCGAAAGAGTTTTCGGATTAATTGTGGATGTGAGCGGCGAGGGCCAGGACGGCCCCCGTAGCCGCGCACCCTGAAGGGTGCGCGCTCCTGGCGGCAGAGGCACTCCAATCGCCTGTAGCGCGTGGCCTTCAGGCCGCGCGTCCGTTAGTTGGAGCCGGTGCCTGCGGGCGGTGTAATCGCGAACACGAACACCGCACCCGCTTCGTCGGCCGAGGTGTCGTTCTGGTTGCCGTTGACGCCCTTCGCGTTGCTGTCTTCGCCGCGCGCACCGGCGGCCATCGTCCGGCCATCGCGGGTCAGGGCGACCGAGCTGCCGAACTCGTCGAACGCCTTGTTGTTCGAGCTTTTCACGTAGGCCAGCTGGCTCCAGGTCGTGCCCGCCCGGGTGAACACGAAGATCGCCCCGGCCTCAGTCGCCTCGTCGTTCTTCTGATCGCCGTTGATGCCCTTGGCATTGCTGTCTTCGAGCTGTGAGGGAATGGCGACCGTGTTGCCGTCGCCGCTCAGCGCAATGCGTGAACCAAACCAGTCGTTCTTGCCGGTGTTCGACGCCTTGAAGAACGCCTGCTGTCTCCACTCGTCGTTGTTCTTGACGAAGACGTATGCGGCGCCCGTCGACGTGTCGCTCGCGGCGTCGTCTCCGCAGCCAGGGGCATCGACGCCAGTGGCGAGGCAATCCTCGTCGAGCGCACCCGTGAGGATGGTGTTGCCATCGTCACTGATGGCGACGGCGACGCCGAGCGAATCGTTGCCTTCGGCGTTCTCCGCCTTGAGATAGGCGTCCTGCGTCCACTTCCCGGCGGTGCGGTTGAACACGTAGACCGCGCCCGATCCATTTCTGCCGCGCGTCATCGGACCGTTCACGAGACGCGAGATGCCCGCTTCGTCGAAGCTGGAGACGGCGAGGGTATTGCCGTCCGCGTTGAGGGCAACGGAGTAGCCGAACTGGGTGTTACCGAAGGTGTTGGTCGGCTTGACGTAGGCCTGCTGGGTCCAGACGTTGCGGGCTCGTGTGAAGACATACACGGCACCTGCAGAAATCATCGAGTTGTCGGCCTGGTTGCCGTTGATGCCGGTGGCGTTGCTGTCCTCGGCGTTGGCGCCGACCGCAATCGTGTTGCCGTCATCGCTGATCGAGAGCGCGAAGCCGAACTGGTCACCGTCGCCGAACTCGTCGCCGACCCCGGCCTCGCCAGTATTGGAGGCCTTGATGTAGGCCTGTTGCGCCCAGCGTGCGCCCGTGCGGGTGAACACGTAGACCGCGCCAGCCTGGGGAATCGATTTGTTGGCCTGGTTGCCGTTGATGCCCTTGGTGGCGCTGGGCTCGAAGTAGGCCGACACCGCCATCGTGTTGCCATCGGCGCTCAGCACGACGATGTGGCCGAACTCGGCGGCTTCGGCGGGATTGGACGCCTTGATGTACGCCTGCTGGGTCCAGCCGGCGGTTCCGCCTCGTGTAAACACGTAGACGGCGCCGGCCGCGTAGATCGAATTGTCGTTCTGGTTGCCGTTGATGCCCTTGGCGCCGCTGCTCTCCTTGGGCGCGCCAACGGCGAGGGTGTTGCCGTCACCGCTGATGGCCACCGAGTCGCCAAGGAGTGTTCCGCCGTTGCCGAAGTGGTCGCCCATCTCGGTGTTCGATGCCTTGAGGTAGGCGACCTGCTTCACTTCGCCTGCCGACTGGGCTTGCGGATGCGCCACGATGGCACCGAGCACGACAACCGACACTGCCACAACAACCGAACGCATCCCGCCTCCCATGACGAACGTGAACCTGGAACCCGGAACCTGGAACCCGAACCGGGAACCAGGAACCTAGAACTGTCTATGCGCCGCCGCGGCCAGCAGCCGGCGCCGCCGCAGGCGCCTCGGCGGGCTGTCCGTAGTTCTGCGTCCGGTAAAGCTCCTTGCCCGAATCGGCCATCACGATGTTGGCGCGCTCGGTGAGGTTCATATAGGGGGCGCCGCTCTTGGCGCGGCGGCCGGTCAACGAAATCTTGTCGCCCGGCTTCAGGGTCCGATTGGTCCAGCCGAACTGGCGAGCCAGCTGCTGCGGTCCGCCGAGCTCAGCCTGCCAGCGGGTGTTCTTGCCGCCTTCGTTCACGTCGAACACGATGAGCGCGTGCGGGTTGACGAACTGAATCTGCACGACGGCGCCCGTGACCGTCACGATTTCGTCGTTGTAACGGTCGGCGTCACCGTGATGCGCCGAGACGGCGCTCGACATGAACAGGGATGCAACAGCGACACTCAGGGCACACAGGAAACTTTTTTTCATGGCAAGACCACTCCTAAGTCCGAGCGAAGAAAGGTCGGGAATCGATAACTTCTCATTGTTTAGCTGCCTATGTCAATTTTGTCACAGACCGTGTCGGCCAAACGTACAAAATTCGGAATTCTGGCGGGCGATTCCTCTTAACTTGTAGGTGATATAGCAGGTTGACAGCGTTTTTCGACGTCGCTACGATGGCCGATTGAGTTCCATCGGTACAGTTGCCGAAGGAAGTTGTCGGAGGAGGATCCGAATGCGTTCGAGCCTGGTAAGGCGTTTATTAATATTTTGTGCACTTCTCGCGTTGCCCACTCTCGGGTACGCACAGGAAGCGGTGCTCACGGGCACCGTGACCGATTCAACGGGCGGCGTCCTGCCCGGCGTCAACATCACCGCGACGCACGAAGCGACCGGCAACAAGTTCGAGTCCGTCACCGATGAGCGGGGCGTCTACCGCATCCCCGCGCGCATCGGCACGTACACGATCGTGAGCGATCTGCAGGGCTTCGGCACCGTCACCCGGAGTGGCGTACAAGTGCTCGTCGGCCAGACCGCGACCGTCAATCTTCAGATGGCCCCGTCGACCCTCCAGGAAACCGTCACGGTGACGGGAGAGGCGCCGCTGATCGACGTCTCGACGTCTTCGGTCGGCGGCAACATCGACCCGCGCCAGGTGCCGGAACTGCCCGTGCCGGGTGGCTCGTGGACGGCACTGGCGCGGCTGGCGCCCGGCAACCGGACCAACGCGCAGGGCGCGAACCCGATCCAGGACCGTAACGACGGTGAGTCGCGCGAGTTCCAGTTGAACATGGACGGACAGCAGGTGTCGGCGGTGCTCGGCACCGGCGGCCAGCCGATGTTCAGCCGCGCGGCAATCGCCGAATTCCAGTTCATTTCGAACCGGTTCGATGCGACGCAGGGACGCTCGTCGGGCGTGCAGGTCAACGCGATCACCAAGTCCGGCACCAACAGCTTCTCCGGCTTGTTCCAGACCCAGTTCCGCGATGACGCCTTCAACTCGAAGGATTTCTTCCAGGACCGTGTGCTGCCGTACTCGAACCAGCAGTACGCCGCCACGCTCGGCGGCCCAATCGTGCGCGACAAGGTGCACTTCTTCGGCAATGTCGAGTACGAGCGCGAGCCCCGCGAGAGCGTCTGGAACACCGTCTATAGAGGCTTCAACGTCGCGCTCGACGGCGAGTCGACCCGCAAGATCGGCGGCGGCCGCGTCGATTACCAGATGTCCACGCAGAATCGCCTGATGTTCAAGGCGCACGGCGGCCGAAGCTACATTCCGTTTGCCACGCCGAACGCCAACCACCCGGCGAGCACCAACGACACCACCGAGAAGTCGAACGAGTACCTCGGGCAGTTCACGTCGGTGCTGTCGAACACGGCGGTCAACGAGGTGAAGGTCGGCCGCGCCGAATTCGGGCTCGCCAACTCGGGCCTTGCCAACTGGGACAACCACTGGCAGCGCGCCAACGGCATCACCACCGGCGCGCCGCGCATCCAGTTCACCGGCTTCCAGATCGCCCCGAACCAGAACCACCCGCGCAACCGCACGCAGGAGGTCTGGAGCGTCCGTGACGATTTGACGTTCTCGTACAACGCCAAGGGGCGCCACGACGTGAAGACGGGCGTGGAGTATCTCAACCTGCACGAGCTGACGGTGAACTGCCGCCTCTGCTCCGGTTCGATCGACGCACGTGGCGGCGCGCGGCCGGCGAACCTCGACACGCTGTTCCCCAATCCGTTCGACGTCGACACCTGGAACCTGAACGCCCTGGCGCCGATCACCCGCAGCTTCACCCTCGGGCTCGGCGAGTTCCCGATCGACTTCAATCAGCCGAAATACGGCGCGTGGTGGCAGGACGACTGGCACCTCGGCTCGAACTTCACGCTCAACCTCGGGGTCCGTTACGACCTGACGACCAACGCCTGGGCCAACCAGTCCGAAGTGCCGTTCATCATGGCCGCGGATCGGAAGAGCGACACCGATAACATCCAGCCGCGCCTCGGCTTCGCGTGGCAGGCGAACGACAAGACGGTCATCCGTGGCGGCTCCGGCCTCTACTACGGTGACGTGCTGTCGACCACCACCATGTGGGCGATCGGCAACACGCAGATCGCGACGATCGTCGTGCCCAACGACGGCCGCGCCGACTTCGTCACCAACCCGTTCAACGGCGCGGCGCCGACCTACGCGCAGGCGGTGGCGCGGTTCTGCCACAACAACGGCATCGCGCCGGGCTGCCTCCGCTTTGCGCCGTCGGAAGTGGCGCCGCCCGACGACTACGCGAAGATGCCGCGGTCGATACAGAACTCGCTCGGCTTCCAGCGTCAGATCGGCAACACCGTGTCGTTCGAGTCTGACTGGGTCTACAACCACACGACCGATGAAAAGCTGGTCATCCAGAACGTCAACCTGAGCTACAACCCGGCCACCGGCGCCAACTACCCGTTCTCGGATATCTCGCGGCGGCCCTTCCCGGCCTTCGGTGAGATCTCGATGTGGGTCTCGGGCGCGCGCTCGTCGTACCACGCGCTGCAGAACGTGTTCACGAAGCGTTTCAGCGACAAGTGGCAGGCGTCGGCGAACTACACGCTGTCATGGCTGTACAGCGCCGACCCGAAGCCGTTGAGCGGCCTCGAGCAGGTGACCATGCCGCTGGCGGCTGATTTCGGCGAGGAGTGGACGCTGGCGGCTACCGATCAGCGGCACCGCGCCGTGTTCAATGGCGTCTACCAGGTGGGCCACGGCTTTCAGCTGAGCGGCATCTACTTCTTCGGCTCGGGCGAGCGCTACGAGACGACTTACGACACCGACCTGCGGCAGCAGTCGCGCACCTTCAACGTGCCGCGCCTGCGGCCGAACGGCACGCTGGTGCCGCGCAACAACTTCGTCGGCGATCCAATCCATCGCGTGGACGTGCGCCTGCAGCAGCGCATTTCGCTCGGCGGCCGCGCCTCGATCGACGGCATCTTCGAGGTGTTCAACCTGTTCAACCGGGCAAACTACGGCGCCTACCAGACCGACGAGGCGAGCCCCGAAACCTACGGGCAGCCGCAGCCGAACAACAGCCTGTCCTTCACGCCCCGCGCGGCGCAGCTGGGCTTCCGCGTCTCGTTCTAGAGTCGTTTTCCAATCGTTCGTGGGGCGAGCCTTGCAGGCTCGCCTCGCGGACC
>CAMCNL010000099.1 GCA_945876205.1 Candidatus Sulfopaludibacter sp. SbA3
GCTTTGCCGGCCCAGTTCAGGAACGGCTTGGTCAAACGCTTCAGCGCGGCGACGGCTTCCTGAAGCGATGAGACAGACAGCACTATCGCGCCACCCGCGTCCTTGAGTTCCTCTGGCTTGGCGAACACGTGCGGCGCGTCCAGCAGCGCCGCACGATCGATCACCCCGATGAGCCATTCGCCCACTTCGCGTCCAGTGGCGCCGTCCCACTCGAGTTCAGGCGACAGAGACGAATCGTAGCGATACGTCCGTGGCGCCTTCTTCTTTCGAAAGTTCGCCTGTGTCCCGATCTCGGGCCGCATCGGGACGGTATCGGTCGGATGAACGTAGCTGTCGGCGACTTTCCCGGCAGGTTTCTTCGCCTTCGGAGCCTTGGCCATTGAAGGCAGAATTCTAGCAGAGCGTGGGGACGGCCTATGCCATCGTTTCCTGCGCGAAGATCGCAGTCTTGACGTTCTTCTGCACCCAAATCACAGGCCAGAAGAACGGTGTCCCGCGCCAGCCTTGTTCGACCAGACCGTTCTGCCTGAACAACATCAGCATCGGGCTGTCCAAGGCTACTTTACGGGCGATGACGCCCTCTCGCTGGCTGGTATCGGGGCTGTCGTAGAACGATCGCCGCGGACCGCCAACAAACCGGCTCGCATTCCGGTCTTCACGAACGAGGCACCAGACACTTCCACGCTCTGACTCGTTCGTTCCAGAGTGGCTCAGCGCTGCTCGCGCAGCCTTCCACTCGAATTCATACCCGTCTTCCATGATCGCCGGCTCGGTGTAGAAACGCGTGACGGTGAGATCCTCGATCGGCCGGAACCCGAACATGCGCGAATGCTGCAACACGGTATCCTGCTGATACAGGTTAGGTGATCTCCGCGCAGGCGAAGCGCCCGGCTCCCCACCACTCGCCATCGAGGACGATGGCGGCCCATCCGGTGAGATAGACACCATCATCGCGCCACTCGACGCGCTGCGTGCCGCCGGGGGCGACGACGTCTACGCTCTTCGCGGCTCCGCCATGCGCCGCGGCGGCGACGGCTGATGCGGACGATCCGGTGCCGGACGATGTCGTCGGACCGACGCCCCGCTCCCAGATCATGATCCGGACGCGATCGGGGGCCTCAACCTTCGCAAATTCGACGTTGGTGCCTGCCGGAAACATCGCATGCGTTGACAGCGCCGGTCCCAGGCGCACGAAACGATCCTGCGCCGGGAGATCGCCCAGGACGACGCATTGCGGGTTGCCCATGTTGAGCACCGATGCCGTCACGGTTTCGCCAAGCACCGGAATCTTCACCTCGCGAAGATCGGCCGGCTGACCGAGCGCCGCGCGGAATGTGAATGCCTGGCGATCGCGGGCGAGCAGCTCCAGCGTCTTGACGCCCGCCCCCGTCTGAACCGTGATCACGGCGCCGGGCTCGAGCTTCTGCTCACGGGCGACGAGGGCCGCCAGGCACCGCAGTCCATTGCCCGAAAGCTCCGACGGACTCCCATCGGCATTCACCAGCTCCATCGTCGCGCCGCGGTCCTGGAGCTCGTACAGGATCAGGCCGTCGGCGCCGATGCCGCGATGACGATCGCACATGTGCTTCGCCAGGCGATCGGCGCCCCTGCGCGCCTGATTCCTGGGTACCAGCAGAAAATCGTTGCCATACGCGTTGGCCTTGCAGACAGGCAAACCACTCATTACGGCACTCGGAAGGCGTTGAACACGTAGGTGAACCCGGCGGCGACGCCAATCGACGGATCCGAGGACGTGACACCGAACATCAGCGCGGCGTCCGCTCGCCAGGTGCCGATGGTGTATCTCGTGCCGAATCGAACGATGCTGCTCGACTCGGTACCCGGAGGCACCTGCGTATCCCGCATGTTGACGCGTCCGTTGACCTCGCCCACCACCTCGGCCGCCTGGGTCACGGCGCGCGCGAAGGAAATGCCGTAGGTCAGCAGGTCATTCTGGCGGTCGCCACGCGTCGCGTCCCCGAGAATCGCGAGGCCGACGTTGCTCACGACGCGAACGGATTGCACGGTCTTGGCAATCAAGAGGGACGAATAGAAGTCGGTCGTGTCGAGGCCAAGGCCGTTTTCATTGGACGCGTTCGGGAGCTTGGTCGCGAAACGAAAGCCGAACGCAGGACGGCTCACGCCTTCGGGCACCAGCCGCACCTTCGTGCCAATGACGATGTCATCGACGTCGCTGGTGGAGTTCCCCGTCACCTCGAGCATCGAGCTGAGCGGCGCAGGCCTGCGCTGCGTAATCGTCAGGCGATCGTAGGGCCCGCCGTCGATCTGGATCTCCGCGATGGAGCTGACACCGATGCTGAGGCCGATCAGCGGAACCCTGAGTAGCTGTCCCTCGAGGCCGGAGACCGGAAACACCGCATCGCGCGCGTAGTCCATCCCAGCCTCGAGCAGCACCCGCCCCGCGCCAACGGTCTCGGGATCCTCGGTCGCCAGCGGCCGCTGCTGCGCGAACGCGACGCCTGGCATCACGATCGCGGCGACACACACCGCCACGGCACACCGAGCCACCGAGGCGCCGAGAATGCGTTTTCCAAAAAAACTAGACCTCGGTGTCTCGGTGTCTCGGTGTGTCGTCGCTGTAGAAGGCATAGGCCTCAAAGGTTGCGTTTGCTATCGATGAGAATGGTCACAGGACCGTCGTTGACGAGCTCGACGTCCATCATGGCCTGGAATTCGCCGGTGGCGACCGGCAAAGGGACTGCGCGCAATTCTCTCACGAGATCTTCGTAGAGCGCGCGCGCCGTGTCTGGTGGCGCGGCCGCGTCGAAGGAGGGCCGCCTCCCTTTTCGGATGTCGCCGTAGAGCGTGAACTGCGACACGACGAGGACGCTTCCGCCAATCTCCATCACGGAGCGGTCCATCAGCTTCCCATCCTCCCCTTCGAACACGCGGATGTCGCGGATCTTCCCCGCCACATACGACACGTCGCCGGGCCCATCCTCGCGGCCGACGCCGAGCAGGACGAGCAGCCCGCGGCCGATCTCGCCGGTCACGCGGTCGCCCACGCGCACCCGCGCGGAGCTGACGCGTTGGACGACGGCCCGCACGGCTAATGCCGGATCTGAATGAGGTTGGCCGCGCCTTCTTCTTCCAGGCGCAGCGCCACGCTGTCGCGCAGCTCTCCGCTGGGATTGAGGCGGGTGTCGAGCAGGTGCCGCGGCATCACGTTGGTCATCGCCTTGAGCATCGAGTTCTTCACGCCCGAGTGCTCCACTTCGAGATCCGTGATCAACCGTTTGATGCGCTGCCGCTGCAGGCTAAGATCCCCGCAGGCCGGACAGCAGCAGCCGATGATCGGCAGCCCGCACTCCCTGGCAAAGAGGCGCGCCTCATCCTCGCCGACATAGACCAGCGGACGAATAACGACGTGCTCGCCGGTGTCGGAGACGAGCCGCGCGGGCATCGCCTTGAGCGAGCCCGAGAAGAAGAGATTGAGCAGGAGCGTTTCGATGAAGTCGTCCAGATGGTGCCCCAGCGCGATCTTGGTGGCACCCACTTCGGTGGCAATCCGGTAGAGGACGCCGCGCCGGAGCCTCGCGCAGAGCGAGCACGGCGTATCTTTGGCTTCGAGGATGTCATCCATCACCTCGCCAATCGAGGTGTGCTCGATGCGGAGCTCCCAGCCACGTTCCTTGCACGTCTTGGCGATGAGGTCGTGCTTGAATTCCTTGTAGCCGGAGTCAACGTTCACGGCGATGAGCGAGAAATCGATCGGCGCGCGCTTGCGCAGCACGTCGAGCGTCTGCAGCAGCGCCCAACTGTCCTTGCCGCCAGACAAGCCGACCATCACGCGATCGCCGTCCTCAATCAGGTTGAAGTCGACGATCGCCTTGGTGGTCTTCTTCGCGATGCGGCTTTCGAGCGGGGTGCTATACGCCATCCTATCGGGCCGCGGTCTGACGCACTGACGCCTGCGGCTTCAGCGACGAGGTATAGGCGGCAATCGCCACGAAGTCTTCGGCGGTGAGCTTGTCGACCACCGGCATCATGAGCGACGACCAGACGCCTTTCCGTGTGCCCACCTGCATGTCATACAACTGCCGCACGATATAGCTCGGCGAGCGGCCGGCGATCCCGGGCACCGGGCCGAGCCCCTCGAGCGTCGGCCCGTGGCACACGGCGCACTCGGTCGTCCTGCCGTTGCCGCCGGTCTTCACCAGCGTCTCGCCCTTCTTGATGCTGCCGATCGGCACGTATGCGACAAAGCCCGAATGCGGATCGCGCATCTCGGTGCGCTCGAAGTCTTCCGGCGATTCGACGATGCGCATGCCAAGAGGCTCGGTGCCGGTGCCTTCGAGCTTGACGAACATGCCGTTCAGCAGGCGCGTCTTCGGCACGGTCTTCGTTTCCACCACCCTGATGTACTGCGTCCACGGGATCGCCGCGTAGTATCGCGCCGCCGCCTGGATCTCGTCGTCGGTCATCGCCTTGGCAAACGCGACCATCCTGTTGGTATTGACCTTCCGCGGATCCGCGCTGTGGCGCAGGTCGTTCTTGAAATCCATCATCGCCTGCACGAAGTAGTCGTACGGCAGGCCGGCGATCCCGGCATTCTCCTGCCGGCCGTGCCCGCCGATGTAATGGCACAGGCCGCACGCGTTGATCGCCGCATCGAGCCGGCCGAGGGCGACGATGTCCGGCACCGCCGCGGGATGCTCGTTGGGAAACCAGTCGGCCGGACCGTACTGGTAGTTGGCCTCGGCGCGCGTAAAGGTGCGAGTGGCGCCGGGAAGGCTGTGCTTGACCTGATCAGCCGCGGCCGACGGGAGCGCGGGTGTGACTGGCGTGGGCGGGGGCACGTAGGCGGCGGGGACGCTCCCCGGTGCCGGCATCTCGACAAAGCCATACGCCCAGGACGGGTGCTGCGCGGCCGCAGTGAGCCCCGTCACCGCGAGAATCGACGCGAACCCACAGATCAATACGCCGATGGACTTTCGCATGCAGCACCTCAATTCGTTAACGCGCGATTGTACCGCGACAGGCCGTCCGGCTACAGCGGCGGCCCGGCCCTATAATCGAGCGTCTTACATTCCGCATCCGCAACACTCACTTCATTTCGTGGAGATCTCACTTATGGCTAGAACACTCACTGCGAGCGCACTCCTCGTGACCGCCATGGTCGCGTGGCTGTCGATCGGCGTCGGCGCGCAAAGCGCGGCAACCGTCGTGGCCGACGCATCCAAGGCAACCGGCTCAGAGACGCTCGCCTCGATCACGTATTCAGGATCCGCGCAGAACGTCAACTTCGGGCAGACCCGGAACATCGGCACACCCTGGAGCCCGACCAGCATCACCAGGATCACGACCTACACGCGCACGATCGACTTGAGCCAGCCGGCGTCGCGCGCGTTCGGCCCGACGCAGCCGCCAACGGTGCCCGGCGCTCCGGCGCCGATGCCGGGCAACTTCAACCAGAACATCACGCCGGCACAGAGCAACTGGACGCAGCAGCTCGAGATCTGGATCACACCATGGGGCTTCCTCAAGGGCGCCGCGGCCAACAACGCCACCTCCCGGCAGAGTGGCGGCAAGACTCTCGTGTCGTGGTCACCGACCATGAAATCTCCGTCAGGGCAGGCCTACTTCGTCGTCGGCACCATCGGCGACGACAACCTGGTGGAAAAGGTTGAGACACGCGTCGAGCATCCGGTTCTCGGGGACCTGCTCGTCGAAGCCGAGTATTCCGATTACAAGGATTTCGGCGGCGTGAAAGTGCCCGGGCGCATCGTCCAGAAGCGCGCCGGGCTCCAGACGTTCGAGGCGACCGTCACCAGCGCCACCGCCAACCCCGCGAATCTCACAGAGCTGCTGACGCCGCCCGCCCCGGCAGCGCAGGCCGGAGGCGCCGCCCCCGCAGCGCCAGTCCTCGAGACCCAGCGGCTTGCCGACGGCGTCTTCCGCATCACCGGCGGATACGTGGCGCTGGCCGTCGACATGGGCGACCACATCGTCGTCCTGGAAGGTCCTCAGAGTGAGGCGCGCGCGGTGGCGGTCATCGCCGCGGCGAAGCAGGCGATCCCGAACAAGCCGATTCGCTACGTCGTGAACACGCATCCCCACTTCGATCATGCGAGCGGGCTGGCGCCGTTTGTCGCCGAGGGCGCGACGATCCTCACGCATGAGAACAACGAAGCGTTCATCCAGCGTGGCCTGACGGCGTCGCGCCGCCTGGTCGGCGACGCCCTGTCGAAATCGAGCGTGAAGCGGAATGTGGAAGGTGTTGGCGAGCGGCGGGTGCTGCGGGGCGGGAACCGGACGATCGAGCTGCATCACGTCGAGAACCTCCAGCACTCTGACGGCATGCTGATCGCCTATCTGCCGACCGAGAAGATCCTCTTCACAGCCGATTTCGGGATTCCGAATCCCGGCGCCGCGCCGGGTCCGGTGAATCCGTCGCTGACGGTACTGGTGGCGAACATCGAGCGGCTGAAGCTCGACTTCGGACCATACATCATGGTGCACCCGCCGGTGCCCGATCGTCCGCTTACGCGAGCGGACTTGATGACGGCCGCGGGTCGAGGGACGAACTAGCCTCGAGGACTCGTTTGATTTCGTAGAGATGTGGCGAGGCGATCGCCGGGTCGATCGCCTCGCGCATCAATCGTGGCAGGGTCAGGATGTCGCGCACCACGACGAAGGTGCGCGACAGTCCGTACTTCGAGTGGCCGTGCTGTCGTGGCCGGTGGCTCACGACGACCTCCGCCACTCGCCCACCCAACTGACTCGCCAGCGCCGGCAGGTAGCGGTGCATGCCCGGCCTCAGCCTGAGCGGCTTCACCACTTCAGCCCGGTAGACCTTGAGCGAACAGCCGTTGTCGTGCAGCCTGATGCCGCTCACCAGGCCCAGCAGCCAATTCGCGACGACCGATGGCAGGTGCCGCGTGAGCAAGGCGTCCTTCCGATCCTTGCGCCATCCCGAAACGATGTCGTGGGTCGGCGCCAGCGCCAGGAGCTTCGGGATGTCGGCGGGGTTGTTCTGCAGGTCCCCGTCCGACGTGATGATGAAGCGGCCGTGCGCATGCGCAAAGCCGGCGGCAAACGCCGCCGTCTGACCGAAATTGCGGGTGAACTGGATCACCCGTACCCGCGGATCGCGTGACTGGATGTCGCGCAGCTTCTCAAACGTCCCGTCCTCGCTGCCGTCGTCAATCAGGATGATCTCGTAGGGCGCACCGACGCCTTCGAGGGCGCGCGTCAGCTCCTCGTGGAGCGGCCCGACATTGAGCTCTTCATCGCGAAGCGGGACGACGAGCGAGATCTCCGGCGTCACGCGGGCCTCCGCCGCAGCAGCCACCAGGCGAGGGCGGCGGCCACGATCAGGCCGGCCAGCGCCAGCCCCACCCGTGCGCCATGGGTGCGGAACAACTCGAGCGCGGCATCACCGTACCAGATCGCCAGGAATCCAAGCGCGACGTAGCGGATACCGCGGGCGACGGCGATCGCGGCCACGAACTGCAGTGGACGAACCTTGGCGACGCCGGCCATCAGCACAAAGAGCTTGAAGGGCGCCGGCGGCGGCAGCAGCGCCGGCACCATGAGTGCGAGGAGGCCATGGCGCTGATACAGCGCCAGCGCGCGCTCGGTGTGCCCGGCCCTCAACCGCTTCTTCAAGAACGCATCGCCTCCCTTGTTGGCGAGCAAATAGATCACGTAGCAGCCGGAGACCGACCCGAAGGTCGCCATCGCCGCGTAGTAGGGCATCCAGGCCTTATTCTGCGTGACCATCAGCACGACGAGGATGTCATTGATCTGCGGCAACGAGACGAATGAGGAATCAAGGAAGGCGACGGCAAAGAGGCCGGGGCCGCCGATGGCTAGTGCAAAGCCCTGCAGCCAGGCGATAAATGATTTCAATGGGTGGCTAGGTGGCTAGGTAGCTGGGTGGCTCTGGAGGCAGGCGGGGTTCTCCCCAGCGACTTAGCTACCTAGCGACCCAGCAACCACAGTATTCTCGATTCCTCGTGATTATAGCCCGCACGCTTGCAGCCGTTGCCACGGCTGCCGGTCTCATCGCATGGGTCATCTTCCTGCGCGCGGGACTCGTCCTCAGCCACTACGACGCCAAGGCTCACCTCGTTGTCGCGCGTCGCGTCATCGACAGTCTCACCCCGGGATGGCAGCAGTTCGGCGCCGTCTGGCTGCCGCTGCCCCACGTGATCCAGTTCCTGCCAACGCAGATCGACCTCTTCTACCGGACGGGCGCCTTCGGGTCGCTCCTGTCGATCGCGTGCTTCGGGATCGTGGCGTATGCCTCGGCGCGGCTGGTACTCGTCATCACCGGATCCACGCTTGGCGCCGTGTCGTCGACGGCGCTGCTGGTGCTCAACCCGAATCTCCTGTACCTGCAGGCAACGCCGATGACCGAGCCGCTGATGCTGGCGATTACGTTCGTGGCCGTGCTCTGGACGTACGAGTGGGTGGTCGCCAACGTGGACGAAGTCCCGACGCGGCTCGGGATCGCGTTTTTTGCCGGCGCCTGGTCCCGGTATGAGGCCTGGCCAGTCATTGCAGCGGCGATCGGCGTCGCATTGTTTGCGGCCTGGCGGCGCCACATTCCGGCGGGCACGCTCGTACGCCGAGGCTGGAACCTGGCGATCTGGCCAGCCGCGGCTGTCCTGCTGTTCGTCATCAACAGCCGAATCACCGTCGGCTCGTGGTTTGTCACCGACGGCTTCTTTGTGCCCGACCCGAACTACCAGGGCCAGGTGGGCCGGAGCCTGATCGCCGTCTGGTGGGGGTCGCATGAGCTCAGCACGACGACGACCGCGACGCTCGCCCTGCTCGGCGCGACGCTCTTCGGGGTTCGCGCTCTTCTGAGCCGCACCGAAGCGCCGATGCTCGTGCCGCTGGCGCTGCTTGCCGCGGGCGCGCTGCCGTTTTACGCGTTCCACGCGGGGCATCCGTTCCGCGTCCGCTACATGATTCCAATCGTGGCCGCCTATGCACCGCTGGCAGGACTGCTGGTCGGCTCGCTCAGGCGCGACCGGTTGTCGTCGCTCGCATCGACCGCGCTGGTGTCGGTGATGGTCGGGATTACGCTCATCCAGTCACCGCCGTGGAAGCAGGACGCGCCGATGCTGCTCGAAGCGCAGTGGGATCGTCCCGCAAGCCAGGCCCGGCGCGCGGTGACCGCGTGTCTCGCGCCCGGGTACCGGGGCGAGAAGGTGCTCGCGAGCATGGGATCGCTCGCGCACTACATGCAGGAGCTGTCGCTCGAAGGGTTTGCGCTGCGCGACTTCGTGCACGAGGGGAACGGGGTGATCTGGCAGCTCGCGCTCGAGAGCGGTCCGGCGCCGCACGCCGGCTGGATGCTGGTGGAAGAACAAGCGGAAGGCGGCGATGTGCTGGCCCAGCGCATTCGCCGCGATCCGCTCTTTGCCCGCGGGATGGAAAGAATCTGTGAGGGCGGTGGCGTCGCTCTATATAAGCGCGAGCCTATCTCCCAAAACGCATCCCGACGGTGAACTGATAGGTCCAGCCGCCGAGATCGATCATCGGGTCGGCTAACCCCGAAAACGTGCTGCCGAGACTGGCCTCGGCCTTCTGAAATCGAATTTCCCCACCCGCGCTCAGGGAATCGCCCGCGAACCGGATGCCGGCAAGCGCCAGCGGGCCGGTCTGGTTGCCAGAGGCGACGAACGAGTCGCGGAAGATGGCGCAGTTACGGCCGTTGGCGCAGGCGCGATCGACGAACTCGCCCGATTCGCTGTACCGCCAGTTAATGATCCCGATCCCAGCGCCGAAGTACGGCTGCACGCCATTCGATTGGCCGAGCGGTAGCACGCGCACGGTGAAGGCGACCGGCACCATGCGCAGGATGAAGTCCTGCTCGATTTCGCTCCCGTCGGCGTTGACCAGATCCGCGTAGACGCTGGGCACGGTTCGCCTCGAGAACGACGCGCCGGCACCCGCCTCGAAGTAGTTGCCGAGCGGCACGAGCCACTCGCCGCCCACCGTCGCCGAATTGAAGTCCTTGATATCGAAGACGAATGCGTTGCGATTGGTCACGAGGATGTCGCGATCGACGCGGGCGTCCTCGCCCTTGGGCGTGAAATATCCAAACGTGAAATTGAGCGTCTGCTGCGCCGCGGCCGGACGCACCGATCCAAATGACACCGCGCACACGAGCAGGACGACACAGCCGAGTCTCTTGACCATCGATGGCCTCCGGCGCGGCTGCTGCACGGCAGGTGCCATCTCTGAACAAGCTGAAAACTGAGCAATTCGACGGGATCTGGTCAGTCCGTCCGCTTTTGAGCACGGCCTTCGACTCCTGCTCAGGCCGCCCTGAGCTACGTCGAAGGGCGGTCCGCGCGGAACTCACGGATGACGTCGAGGACGAGGTCGTGTACTCGGCCGTTGGATGCGACGAGGTGAAAAGACGCCGGGTCGAAGGGTGCGCCGTCCATCCCCGTGATTCGCCCGCCAGCCTCTTCAACGATCAGCGATCCGGCAGCGACGTCCCAGGGCTGGAGGTGTTGTTCCCAGAAGGCCTCGAAGCGCCCGGCCGCGACGTAACAGAGGTCGAGCGCCGCCGATCCCAGCCGCCGCACCGCCTGCGCCCGGCCCATGAAGCGCGCGAAGAGCTCCACCAGGTCACCGGTCTGCTTGTGCATGTCGTACGGAAACCCGGTCACGAGCAGCGCATTGATGAGCGCGTCGGTCTCGGACACGGCAAGCGCGCGGCCATTCAGATACGAGCCGTGACCACGTTCTGCCGTAAACAGCTCCTGGCGCGTGGGATCGAAGATCGCGGCGACCTCGACGCGGCCGTCGATCTCGAGCCCGAGCGACGAGCAGAAGATCGGCAGTCCGTGCGCGTAGTTGGTCGTGCCGTCGAGCGGATCGAACACCCACCGGTGCTTCGCACGCGGCGAACCGGCGGCGGCCCCACCGAGCTCCTCCGCCAGGATGTCGTGATCCGGGAAGCGCTCGGCGATGACGGCGCGGCACATGCGCTCGCATTCGAGGTCGACCTCGGTGACGAGATCGATCTCGCCCTTCTTGGTGACATGGAAACCGGACTCACGCCGCGCCAGCTGGATCTCTCCGGCGCGCAGGACGATTTCCGTGGCGGTGGCGAGGAAGACGGGATCAGGCAGGGACGTATACCGAACTACACGCGCTGGGGCTGGACGCGCTTGACCATCACGACTTCCATGCCGCCCTGGGGCGCGCGCTGCAGCACCATTTCGTCCATGAAGCTGCGAATGAGAAAGATGCCGCGGCCGCTGGACTTGAGGATGTTCTCGGGAGAGAGGCAATCGGGGAGGCATTCCGGGTCGAAGCCGGGCCCTTCGTCGCGCACCTTGATCGCGATCCCCGGGGCGATGCCGTCGAGCGGCATGAATTCGACGTGGACGCGCTTGCTCGCGTCGTTGTCATTGCCATGCTTGATGGCGTTGATCACCGATTCGCGCACCGCCACGCCCACCCAATGCACGGCGTCATCATCGAGGCCCGACATGCGCCCGATGTGATCGCTCACGACCTGCACGAAGTCCAGCATGTCGAACGAGCTGTGGAAGTCGAGACGGACGGGATTCCCGCAGGTCATCGGGGGTTAACCCAATTATGTCCGTGCACTGTGCACCTGTGCAACGTGCAAGGTATAGTCGTCGGATGTCTTCGGTGTTGGTGCGCCCGGCGGCGCGCGTGCGGGGCCGCGTGCGGCCGCCGGGCGACAAGTCCATTTCTCACCGCTACGCGCTGCTGGCAGCCATTGCCGACGGCGTCTCGACCATTCATGGCTACTCCACCGGGGCCGATTGCGCGTCGACGCTGCGATGCCTGCGAGGCCTGGGCGTCCGGATCGACGAGACCGGGCGCGACCCGGTCGCGGGGATCGACATCCGCATCGAGGGGCGCGGTCTTCGCGGCCTGATGGCGCCCTCGTCCATGCTCGACGCCGGCAATTCGGGCAGCACGATGCGGATGCTGGCGGGGATCCTCGCCGCGCATCCCTTCAGCGCCTCGATCACTGGCGACGAATCGCTCCAGCGCCGCCCGATGCGCCGGATCATCGTCCCGCTCGAACGGATGGGCGCCCGCATCTCCTCGTCAGACGGCCGTCCGCCGCTGACCATCGAGGGCTCGCGGGAACTGACGGCCATCGACTTCGAGCCCGACGTCCCCAGCGCCCAGGTCAAGAGCGCGGTACTGCTGGCCGGCCTGCATGCCGGAGGCGTGACACGGGTCCTCGAGCCGCTGCCCACACGAGATCATACGGAGCGCGCGCTCGACGCGTTCGGCGTCACGGTCACCATCGACGGCCGGGCGGTGAGCGTGAAAGGTGAACAGCGCCTGACCGGGCGTCCCCTGGATGTTCCTGGCGACGTCTCCTCCGCCGCCTTCTGGATGGTCGCCGCCGCGGCGATGCCCGATTCGGAAGTGACCATCGAGCACGTCGGCCTGAACCCGACGCGGGCGGCCGGCATCATCGACATCCTCCGGCGGATAGGCGCCGAGGTCGACGTCATCCCGGCCGAGTCTCCTTCTCCGTCGGGCGAGCCGATCGGCACGATCGTGGTGCGGCACCGCGCGCTGGTCAGCGCCGACATCGCGCCCGAGGAGGTGCCCGGCGTCATCGATGAGCTCCCGGTGCTCGCCGCGCTGGCGACGCATGGCGGCGAGCTTCGGGTGCGGGGCGCACAGGAGCTGCGCGTCAAGGAAAGCGACCGCATCTCCGCCCTCGCCGAGGGTTTTCGCCGCATGGGCGCGGAGATCGACGAGCACCCCGACGGCTTCCACGTGCACGGCGCGCACCGGCTGACGGGCGGCGAGGTGGACGCGCGCAACGATCACCGGCTGGCGATGGCGTTCGCGATCGCGGCGCTCGGCGCCTCGGGGCCGACGACCATCCACGACGCGGGCGCCGCGGCCGTCTCCTATCCCGAGTTCTTTTCCGTGCTCGAGTCGCTCCGGGCGTGAGGGCCGACAAGCTCTATCTTGTAGGATTCATGGGCGCCGGCAAGACCACCGTCGCCCGCGCGCTGGGACGACGGATCGGCTGGCGCGCCGAGGACATCGACCACCGGATCGAAGCGCGCGAACGCAGCACCGTCTCCGCCATCTTCTCGCGTGAGGGCGAGGCATATTTTCGCCAGGCCGAGCGCGCGGTGCTCCAGGAGCTGCTGCCCGAGCGCAACGTGGTCGTGGCCACCGGTGGCGGCACCTTCGTCGATCCGGACAACCGCGAGCTGATGCTGAACGACGGCGCCGTGGCGTGGCT
>CAMCNL010000100.1 GCA_945876205.1 Candidatus Sulfopaludibacter sp. SbA3
CCTTAAACAGAACTCTCCCGCCCCCCCGCGAGGCGTTTTCGAGTCCCCGCGGTAGACACCGCTTAGTTGAGCGGTTCGCTGGCGCTAAGGAAGACGGGCCGGTATTCAAAGGATCTAACCCGCATGAGGGGGGGGACAAGTACTGTTCATGGATGGCGAAAACAAACGGAGCATTGCGGAAGTCCCCGAAGTATTTCGAAGCGGTTCCCGTCGAAATCGTGAAGAGGATAGCCGAGGAAGAGGCGTCCAAGGATGCCCCCTCCAGAAAGAGAAAGCCCCGGAACGAAGCCGCACCTTCGCGAGCTGGAAAGCCTCGCTGAGGTTTCAATGCTCCATGAATTCATCCACTCCTATCGCGACGCAATTATCAAGAGGGCTCGGGAGAAACTGACCGATCGCCCCTGGCCGCTCGTGTCGACGAGTGAGCTCGAGCACGGAATACCGTTGTTCCTGACTCAGCTCTCCGAGGCTCTCAGACTGAAGGCGACGGCACACCCGTTTCCTCAGGAGACCATCGGTGTGTCAGCAACCCAACACGGGGGGGAGTTGCGGGCACTGGGGTTCAACGTTTCTCAGGTGGTCCACGATTACGGCGATATCTGCCAGGCCATTACCGAGGTGGCCGTCGAGCAGAACCTTCCGATCGCGTCCGAAGAATTCCACACGCTGAATCGGTGCCTCGACACGGCAATGGCCGAAGCCGTCACTGAACATGCGCGCATCACCGCCGAATCGCGATCGGCGGAACAAATCGAGCAATCCGGACAACTCGCTCACGAAATCCGGAACGGTCTCAATACGGCGCTTCTCGCCTTTCACGCGTTGAAACGGGGAACCGTGGCGATCAACGGAAGTACGGGGACCGTGCTGAGCCGCAGCCTCACGAGCCTGCGCGACCTTGTCGAGAACACGCTGACTGACATCCGGATGAGCGCCAACATCCAGCAGAGCGAGCGGATACCGGTCGCCGCCTTCCTGAGCGGACTCGCGATGGTTGGCCAACTGCACGCCGAGAGCCGCAGCCTGCGCTTCGCCATAGACCGGGTGGACCCCGACCTGACCGTGACTGCCGACCCGCAGCTGCTCGAGTCAGCGGTGATGAACCTCTTGAACAACGCGTTCAAGTACACGCCCGCCGGCGGACGCGTGGTGCTTCGAGCCCTTCGGCAAGCCAGACGCGTGCATATCGAGGTGGAAGACGAGTGCGGCGGCTTTCCCGACGGAGCCAATGAACCGTTCACGGCGTTCGCCGCCCGGCGCAGGGAGGACCGCACCGGTCTCGGCCTCGGGCTCTCGATCGCTCGAAAGGCAGTCGGCATGCACGGGGGCGACATCCAGTTCCGCAATCTGCCTGGCAAGGGCTGCGTCTTCATGATCGACCTGCCCCTGGCCGCGGAGGACTCGCCCGCTCCGATCGTGGTGTCCTGAGGAGGAAGCAGCCCGGGATCGCCGACGAGCGCGCCGCGGCGCTCCTCGCCGAAGCGGCATCTCTTCAGTCACGGACCGAACAGGCGGGGAGCTTTGCCGGACGGATCGGACGGACGGTCGCCCCCCGCCGTAAGCGTCCTGATCAAGCGGAAGACGGATCAGGAGACTCCAGAGGTCGCCGCTCTGCTGGCAGCGTGATCGCGAAGGCGTTCCTGTGTGATCCTCGGGCTGGATTCGAACCAGCAACCCTCCGGTTAACAGTTCAGGAGTAAGAAACGCACGGAGCGCTCGAGCGCCTCAGAAGTGGAACTGCATGCCGAGGCGTATGAGGCGGCCCACCAGCACTTCCTGGGGCTGGTCGAGGCGAGGGCCGTACGTCTGGAACTCGGACATGATGGTGTTCGCGTTGAACAGATTGAACAGGTCGACCTGCAGACGCAGCTTCCGCTGGCTGAAGTTGATCGACTTGGCCAGGCCCAGGTCGAACTGAAAGCGCTGATCGTAGTACTTGTCGCCAGGCGCGACCAGCGGAACGGTGATGCTCGCCTGGGTGAGGCCCGGCGAGATGGCTGGCGTGACGGTGTAATTGGTGAACGACCGCGCGCCCGGAAAGCTCATGGCGACACCGCTCACTTCGATGCCGTACCACGGCATGGGATAGAAGCCCGTGAGTTTGGCCTGCGTCTGGTACGGAATGTCGAAGTCGCTCTGCTGGCAGTATCGTCCGCCCGTTGATCCCGCATAGGCGTTGGCCAGGATCGGGCTATTGGGATCGTCGAGGCTGCACGCGTCGCTGACCCACTTCTCGGTGGTGAACCCACCAATGACGCGGCCCTGACCGAGACGCAGCTGGAAGTTCACGTCGTAGCCGGTGTAGAGGTACGCCAGGTTCGAATCGTTGACGTCCACGATCTGCTGCGCGGTGCGCTTGGCCGGATTGAGGTTGTAGATGGTCAGCGGCTCGCCGCCGAGCGGGTTGGCGACGGTGCGAGCCGTGTAGTCGGCCGGCGACACGAGAATATTGTCCGAGTTAATCAGGTTGTGGAAGTCGCGGCGATAGACACCGGCGCCGACCGACAGACCGCGGGTGAGCTGACGGTCCGCGCTGAGGTTGTAAAAGCGGTTGAACGGCCGCACGATGCCCGGATCGATGGCCCTCGTGGTCGAGGTCCCGAACGCCGCGCTGTTGCGCGGACCGATTTCGTTGTCCTGTGCGATGTCGTCGCGGTTGAGGTCCGCCCATGTCCTCGTGTCGGTGGTTTGAGCCAGGGGGTTGACGGGGCTCACGAGCGTGCCCGCCGTCATGCGATTGACGAACTTGCTGAAGCCGGCCTTGATGGCCGTCTTGCCGTCGCCAAACAGGTCGTAAGAGATGTTGATGCGCGGCGCCATGTCGTGGAACGTCGGCGAGGCGATCTTAGGAAACTGGCGTGCCGGCACGAAGCGACCCGCGGCCGCGCGCTGCTCGGGAATCGACGACGCAAAATAGTCGTAGCGGAGACCCAGGCTTGTCGTCAGGTTCCCCTTCCGCCAGGTGTCCTGCGCATAGAGGCCGTCGTCGTGGTCAGTATCGACCTGGGTGTCGTACGGGGTGTTGTAGACGAGAACCGACTCTGGAATGCGGTTGCGATACTGCTGAATGAGGTCGCCGTTCGCGTCGACGATGGTGCGCAACGGGCCGCCACTCAGTTGACCGCCGACCTTGAACGAGTGCGCCCCGGTCACGTATGTGGCCGACCCATAGACCGCGTTGCGGTGGGTGAGCGTGTTCGTCTCGGGCGTGCCTGCGGTCGTCAGGGTGTTCAACCCGAGGTCGCGGCGGGCGACCACCCTGTACCAATCGGGCGTGCCGCGCTCCTGCCGGATGCCTTCCTGGTAGGCCGTCATGAAGCGGATCGCGTTGAACCCCCAGCCGCCTTCGAGCAGCAGGCGCGAGCTCATCGTGCCCGTCCACTTCAATTGCGCCATTTCGTACGGGTCGTCGCCGGGACGATTGTTGGCGGCCTCGAAGGTGGTGCCAATCGCCGGCGACTGGGCCGTCTTGGTCTTCTTGTTCCGCTCGTAGAAGCCGGTGAACTTGTTCGTCGCATCCGCCTGGTAGGTGAGACGGCCGGATACCACGTAGATGCGGTTTCCTTCGAGGTAGTCCACGTTTGGCCAGGTGGTGTCGCCGATTTCCGTGCGCGACGAGGCGAAGAACCAGAGCCGGTCCCTCTTGATGCGGCCGCCGCCGGAGAAGTTGTAGTCGCCAATCCTGGCCACACCATTGACCGACGTCAGCCCGCAGGGCGCCTGGGTCGGCCCGCACTTGAAGTTGCGCAGGTTGTCGTCCAGGTTGTTGCTCTGGAAACTGGAGTTGGGGACCGCAATGGCCACGAGCGAGCCGTGTAACTGGTTGCTGCCCGTCTCCGGGATCATGTTCAGGCGCACGCCACCGGTCTGGGTTTCAGCACCCAGGGCACCGGTTTGGACCGATATCTCCTGAGTCATCCCGTCGTTGAAGTACTGGTTCGTGCTGCCGCCGCCGTGGACGCTGTTCATCAGGATGCCGTCCACCTGGATGGTCACTTCCTGCTCAACGGTACCGAAGGCGCGCATGCGGGTCTGCTGCAGTCCGCCGGCGCCGCCGACGTCCTGGCCGGACAGCGTGACGCCCGGCATCGTCACCGCCACCGTCCACACCTGCCGGCCGGTCGGGATGACGTTGAGCAGCTCGCGGGTCATGACCTGCTCTTTCGCGGTGCTCGAGACGTCGACGATGGGGCCCTCGCCCGTGACCGTGAGGGTCTCCTCGAGCGCGCCTACCTTCATCTGGCCATTGACGGTCACTGTCGACGCCCCCTCCAGCGTGAGTCCGTCGCGCACGAACGTGCTGAAGCCGGGCAGCGTGAACGTCACCTTGTAGACGCCCGGGCGAAGATCCACCAGGCGGTAGAGCCCAGCCGCGTCGGTGAACACGGTGCGAATCTTTTCAATCAGCGCCGGACTTGCGGCTTCGACCGTGACGCCCGGAATGGCGGCGCCGCTCTCGTCGGTGACCACGCCAGAGATGGACGCCTGCGCCCGCGCCAGCGAGGGAACCGAGAGAAGCGCGGCGAACACCACCGCCGTCCTGACGAACGAACAAGATCGAATCATGAGATGTAACGTCCTTTCGGCTAACACACCACGTGGCCGGGCGTGAGACTCGGGTCCCGAGTGCGGGGAGGGCGACTCAGGGCGCCAACGCCGGAGCGGCGGCGTTCGGTCTCGCAAATCGTGATTCAGGGATCGCGACGTTGGGCTGGATATCCTTCAGCTGAATGGTCGACTGGCCATTGGTCCAGGTGATCACCCAGTGAAACGGCATCTTGACGCCCGCCAGCTCCCGGTAATCGGAATAGTCGATCTGGACCGGCACCGGGCCGGCGGCCGTTTCAGTCCAGCGCACGAGGCGAACGAGCAGGCCCGACTCATCGAAAGACAAGTTCACGGGCGACTGGTTCGGGTTCGTGCCGCGCACGACGATCACCTGGCGTCCCTCGATGTCGGCGAAGCCGACCTGCCACGAGGCGAACGCTTTCCCGAGCGCCGCCGGATAGGACGCCATCGCGTCGATCCCCGTGCCGATCAGGCTCCAGCCGGTGATCTCGGTCAGCGGTACCGGCGTATTGGGCTGGTACTTCCAGGCGTTCTTTCCGTTGTGGGTCCAGATCAAATCCGGGCCGACCGGCGGATGCGCAATCATCGTCCGCTGGTTGGGTGCCTTCGAAAAGATCTCCAGCGGCACCTCGGTGTCGCTGGTATCGAACCCGATGTAGGTGCCGGTCGCCCGGTAACTGGTCACCGCCGCAAGCCGCTGCGCCCCGCCGACGGCCTGGATGTACTTCGCCAGGATCTGGTCCGCCGGCGGCGCGGCGATGTCTGGGAAGAACTTCATCGACGAGGGATCCTCGACGAGCGCGCTGTACTGCAGCCGGAGGCTCGGTGAGCGCTCCGGCTGTGGATCGCCGTTGTGGCAGGTGAAGCAGGTGATGCGCTGCTGGCCGCCGAAATACATCTGGTTCATCGCGTTCATCATCTGCACCATCTGGCGCGCCCGCCGGACGCGCGGCGTGGCGATGGCGAACGCTTTCGTATCGGAGGTGATCTTCGGGTCGTGGCAACCAACGCAGTCGAGGAGCAGCGCCGAGGCAAACATGCCCATCGTGTCGTTGAACCGATCGACGGGAATGCCTTTGAGGACCTGGACGTTCAGGTAGACGTTCTCCGCCATCGGCGGCTGCGGCGCGGCCTGGCTGGCGGCGGAGACGACGCCGAGCAGGCTGACCGCCCAGGCGCAGACGGCTGAGGCAAGCAGATGTTTCCTGGTGAGACTCATGAATCGGGGCCTAGCCGCGCTCGCGCGTCGCGATGTGATCCGCGTCGCGGTCTTCGCAGGGCAGATCCTCAATCAGCAGCGCCTTCGGATTGGCGTTCACGGTCCGTCGAACCGGCGTCATCCGCCAGGGCTGCATCAGGACGGCGGCATCGTGAATCGTCGCTTGCCACGTGAGCGTGTTGCCCTCGCGGCGGAGCGTTTCGACCACCCGCATGTTGTTGGTGTGGAAGTAGCCCGGCCACCCGAGCCAGCTCTCGTCGGTGAACCCCACGCTATCGATCACGAGCATGTCTCCGTCCCACGTGCCGACCGAATCGCCGTAGTAGGTCAGGTCCTGCGACCGGACCGGGTCGTGCTCGCGGCCATCGGTCGGGATCACGCGAAAGGTGTTTTTACTCTGGTAGAGAAAGATGATCTCCGTCGGCGTCTGCACGATCTTGCTGGGTGCGCCGATCCGGGGAAGCCCCTCCGGATAACACTTGATGTCAGGGTCCTTGAAGTTCCCGTTGACGTCGAGATCCTGGACTTTGTCCCAGAATTCCGCCTTGTACAACGGGAGGTTCGTGTCCGTCCGCTGCCGCACGCCGCTGTCGCGCTCGAAGTTGATGCCGGGTTTGCACTCCTGGCCTGGATGACACGGGCGTCCCCGCTGCAGGAACGTGACGTTGCCCTGGGCGTCGGGCACGAGGCCGGCCTGCCCGGTCCCCACCCACACGCCGCTGAAGTCAGGCTTGCCGCCGGCCGTCCGCGGCGTCGGGACGTTCTGCGCGGCGCCCGCGCGCTGCTGGAGCGCGGCGTGCGCCGGCATGAAGCAGACAAAGGCGGCGGCCGCAACGATCAATCGACGCATGGCGCCCTCTCAGTTGTTCAGCGCGTTGGTCGGATCCTCGTGGAACAAGGTGATCACCTTGCCATCGGGAGCCTTCATGGTGCGCACGCGGCCGACGTTGCTGCCGTTCTTCGCCGGCGCGAACGTGACCTCGTAGGTCGCGCCGACCTGGAAAATCCTGACGAGGCCCGCGGCGCGCAGCGCGCCAGGGCCCGCCCCGGACATCTCCCACGTCACCTTTGTCCCGTCCGGTTTCGTCTCCTCGAAGAACCAGCGGCAGTGCGGGTTGATCATGGCGAACCGCGTCATGACCCCCGTAAAAGCCCCCTCCTTGCCCATCTCGTACTCAGCCTGGATCGCGTGATGCGCCGCGACCGGCTGCGTCATGAGCACTGCGGCAAACGCCAAGAGCTTCCAGATTTTCATGTCCCTTCCCTCTCTCGGGGCGACCGACGCCCCTGCCGTTACCGCGATGCCGCCTGCCGCATGTTGTCAGGGACCGGCATCACCACGTACGGGTTGTACGTATTCGTATTCTTCGTCGTCAATTCCAGGACCCGGCCAAACGCCTTCAACACCGTGCGGCGCGGCAGCATGACGTCCGACTTGTAGTCGTCCCAATTCCAGTCGCCGTACTCCGCGTAGGTGACGTCGGCCACGACCGCACCCGCGGTCTGAACCCTCGTAATGTAGGTTCCGACCAAGTCCTGCAACGCGGTCGGGTGCGCCATGACAAGTCCCCGATCCTTTCGCACCGTCGCGTTGACGACGACGTCCTGTACAGGAGCGGGTAGAGGAAACGAGAGCGTGGTCACGCCCCCCGCGGTCGTGATCTTCGCATTCGGGCCTGCCAGGCGGGCTGCCTTGACCACGCCCATGGGCGTGGTCCAGAGCAGGACGAGCCTATCCTTCAGAGCGCTGGGCATCGGCGTCGGGCTCTTGCCGCGCTCGCCTTCATCCCATGAGACCGCGCCGGACACGACCTGAATGGACCGGCGCGCCTGCGCATCACCGGCCTTCGCGGCGAAATCGAGGCGCATGCCGGGCAGCGCGTAGTTAACGCTCATCCGGTAGTCGGAAATCTCGGAGCGCTGCTGGCCCGTCGTCACGGTTCCCGTGGCCCACTGTTCGAGCGTGACGATCGAGTCTTCCTGCTGCATCCCGCGCAGCATGCCCATCGAGTTGGCGAGCTCGAACACGAGCGCCTTCACATCGGGCGCGTTCGCTGGTTGAGCAGTGCCCTGCTGCGCCTGAAGTGGAACATCCAGGGCGCCAGCAGAGAAGACGGCGGCGATGACGAGGACGGCGACGCGCATGATTCGGTCCCCTGCAGAAAAAAGACGCCCGGAGCCGGCGGAGTCGCGACCGGCAGCGGCAGAGTAGCGCAACGTCCCGAGGATGTCGAGGGGGCGGCGAACCGTTGACAACACTTCTTCCCGCATGTAGCGTGCGCGATCTGTAACTTTCCGTTGAGGAGCGTCCATGCACGCACACGTTTCGAGGGCGGGCGTCAGATTCCTGCTGCCGGCAGTGCTCGTCGTCGCGCTCATCCTGGCGCTGCGCATCTCGACGTCGGCACAAACGGCTCCTGGCGGCTTCCGGTTCGACACCGTGTCGGCGCGCCCCGACTTCGTCAGCGGCGGCGACGTCCTGCTCCGCATCAGCGTGCCGCGCTCGGTGCGCCTCGCCGAGGCGCGCGTCACGCTCGACGCGGCCGACATCACGTCGGCGTTTCGCGGGGATGAATCGGGTCATCGACTCGAGGGACTGATCACCGGTCTCGCGCCCGGACGCCACACCGTTGCCGTGGCGCAGAAAGGCCGGGCCGCTGGCGCGCGGCTTGTCGTCGTCAACCATCCCATCGAAGGTCCGGTCTTTTCGGGTCCGCACGAGCACCCGTTCATCTGCGAAACGGAATCGTTCAAGCTGCAATCCGGCGACACGCTCGGCGCGGCGAAGGACCAGCAGTGCTCGATCGACACTCGCGTGGACTACTACTACCGATCGACGGCGGGCGGGGCGCTGAAGCCGCTGGTGGCGGCGCCTCTCGTCGCGACCCGACCTGCCTACGTCATCCCCGGAGATGTCGCGCAGACCACAACGCTGGCGGGCGCGACGGTCCCCTTCATCGTCAGGATCGAAACCGGCACCATCAATCGCGGAATCTACCAGATCGCGATGCTCCACAACCCGGCGGATCCCGCACCGGACGCCTGGAACGCGTCGGCGGGATGGAACCGTCGCCTGATCTATACGCACGGCGGTGGATGCGTGACGGGCTGGTACCGGCAGGGCGCAAACACCGGCGGCGTGGTGGACGAATTCATGCTTCGGCAGGGCTATGCCGTCGCCTCCTCATCGCTGAACGTGTTTGGCAATAACTGCAGCGACCTGCTGGCCACCGAGACGATGATGATGGTGAAGGAGCGGTTCGTCGAAGCGTACGGTGCGCCGGCATTCACCATCGGCTGGGGCTGCTCCGGCGGCTCGTACCAGCAGCTGCAGAACGTGGACAACTATCCGGGCCTGCTCGACGGGATCGTTCCATGCCGCACGTTTCCGGACGTCGGCTTCGCGACGGTGATGACGATCACCGATGCCCGGCTGCTGAACCGGTACTTCATGCGGGCGGGCGTGCCGTTCACCGAAGACCAGAAGCGCGCGGTGGCCGGCTTCCTCACCAACGCGACCATGATGAACGTGGACGAAGACGCAGGGCGCATCCAGGTCTCGGAGTTCTGTCCCAAGACGCTGCCCCAGGCACTGTGGTATCACCCCACGACGAATCTAAAGGGCGCGCGTTGCGACGTATTCGATCACGCGGTGAACGCCTACGGACGGGATCCGCGCACCGGCTTCGCCCGCCGCCCCCTCGATAACGTCGGCATCCAGTACGGGCTGCGCGCCCTTACGGCCGGCACCATCAGCACCGATCAGTTCCTCGATCTCAACGAGCGAATCGGCGGCTTCGATAACGACGGCAACCTCGCAGCCTCGCGAACGGTGGCCGACACCTCGGCGCTGCGCGCCGCGTACCGCACCGGACGCCTGACGAGCACAGGCGCCGGGCTGGCCGCCACGCCGATCATCGACTACCGCAACTATCTCGATGATGCGCCGATGGGTGACATCCACGTGCGGTTCCACTCGTTCTCGCTGCGCGAGCGCCTGATCAAAGCCAATGGCCATGCGGACAACCACGTCATCTTCGTGGAGGACAACCGCTACCGCTCGAATCTCGGGACGAGCCAGGCGTATCAGGAAGCGCTCACGCAGATGGACCGGTGGCTGACCGCCCTCACCAAGGACGCATCCGGTGATGCCGCGATCGTGAAGGTTCGACGCGCGAAGCCGTCGGATCTCGGAGATGCCTGCTGGACGCGCGACGCCACGCCGCGGAAGATCGGGGAGAAGCAGACTCGCAATCCGTCCAGCCAGTGCGAACAGCTGTATCCCACGGCGTCGTTTCCCCGCGAGATCGCGGGCGGGCCCCTCGCCAACGACATCGCCAAGTGCCAGTTGAAGCCGATCGAGCTGCCGGACTACCGGGTGACCTTCACGACCGCACAGTCCGCGCGGCTGAGGCGAATCTTCCCTGCCGGCGTCTGCGACTGGTCGCGGCCGGGCGTCGAGCAGCAGAAATTGGGCGGGACGTGGCTACGCTTCGGAGGCGACGGGACCTGACCATCCTGGCAACCCCCACGTTATGGAAGCTGGCTCCTCGGGCCCGGGGAGACAGACCGAGCGAGGTGCTGCCTGAGACATAGGTAACACAGTATTCCGGACACATGGGTGACACTCTTGCCCCTTCACAGGGGGGGGTATGCCTTGGCAGGAGTGCGGGAACAAACTCCCCCGATAGCGCAGGCGATACGGCAGACTCAGCACCCACTGCCGCACCGGAACATCAGGAAAGACGCAGTCTACGAGGTGCGCGGCGCGCTCGGCCATCCTCCGGCCACCACAGCTCGGACAAAACCCGCGCCCCTTGCACGAGAAGGCGACCAGCCGATCCAAGCCGCACGCCGTGCATCGAAACCGCGCGAAGCCGCCGGCCAGCCGGGGTCCCCGCCACGCGGACTGTGCGTGGTGGGGTGGGAGCCAGCCGCAGCGGAGGAAGTCGCGAAACTCCTGCTCGACGAACCGGGGCAGCCCCTCACGCCGCGTCGTCAGCAGATTCCGATCAGGAGCCGAGACGGCCCGGGGTCAACGCGCCGGCCGTGTCAGGGTCAGGCTGGCCGGTGATCGCGAATCGCTGCGAGGAAGATGTCTCCGAGGTCATCGGCCTTGCGCGCGCCGATGCCTTTGACCGAGAGCAGCGCATCGATCGACGTAGGCCGAACGCGGGCCATCTCGCGAAGCGTGGCGTCGTGGAAGATCACGTACGGGGGGACGCCGCGCTGCCGCGCCGTCTCCAGGCGCACCGCGCGGAGGCGATCGAACAGCGCGCGGTCCACGTCCTGCCACGACTCTGTCTCGACGCGCGACCGGGTTCGGGGCGCGTCCTTTCGCGGCGGACGCTGGCGAGCCAGGGTCAGGCCCGGGAAGCTCGCTTCATCCTTCAACAGCTCCACGCCCTTCTGCGTCAGCGCGAGCACCGCATACGCATCGTCGTCTCGCCGAGGTCGTCGGCCTTGCGCGCACGCCAGGACGGGTTGCCGTGTAACGTTATCCGTTATACTGTCGGTACTTGATCAAGAGCTTTCGCTCTACGGACACGCGGAGGCTGTTCGAGACAGGGAAGTCGAAGCGTTTCGGAGCCATCCTGGCCGTGGCCACGCGCAAGTTGACACAACTTCATGCGGCCGCGACGCTGGAGTTTCTGAAGTCGCCTCCCGGCAATCATCTGGAAGCGCTCAAGGGCGATCGGAAGGGCCAGCACAGTATCGGGATCAACGACCAGTGGCGTATTTGTTTTCGTTGGACCGCCGCCGGGCCGGAGGACGTCGAGATTGCGGACTATCACTGACGGGAGCGGGGCGATGAAGATCAAGAATGGTATGCGGCCGGTCCACCCCGGCGAAGTGTTGCGTGAGGACTTCCTGCGGCCTGCGGGCCTCACCGCGAACGCGCTGGCCAAGGTGCTTCACGTGCCGGCGCCGCGGATTCACGACATCGTGCGCGAACGGCGCGGAGTCTCCGCGGATACGGCCATGCGCCTGGCGCGTTACTTCGGTGGCGATGCCCACTCGTGGCTGAACCTGCAGGCGATCTACGATTTGCGTCTCGCGGAGATTGCCAACGCCCGCAGGATCGAACGCGAGGTCATGCCGATTGCGGTCTGACCGATCGCCGAATCAACGCCGTCGGCCCTGCTTTTCCTTGCTCGGTCGAGCGCAGATAGTGCGACCCTGCCCCCCCTCTCCCCTTCCCACAGCGCGCATTCTGCTCAAAGGCCCGTGGTCACAGCGCGGATTGGGAGGGCTGGTGGCGACGATGGAGGTGGGCGCGACTCCCGGCCGGGTGGGTGAGGCCCTGTACGGGCACACCTCCGGCCCGGCGGCGCGTGACGACGTGGTCAGCAGCCGGAGCCGAAGTCGTGAAGGTCGTCGTCGAAGGGTGGCGCTGTCGCGTCGAGCAGTTGCGGCGGTGCGCGGGCGGGCGTCGGAGCGGGGAGCTCGGCGGGCAGCCGGAGATGCCGCAGGATCTGCTGGATCACCGCGCCCTGCTCGATGAGCGCGATCAGGCGCAGGCGCCCCCTGCAGCCAGGCTGATCGTCGACTCGATCACCAACGATCCGGACTACAACAACGGCAACTACACCAAGCCGCTGCGCAGCGCGCAGTTCTCGTCGGTGTTCTTTGCCTTTGCGACCAACGGCGGCAATCAGGGGCAAGTACCACCTGATCCCCGCGAGCCCGGACACCGCGGGTCATGGAACGACAAATGAGGCGCAAATCGGCTGTTTACGCTTCAATATTGAAGCGTAAACACCTAAAATACGCTTCATGTACATCTGGCAGGCGCCCGGCTGGCCGGGTCTCAAGTGGGACGCGAATGCCGTTACGGCGCCGCTGGCACAAGCGCGCCTGGCGCAGGGCCGCATGTTGGGGCTGGCCGGTGGCCTGGGCATGGCGGATCTGGCCGACTTGCAGCTCGCCGGCTGGACCGAGGAAGCATTGGCCACCGCGCAGATCGAGGGTGAGCAGCTTCAACTGAACTCCGTCCGCGCGTCCGCCGCGCGCCGGCTCGGCCTCGCGGATGGTTCTGCTGCCCCGCGCGACCCGCGCACGGAGGCGACGCTGGATGTGTTGCAGGCGGCGGTTTCGCACTGGGAGCACCCGCTCACCGAGCAACATCTTTTTGATTGGCACGCGGCGTTGTTCCCCACAGGCCGCAGCGGCGTGACGCGCATCACTACGGGCAGCTGGCGCACCCATGCCGAACCGATGCAAATCGTCCCCCCGCGCATTGGCAAGCCAGACGTGGTGCACTACGAGGCGCCACCTTCAACCGACGTATCCGGGCAGATGCGCGCGTTGCTCGAATGGTTCAACACGCACAGCCGCGTGCCGGAGATCGACGGTCTCGTGCGTGCGGCGGTCGTGCATTTGTGGTTCGAGGCCAT
>CAMCNL010000101.1 GCA_945876205.1 Candidatus Sulfopaludibacter sp. SbA3
CGAGCTCGTCGCGGAGCTGCAGGGCTTTGGTACCTGCAAGCGGCAGCTGACGCTGGTCGTCGCGGCCGATTCGACCCTCGACATCACGCTCGGCGTGGGGACGCTGAGTGAGACGATCACGGTGAGCGGCGCGTCGCCGCTCGTCGAAGTGTCGAGCTCACAGCCCTCGTCGGTGATCACGGCGACGCAGCTCGAGAGTCTGCCCGTGCTCTCGCGTAATTTCCTGGTGCTCGCGCAGTTGCTGCCCGGGGCGGCGCCGATCACCCGCACGCCCTCGAACCTGCCACGCAACGGCGTCACGAAGTTCGGCGCGGTACCCGATCAGCGGTACGCCTATACGACCCAGATCGACGGCGGCGACGTCGATGACGCGATCTGGGGCGTGCCGACGATCAACATGAGCCAGGACGCTATCGCCGAGTTCAAGGTGTTCCGCAACCAGTTCGACGCGCAATACGGCAAGGCGACGACCGCGGTGGTGACGGTCGTCACCAAGTCCGGCACCAACCGGATGAGCGGCAGCGGCTACTACTTCGGCCGCGACAAGGCGCTCAACGCGACCAACGCCTTTGCGACCAGCAAGCCGCCCTTCACCCAGACGCGGTTCGGCTATTCGTTCGGCGGCCCGGTGGTGCGGAACCGGACGCATTTCTTCACGGCGTACGAGGGGTTGTTCGTCGACAGCGCCGACATCGTGGCACTGCCGCCCGCAAATCCGTTCGCGGCGGCCGAGAACGGGACGTTCCCGCGCGAGAATCGCCGGCGCAACTTCGACGGGCGTGTCGACTACCATGTGAGCGACGCACACAACATGTACGTGCGGTACGCCTACGACTACTACGGCGACATCGCCCCGGTGAAGTCGGCCCGGTCGATCGACGGCGGGCTGCTGACGCTTGGCAACGCCGACTTCAGCGACTTCAGCCGCTCCTACAGCACCGTGGTGGAGGAGAACTGGATCCTGTCCGCCACCAAGGTCAACACCTTCCGTGCCCACGCGCTGGTCCACCGGCTGTATGCGGAGCCGACGTTCTACGGGCAGGGTGTCGCGCGTCCCTCCTACAGCTGGGGGCAGCAGCAGCAGAGTCCGCAGCGCTTTCCGCGCGAGCGGGTGACACTCACCGACGCGTTCCTGATGACCAGCGGGAAGCACAACCTGAACATCGGCGGCGAATGGACCCTGGGCCATTACGCGTTCGACGCCCACCACAACGAGGGCGGGCTGTGGACCTTCACGACCGACGCGCCGTTTGACCGGAACAACCCGGCCACCTATCCGAATCAGTTCACCGTCCGCGGGTCGTCGAACACGCTGGGACTGTTCGAGCATCGCGCGACCCAGATTGCCGCCTACGTCTCCGACACGTATCACGTGCGGCCGCGAGTGACGCTCAACCTCGGCATGCGCTGGGACTTCGATACGAACCTGCGTGACAACGGCATCATCGGCACGATGCTCGACGACCCGCAGTTCAAGGGGATCGAGAATTTCGTCAGCCGGGATCGCGGCAACCAGTACGACGCGCTCCAGCCGAGGGCCGGGGTCACGTGGGACGTCCGCGGCGATGGTACGCTGGTGGCGCGCGGCGGCTACGGCGTCTACATCACGCGAAACCGCCAGTGGTTCTCGGTGAGCTCGCAGCACGCCAACTTCGGCACCTCGCTTCTCATGACCGACAGGACGAAGCTGGGGCAGTGCTATCCCTCGGTGGCCTGCGCCACCGCCGGCGCGGGCAGCGGCCTGCGCACCGTGCAGCTCATCGGCGATGACTTCGCGTTTCCCTACCAGCGGACCGCGACCGCCGGCGTCGGTTGGCAGGTGACGGGCTCGACGTCGTTCGACGTCGACGCCGTGCACTCGTACATGCCGAACGCATGGGGCGGCGGCGACGCCAACCTGCCCGTCAGCGGCCCGATCAGCGCGAGCAACCCCCGCCCGGTGTCGACGCTTGGCCGCGTGAACATGGTGGGCGTGGCGAATACCAAGAGCTGGTACGACGCCGTCGAGATGCAGTTCCGCCAGCGCGTGCGCGGCGCCAACAGCCTGCAGGTGTCCTACACCCTGGCACGGGCGTTGATGGACGGCGTCACGCGCGAGACGACGCTCCGCTCCTTTCAGCGGGCGTCCATGGACGCGTTCGTCCGAACGGGCCGTTCCTTCGAGTACGGGTACAACCCGACCGATACACGGCATAACCTGGCGGTGTCCGCCTCTTTCGAGCTGCCGTTCGCGGTGCAGGTGAGCGGCATCGCGCGCCTGATCAGCGGCGAACCGGTCACGGTGACGACCGGGCTCGACCTCGACGGCGACGCCATCACGGTTGACCGGCCGGCCGGCCTGCCGCCGACCGTGGGCCGCGGAGACATCAAGAAGCAGCTCGACATCATCAACGCGTATCGCGCGAGCCTCAACCTCGCGCCGTTCGCCCTCGACGCCATCCGCGTGAAGCCGCCGGCCCGGAATATCGACCTGCGGCTGACCAAACGCGTGGGCCTCGGCGGTGGCCGGCGCATGGAGCTGTTCGCCGAGGCGTTCAACGTCACCAATGTCGTCAACACGATCGGCGGCAGCACGAACATCCGCCTGAGCTCGTTCAACGTGCCGATCGGCGCGCTGGACGCCAGGCAGATCCAGTGGGGGGCGCGGTACTCGTTTTAGGGCGCCGGGGGCGACGTCACACGCCGGGGGGGCAACATGGTCAGTGATGAACAGGACACACCAGATTCGTCGGTGTCGCGCCCCTCCATGGGCGGAACCTGTCCGGCGCGAACCTGCGCGGCGTGAATCTCTTCTCCGGCACCTTCCAAGGCGCGAGCCTGCAGAACGCATCGCTGCGCGGCGGTCGCTTCAGGAAGGTGAGCTTCTGCGACTCGGATCTGCGCGGCGCGGTCGCGACCGGCGCCGACTTCGGCGAAGCCGATATGCGCTGGGCGAGGTTCGAGGTCGAGGATTTCGCGGACGCTGATCTGAGCAGCGCGCGGCTGCGGTAGCTGCCCGCGCCCACCGACGTTCACGCTATCATCGGATCTGGAACCCCTCGACATGAACCTGTGGGGATGGTCCCGTTCTTCCCGATTGGCCGCCTGGCTGGCCGCGGGCATTTGTGTGTCCGTCGCCTTGCTGGCCGGGTTCGGGTTTCGCGCGAGTCGTGAGTTCCAGCGGAGCTCGAGGCTGCTGGTCCAGCGCCGCGCGGACGAGGCCGCACGCCTGCTCGTTACGGCGCTGACCAGGGACATGCGCGCGGCGCAGGCCTTCGTCCTGCCGTCGACAACCTGGGACGAATTCGGTCTCGATTCATCCCACGAAGTCACCGCGCTCGTCGCCAGCTCGTTCGCGAGGTACCCCTACCCGGAGGCGTTTCTCGTCTGGGATCCCGGCAAGCCCGATGCGGAGCTGACCTTCCACACGCGTTCGGATCGTCCGCCCGCGTGGGCCCCGCCGCCGTCAGGCCTCAACCGCTATCCCGTGCGCACGCTCGTGCAGCCCACGGTGGCGCGCGAGGTTCTCGCGCCGGTTCGGCGCGACGCCGCCGCGGGCCGGCCCTTCTCGGTCTCGGAGATCTCGGTCGGCGGCTCGCAGTACCAGGTGGTCGTGCTCCTCAAGTACGAGGATCGGCTGCGACAGCACCTCGCCTCGGCCCGTGGCTTCATGGTGAATCTGCCGTGGGTGAGGCAGTACTATTTTGCGGAGCTGACCAGGCAGGTGGCCCAGATCGGCGGCGAGAACCCGGGACTGATGCTGGCGGTGGCCGACGACCGCGGGGATGCAGTCGTGGGGCAGCCAGGCCTCGGCGACAGCACGTTCATCAGCCGGCGGCGCTTTCCCCTGGCATTCTTCGATCCGGTCTTGCTGGCGAACCGCCAGGATTCGTTCGTCCCACGCGCGTGGGCGGTGTCGGTCAACGCGACCGGCGATCCGGCGCTTCGGGTGGCGCTCTATGGAGCCGACCTCACGCTTGGCATCGCGGCGTTTGCCGCCTTTGTGCTCGCCCTCGGCCTCGGCATCACCGCGCGGGCGATGCGCAGCTCCGCCGAGCTGGCGGAAATGCGTGCCGAATTCATGGCGTCGGTCACGCACGACCTGAAGACGCCGATCGCCAGTATTCAGGCCATGGGAGAGACATTGATGCGAGGGCGCGTGCGCGACCCCGGGGCGCAGCAGGAGTACGCGACCGCGGTGGTGCACGAGGCCAAGAGGCTTGCCCGGCTCGTTGACAACGTGCTCGCCCACGCTCGAGTCACCGACGTGGCCGACGTGTACTCGTTCGAGCCCGTGGAGGTCGAGGACCTCATCGGCGCGTCCCTTGCCGGCTTCAAGCACCAGCTCCAGCGCGAACACTACACGGTATCGGTCGAGATTCCTGCGGACGTGCCGCCCATCCTGGCCGACCGGGACGCCATGGAGCTCCTGCTCGGCAACCTCATCGACAACGCGATCCGTCATTCAGCTGAGGTCAAGGAGCTTCGCTTCGCTGTCGAGGCGCGCGGCACCGACGTGTGCGTGCAGCTCTCGGACCGGGGCCTCGGCATTCATCCCGACGACCTCGGTCGCGTGACTCAGAAGTTCGTTCGTGGCCGAAACGCGGGAGCCGGCGGGAGCGGGCTGGGACTGGCGATCGTCAACAGGATCGTCAGCGATCACCGCGGGACGTTGACGATCGACTCCTCGCTCGACCGCGGCACCACCGTCACAGTCGTCGTGCCCGCGGCCGCGGAACAGCGGGTTCATGGGACAGCCGCGATGAGTCGTGTCAGCCTGTGAGCCGGGGAGACGTGAGCCACGTGCATACGCAGCCGGCCAAACGCATCCTGGTCGTCGAGGACGATCCGGCGATGGCGCGCGTCCTCTACGACAACCTCGTCATCGAAGGGTTCGATGTCCGGCAGGCGGGCCGGGGCGACGAGGCCGTACGGCAGGCGGTCGAGTTTCACCCGGATCTCGTGTTGCTCGACATCATGCTCCCGGATACGACCGGCTTCGAGGTGTGCGACGCGCTTCGGTCCCGGGGGGCGGCGGCGCTGATCATCCTGAGCGCGCGCGGACAGAAGATCGACAAGTTGAAGGGGCTCAATCTCGGTGCCGACGACTACGTGACCAAGCCCTTCGACGTGGAGGAGCTCGTGGCTCGAATCCACGCCGTGCTTCGCCGCGTCCGGGCGGATGTCGAGCGCCTCGTGCTGGGCGACGTCACCGTCGATCTCCAGTCGCAGCGCGCGATCGGGCTGGACAGCACGGTCGAGTTGACGCGCCGGGAGTGCGAGCTGCTGCGCTACCTGGCCGAGCGCACGGATCGCGTCGTCTATCGCGACGAGCTTCTCCGTGGCGTCTGGGGCTATCTCGATGCGCCGATCACCCGGCTGGTGGACACCGCCATTGGGCGGCTGCGGAAGAAGATCGAGCGCGACCCCCGGCATCCGCTGTTTCTTCATACCGTGCACGGCGACGGCTACTGCCTGACATCGGCCGCGCGCCGTGACCACATCCCTTCATCCAGGAGCGCGGCGAATGAGTAACCTGTGCGGCTGATTCTGGCTTCCGCCTCCCCTCGACGGGCGGAGCTGCTGCGCGCGGCGGGGATCGAGTTCGACGTCGTGTCGGCCGACATCGACGAGACGATGGATGCGGAAGAGTGGCCTGACGGCTACGTGCGCCGGCTGGCGCAGACCAAAGCCGAGGCCGTGCGTGCGCAGGCCGGCGGGCGCCCGGTGCTGGCGGCCGACACCATCGTGCTCATCGACAACCAGGTGCTTGGCAAGCCCGCGGACGCCGACGATGCGAAGCGGATGTTGAGGCTGCTCTCCGGGCGTGAGCACACCGTCATGACGGCCGTCCACCTCGTCTGTGAGTCTAAGAACCAGACGAGCGTCGAGAGGACGGTTGTCGAGTTTGCGCCGCTGACCGACGCCGAGATCGACTGGTACGTCGCCAGCGGCGAGGCCATGGATAAAGCTGGGGCCTATGCGATCCAGGGCCTCGCGTCGCGGTTTGCGGCGCGAATCAGCGGCTCGTATTCAAACGTGGTGGGTCTGCCGGTGGCGGTTGTCTACCAACTGTGCACGAATGCGGGATTATTGATATCCTGAGAAGCGTCGTATCCACGAAAGTCCTTATTTATGAGTCACAAAGCAGCGAAGATCGGGCTGACCAGCGTGGTGCTCGTCCTGGCATTTGGCGGGCTTCTCTACTCCACGCTCAGCGAAGGCACGGAATACTACAAGCACGTGGACGAAGTGATGGCCAGCCCGCAGCAGTGGGAGGGCAAGAAACTCCAGGTGCACGGCTACGCCAAGGACGTCCGGCAGAAGCGGGGCACGCTCGAGTACCGCTTCAACGTCGAGAACAACGGCAAGGTCATTCAGGCGTATTACACCGGCATCGCGCCCGACACCTTCAAGAACGATTCGGAGGTCGTCGTGCGGGGGACGCTCCTGCCCGATGGCACGTTCCACGTCGTGCCTGACGGCGTCATGGCGAAGTGCCCGTCGAAGTACACGCCCAAGCCGGGAGCGAGCACGACGGGGACCGAGTAATGTCGACCCTCGGGTCGTATCTTCTCCTGGCGGCGTTCGTCATCTCCGCGTACGCCGCCGCGATCTCGGTCGCCGGCGCGCGCCGCCGCTCGCGCCGCTTGATTGAAAGCGGCATCGGCGCCTTCTATCTCTTCACCGCCGTGATGACCGTCGCCTCGTCGGTCATCATCCACGCCTTCGTCACCGGCAACTATTCCATCAAGTACGTCCAGCGGTATTCCGACTCCGTTCAGCCGCTCTTCTACAAGATCACCTCGTTCTGGGGCGGGCTCGACGGATCGATCATGTTCTGGGTGCTGATGCTGTCGCTCTTCGGCAGCGCGGCTATCTACGTGAACAGGGAACGCCACCGGGAGCTCATCCCCTACGTCGTTGCGGTCATCTCGATCGTGCAGATGTTCTTCCTGTTCCTGATGGTGATCCACAACAACCCGTTCGAGACCTACCTGACCGAAACGCCGGCCGACGGCCGCGGCCTGAACCCGCTGCTGCAGAACTTCTACATGGCGATCCATCCGCCGACCATGTACCTGGGGTTCGTCGGCCTGACGATCCCCTACGCGTTCGGCATGGCGGCGCTCATTACCGGTCACCTGGACGACTCGTGGCTCCGCGCCGTCCGTCGCTGGACGATGGTCTCGTGGCTGTTTCTCTCGATCGGCCTCGGCCTCGGAATGATCTGGGCCTACGAAGAGCTCGGGTGGGGCGGGTACTGGGGCTGGGATCCGGTCGAGAACGCCGGCCTGCTGCCATGGTTCACCGCCACGGCCTTCCTGCACTCGGTGATGGTGCAGGAACGGCGCGGCATGCTGCGCGTCTGGAACGTCACGCTCGTCATCACGACCTTCTTCCTCACGATCTTCGGCACCTTCATGACCCGCTCGGGCGTCGTCCAGTCGGTGCACGCCTTTGGCGAAGACGTCGCGCTGGCGCGGATGTTCACGGCGTTCATGGTGACGATCGTCGCGGTGAGCTTCGGGTTCGTCCTTTACCGCCTGCCGCTGCTGCGGTCGCGCAACGAGCTCGACTCGTGGGTTTCGCGTGAAGCCGCGTTCCTCGCCAACAACTGGGTGCTGCTGTTTTCCGCGTTCTTCGTCCTGTTCGCGACGATGTTTCCGACGTTGAGCGAGGCGGTCACGGGCGAACGGCTCACCGTCGGTCCGCCCTTCTTCAACAAGTGGATGCTGCCGATCGGGTTGTTCCTGCTGTTGCTGACCGGCGTGGGTCCGCTGCTCGCGTGGCGCAAGTCGACGCTGGTGAACCTGCGGGATCAGTTCATGATCCCGGTCGCGTGCGCGATCGTGGTGAGCGTGACGCTGGTCTCGCTCGGCGTGCGCGTCTGGACGTCAGGCATCTGCTTCGCCTTCAGCGCGTTTGTCGTTGGCACCATCACGCAGGAGTTCTGGCGCGGCGCGCGCGTGCGGCAAGGCGTCAGCGGCACCGACGTCTTCACCTCCCTCATCGGTCTGGTCTCGCGCAACCGGCGGCGCTACGGCGGATACATCATCCACGTCGCCATCGTGCTCATTTGCCTCGGGTTCGCGGGCAGCGGCTTCTCGCGCGAGGAGCAGGTGCTGCTCAAGCCGGGCCAGCAGGTGCAGGTGGGCGACTTCGTCGTGCGCCTCGATTCGGTGAAGGTCACCGACGATGGCCAGAAGCAGATGATCACCGGCTACACGACGGTGTTCAGCGACGGCAAGGAGCTCGCCAAGATGTATCCGGCGAGATGGTTCTACCGGAAACACGAACAGGAGCCGACCACGGAAGTCGCGATCCGGCGCTCCTTCGCCGGTGACCTGTACCTCGTCATGCCGGCGTTCGATCTCGAGGCGCAGAGCGCGAGCATGTCGATCGTCGTCAACCCGCTCGTCAACTGGATCTGGTTCGGGTTCGGCATCCTCGCCATCGGTACTGGCATCGCGCTCCTGCCCGAGGCGGCGTATTCATTCGCCGTGGCCAAGGTGCCTGCCAGCGCCGCCGGCCCCGCCGTCACGGCCTCGCTGTTATTGCTCTCGCTCGTGTTGCCTGCGACGGCGCACGCGCAGACGCAGGCGCAGACCGGCCAGACCGTCGCGGTGGAGGAGAGGAGCGCGCTCGAACGGCGCCTCGAGGGCGAGATCCTCTGTACGTGTGGATGCCGATTGCCGGTCGGCAGTTGCGGCATGCTCAACTGCAGCGGCCATGCGGCGCAGACCGCGAAGCTGAAACAGTTCCTCAGTGAGGGCAAAGACCACGACGCGGTGCTGGCGGCCTTCGTGGAAGACTTTGGCAGCCAGGCCGTGCTCGCTGCACCGATCGATAAAGGATTCAACCGCCTGGCGTGGCTGTTTCCCTATCTCGTCGCGGTGTTCGCACTCGTGGGAGTCGTCTTGACCGCGCGCCGATGGTCGCGACCGGCTGGACACGCGGTGGCGGGCGCGGCCGGCCTGGATCCGGCGATCGACGCCCGCCTGGACGATGAGCTCAGAAATCTCGATTGAGTCCCGGGGGGAGGGCGAGTCCCTTCACCCGTGGCAGCTATTCACCCTCGCCGGCCTGGTCGGCGCGACGATCGTCGTGTTCGTGTCGCGCGGACAGACGCCCTCGGGGATCATTCTCCTCAGCCTGGTCATCTTTACCGCGGCCATCGTCGGCGTCGCGATGTGGCGGACGCTCGCGCCACTCACGGGTAAAGACGACCCCACCGGTCCGCAGATTCTTGGTGGCCGTACACGCGCGGCCCTGGAGCGCGAGAAGGCGCTTGTGCTGCGCACGATCAAGGAGCTCGAATTCGACAAGGCGATGGGCAAGGTGTCCGACAAGGACTTCGCCGAGATGAGCACGCGCCTGCGAGCCAGGGCGGCGGGCTTGATTCGTCAGCTCGATGCGGGAGCGGGATATCGCGAGACCATCGAGAAGGAAATTGCGAGGCGCCTTGGCGGACCGCCACGATCGGCGCCGCATCACGTGGATGTGTCGCCCGAACCAGTGACAGTTACCCCGCCGCCAGCCGTTGTTGCCAGGTTCTGTTCGTCGTGCGGCGCCGAACGCGACCCCGAGGCGCGCTTCTGTAAGCATTGCGGCGCCCGACTGGAGGCGCAGGTATGAAGGCGCTGGGCTTTAGGTTCTGGGCTTTGGGCTTTGGGCTCTGGGCCTTGGGAGTTGGAAGTTCGGGGTTGGGCGTTGTCAGCGCCCAGGTCAACATGCCGGATCCAGCGTTGATTCACGGCAAGGCGATTCCGGCTGGGGAGCTGCCTGCCGGCACCGTCACGGTGCGCGTCGTACGCGAGGCGATCGGCAACAACGTCGCGGGTCAGCTCGTTACGGTTAAATCGGGAGCCACGACGCGGGAGGCGAAGACCGACGATCAGGGGCGGGCGAATTTCGACAACCTCCAGGCTGGTGTCGAAGCCCGAGCTGAGGCCACGGTCAATGGCGAGGCACTCGTCTCGGATCCGTTCACGCCCCCGTCCTCAGGTGGCCTGCGCGTCATCCTCGTCGCGGGCATCAAGGACGCCGCCGCGCGGAAGCAGCAGGAAGACGCGGCGTCAGCCGCCGCGCCGCCCGTCAAGGGCGTCGTCGTGTTCAACCCGAACTCGCGCGTGATGCTGGAGTTTCGCGACGATGCGTTGCAGATCTTCTACGTGCTGGAGATCCTCAACAACGCCAGGGCGCGCGTCGACATCGGCGGACCGCTGATTCTCGACCTGCCGAGCGGCGCCGCGGGCGCGTCCATCCTCGAAGGTTCATCGCCCTCGGCGACCGTGTCCGGCGATCGCGTGACGGTGACCGGCCCGTTTGCGGCGGGCGTCACGCCGGTGCAGGTGGGGTTCACGCTCCCGTACACGAGCTCATCGGTGACGATGGAGCAGAAGTGGCCGGCGGCGATGGAGCAGCTCACCGTCGCGATGCAGAAGATCGTCACGGCCTCGATGTCATCGGCGCAGTTTTCGACGGTCGGCGAGGTCAAGGCCGGTGACGGCACGGCGTACTGGCTGGGGAGCGGTCCCGCGCTTCCGGCCGGCGCGATGCTGACGGTCGAGTTGAAGGATCTGCCCGCGCACAGCCAGACGCCGCGCATTGTCGCGCTGACCGCCGCGGGCATCGTCGTGCTCACGGGCATCTGGCTCGCGTTCGGCGCCCGCTCGAAGGAGCAGGACGCCGCGCGACGGCTCATCGCGCGTCGCGACGCGCTGCTCGCCCAGTTGACTGAGATCGAAGAGCGCCGCCGCACCGCTACCGGCCCACCGGTGAACGAGGCGCGCCGGCAGAAGCTCATCGCCGAGCTCGAACAGATCTACGGCGAGCTCGACGAGGAAGGCGCCGGACCGCAGGGAGGCGGCGAGGGCGTCGCTGCTTGACGGCTTCGCTCAGGGCTAGCGTCGACTTCGACGATCTCGCGGTCGAAGACATTTCCCGCCACTTCGGCCGCCGCCGCGCTCTCTCCAAGATCACCTTCCACGCCGGCCGGAACACGATCCTCGGACTGCTCGGTCCTAATGGCGCCGGCAAGTCGACGATGCTGTCGATGCTGGCGACGCTGCTTCGTCCGAGCGGCGGGCGCATCCGTTACGGATCGCATGAGGCCGGACCGCATGCCGCGGCGCCGCACTCCGAGGCACTGCGCGCGGCGATCGGCGTCCTCGGTCATGACCTGTTTCTCTATCCCGAGCTGAGCGCGCGCGAGAACCTGGCGTTCTTTGCGGCGCTGCACGGGATTGCCGCGTCCGCCGATGCGGCGCGTGCCGCCCTGCAGCGCGCCGGCCTGGCCGACCGCGCCGACGATCCCGTATCCAGCTTCTCGCGCGGCATGCGGCAGCGCGTCGCCCTCGAACGCGCGCTGATTCATGGTCCCCGGCTGGTGCTGCTGGACGAGCCGTTCACCGGGTTGGACGATGCCTCGGCCGCGGCGCTGGTGGCACGACTGAATGGATTGCGGGAGAGTGGGGCGATCGTGATCCTCGCGACGCACGATCTCGACCTCGCCGAGGGACTGCTCGATCGCGCGGTCTTCCTGCGGGATGGACGCATGGTCCAGTCGATCGATCGTCCCGATCGGCTGCGAGCCACCTATCGCGCCGTGATGACCAGGTCCTGATGTTCGCGCGCACCGTCTGGCTGGTCGTGCGGAAGGACCTCACCGTCGAGGTGCGGAGCCGCGAGATCGCGTATACGACGCTGTTTTTCGCGGTCTCGTGCGTGCTGGTGTTTGCGTTTGCGCTGGTGAAAGAGGGCCGCGCCATCACCGACGCAGCGGCCGGGATCCTGTGGATCGCGATCGCGTTCTCGGGCACGCTCGCTCTGGGCCGGGCGTTCGAGCGCGAGCGGCAGTCCGAAACATTGCGGGCGCTGCTGCTGGCGCCGGCGCCGCGTCCGGCGATCTACGTGGGCAAGCTGGTCGGCATCGTGGCGCTGCTGGTCGCCGCCGAGATCATCCTCATCCCGATGATTGCGCTGTTGTTCCAGGCCCCGCTCCTCGCGCATCCGTTCTGGCTTGCGGCGGTGGTCGTGAGCGGGACGATTGGCTTTTCGGCGGTGGGAACGCTCTTTGCCGCCATGCTGGTGCGTGCGCGCAGCCGCGACGTGCTGCTGCCGGTGCTGTTGTATCCGATCACCGTTCCGGTCATCATTGCCGGGGTCCGGGCGACGGCCGCGCTTCTCGAGCCCGAGCTCGACGTCGCCATCGTCCGCTTCTGGGTCGCGTTGCTGCTGGCCTTCGACGTGGTGTTCGTGACGCTCGCGCTCTGGACCTTCGAACCGTTGATGACGGACTAGACAGTCAATGCGGTTCACGGTTCCGGGTTCCTCGTGCCGGGTTCGTGTTCAGGTTCGGTTCGAAGTTCGAAGTTCGAAGTTCGAAGGTTCGAAGTTCGAAGGTTCGAAGTTCGAAGGTTCGAAGGTGTGAAGTTCGAACTTCATTCCCGAACGCAGAACGGTGAACCTGAACACTGAACCGAACCTGAACACGAACCCGGAACCTGGAACCAGGAAGTTTGAACGGGTATTTAATGCCTAAATGGTTTACGCCTGTAGCAGTGCTCTGCGGCGCGATGTTCGCGGCGTCACCGCTCCTCATCGCCAGCGCGCCCTATGAATCCACCATGGGGCTCGTGCAGAAGATTTTTTACTACCACATGCCGTCCGCCGGCATGTTCCTGATCGCCGCGGTCGTGTGCGGCATCGCCAGCGCGCGGTATCTCTTCGGCGGCAACCCGCGTCACGATCGCACGGCGTGGGCGGCCGCGGAGCTGACGGTCCTGTTCGGTGCCCTGGCGCTCGTCACGGGGCCGTTGTGGGCGCGCAAGGCGTGGGGCGTCTGGTGGCAGTGGGACGTGCGCCTGACATCGAGTCTCATGGGATGGATGGTGGCGGTCGCGTACCTGCTGCTCCGGAAGTACGGGGGACCGGGATCGGACAAGCTCGCTGCCGGCCTCGCGCTCTTCGGCATGGCGAACGTGCCGTTCATCTACATCTCGGTCAATTACTG
>CAMCNL010000102.1 GCA_945876205.1 Candidatus Sulfopaludibacter sp. SbA3
GCGCCGCCGCTCGGTCCCACCTTCAGGCCGAACACGTCACGATCGCCGAGCTGCGCCGTCGCCACCTTCTGCTGCCGATCGCGCAGCGTCTGCACCGTGCGCATCGCATCCCGCAACTGCGCCGCCTCTTCATACCGCTCGGCGCCAGACGCCTCCACCATGCGATCGCGCAAGGTCGTCATCAGCTCGTCGTTGCGTCCTTCGAGCAGGAGCCTCGCGTTGACCACGGCCACCCCGTATTGTTCCTCGCTGCAGATTTCGGCCACGCAGGGCGCGATGCAGCGCTTGATGTCGTACTCGAGACACGGACGGCCGCGCTGCCCGGTGATCACTTCGTTGCACGAGCGGATGCCAAACAGCCGATGCGACAAGGTCATCGTCCGCCGCGCGAGCTTGGCCGGCAGAAATGGGCCGGCGTAAAAATCGTCGCCCTTCTCCACGCGCCGCGCGACCATCATTCGCGGAAACGATTCGCTCGTCGTCAGCTGCAGGTAGGGATAGTTCTTGTCGTCGCGCAGCAGGATGTTGTATTTCGGCATCCGCTGCTTGATCAGGTTGTTCTCGAGCGCCAGCGCTTCCATCACCGAGTCGGTGACGATCACCTCGACACTGGCAATCTCCTCGAGCAGCGCGTCATGGCGCGGGCTCAGGCCGTAGGCACCCAGGTAATTGCGCACACGATCCCTCAGGGCTCGCGCCTTGCCGACGTAAATCGCGTCGCCGGCGGCGTTGAGCCAGAGATAGACGCCCGGCTGCTCGGGCAGCCGCGCAATCTGCTCCTTGAGGTCCTGAATCGGCATGGGCTACGATAGCGAGTTCGGTCTTGAGCGCTAGGAACCTTTAAGTATAACAAACGATGACATTTACCGGTTTCATAGGAACCGTCTGCATGTTCCCGCTGCGCGCGATTATCGCGGCCTGCGTGGCACTGCGCATCCACCCCAACACGCTCACGCTCATCGGCGTCCTGATCAACGTCGGGGCCGCGATCGCGCTCGGCCGGGACCACTTCGTGATGGCCGGCGTGATCATGATCGTCGCGAACATTTTCGACTTCATCGACGGCAAGGTCGCGCACATCACCAACACGCAGTCGGCGTTCGGCGCCTTCTGGGATTCGACGCTCGACCGCTTCTCCGACATCGCGCTCTTTCTCGGGTTGATCTACCTCTACTCGAACCTGCGGCGCACCGACTACGTCATGGTGGCGTCTCTCGCCATGATGTTTTCGATCATGACGAGCTACGCGCGGGCGCGCGCGGAGTCACTGATCGAGAAGTGCAAGGTCGGCTTCATGGAGCGCCCCGAGCGCATCGTCCTCTTCATGATCGGCGCGTTCACCAACCGCATGGCCGCGGTGCTCTGGGTGATCCTGATCCTGTCGATCGTGACGGTGGCCAACCGCATTCACTACACCTACCTGGCGCTCAACAAGATCCCGGTGCCGGCCGGATCGAATCCGCTGTCGAAGGTGTTCTGGCGGGCGTTGTTCTGGCGGGACGAGCGCGGGACGCTGGCCTACGACCTGTGGGTGATCGCCATCCTGGCGTTCACGTGGCTCACGCCGCCAAGCTGGCTGCGCGACCCCACGGCCGCCGACTTCAGCCTGTGGAACCTGCTTGGCTGACGCCGAAGCCCGACGCATCCTCGATGCGCTGCGTGCGTTCGGTCCCACGCTGTCGATCAAGCTCTATCGTCTGACGCTCGATCCGGCGCCGGCGGTTCCGCTCCTGCCCTGCCTCGACCACGAGGCGATGCTGCACGCCACCGTTGCGCCGCATATGGCGGTCTACGTCCAGGACGGCAGCTCGGGCGATCTGCACGAGCTGGTCTTCATCCCCGAACGGCGCGTCGTCGAAGTGGACACGGTATCGACCTGGGAGGAACACTCGACCGAATCGAGTCACCGCATGCAGGCGATGCTGGGCCGCGTCTTCCCCGAGTATCAGGTCAAGGTGGATGGACCGTCGTGGTGGCGCGGGGAGCGTCGCGTCGCCGAAGCGTGCCGCGCGCAGGTGTCGCTGCGGGACGTGCTGCTGGCGAGCGATCTCGCCGCGGTCAAGGCCCGCGTCGACCGGCTGCAGACCATCGGCGCGCTGATGGAAAAGCAGTCACGCGTCACGTCGTGGGGCGTGCGGACGATGACCGCACCGCTCCTGGCGGCGACGGGCGTCATCTCCTACCTGGCGTTAGGCAGGCTGAGGATTTCGCTCGGCGAGACGCAGGTCAGCCTGATGCAATCGGCCGTCGTCGGCCTGGCGGGAGCGGCGTTTCTGTATTACGGAATGAAGGCCGTGCAGCTCACCGAGATGGCCAACCGCGTGTGGAAGCGCTCGGCGGAATACAGCCTGATCCTTGCCGAGCGTAAGCGTCTCCAAAACTAGCCACGGAGGTCCCGATGGCTTAGCCACGAAGAACACGAAGACCACGAAGAATCCGAAGGCTTAGCCACGAAGGTCACGAAGAACGGGAACCCAAAAGGCTTCGTGATCTTCGTGTTCTTCGTGGCTAAGCCTTCGGGTTCTTCGTGAGCTTCGTGGCCAAGGGCTTCGTGGCTTCGTGGCGGGTGAGCGGGGACGCCTCCGGCCGCTTGTAGTAGACGGCGTCGACGGGAAGCGGTTCCACGCGGTAGTCGCGGTCCTTGAATGGAAACGCCGGGCGCGGTTTCGAGTTGATAAAGGCCGCGAGGTGCTGCGCGTCCTCGTCGGTCATGTGGCCGGGATCCATGTACGGCATCGAATAGCGGATCATCCCGGCGAGCGTGTAGACCCGCGCCGCCCCGGCGCCATCGTTCCACGAGCTCGGTCCCCAGAGCGGAGCCGCCGCCTTGTCACCGATCTTCACGCCCTGACCGTCCACTCCGTGGCAGTTCGCGCAACGCTCGCCGTAGATCGCCTCGCCTTTCGCGGGATCCAGCTTCTCCATGGGAAGCAGTGCCTTTGCCGCGATGGTGTTCTTGCCGCGCCACGACGGATTGGTCCCCATCTCCGATCCCTTTGAGAGCCAGGTCAGGTAGGCGGAGATGGCGAGCACCTCGGGCGAGGCGGTCGTCGGCAGTTGATCCGCCGACAGGTTCGCGCCGGTGGCATTCTCGCTTCGCAGGAAACAGTCGACGATCCGGTCAACCAGGCTGAACAGGCGTCCCGATCGGCGGTTGTACTCCGGAAACATCCCGGACACGGCGACCAGCGGCAGTGACTTTTCGCGCTGGCCTGCATTCATGTGGCAGTTGGTGCACGACATCCGCCCGGGCGCCAGGTGCGGCGCCTCGGCCGGGGTGTCGGTGAAGAGCCTGAAACCCCGGCGGATTTCATTGGACAGCTTCGACGTATCGAGCGTCTTGTCGTTGTTGGGATTCTTCGGAAACTCCCACGCCGCCACCATCGTCACCCGGGCGTCGATGAGCGGACCGTTCATCGTCAACTGGGAGAGCGGCTTGTCGGGCGATGCCGGCGGCGGTTCCGCCGGACGGGAGCACGCCGCGGCACCAAGCAGGCTGATGATGAGCAGGAATACGAATGTGCGGCTGACCATGAATCCTCTGGGCTCACATTGACCCGATTGTGCGGCGAGCCTAACATAGCATCCGTCTACCTGCCACCCACACCACTCTTGATTGGAGCTCTCATGTTGATGCGATCGTTCCTTCTCGCCGTTGCCCTCGGGATCGGGATGACCACGCTCCAGGCGCAAACGGTGACGAAGGAAACGCTGCCGGGCGTTACCGGCTTCGCGCGCCTCGACACGACCATCGCCTGCGCGGGTGCCACCACGCCGGCCGCCGTCGCCGGGCTGAAGAAGATGGGCTACGCGTCGATCATCAACCTGCGCCAGGCCAGCGAGGGTGGCGCCGACATCGACGGCGAGGCAGCCGCCGCACGGACCGCCGGTATCAACTTCGTGCACCTGCCGTTCAACGCCGCCTCCCCCGATCCGGCGGTCGTCGACAACTTTCTCAAGGCGGTCAACGATCCGAAGAACCAGCCCGCGTTCGTGCACTGCGCCAGCGGCAACCGCGCCGCGGCGATGTGGATGATCAAGCGGATGCTGGTGGACAAATGGGATGCGGAGCGCGCCGGCACCGAAGCCGCCGCCCTCGGACTGACCAGCGGCGCGCTCAAGACGTTCGCGGTCGAGTACGTGCAGGCACATAAGCGCTAGGTGCCGCTGATCCTCCACGGTCTAACGCCGATTCACTGGGCAGTCGCAGGCGCCGCGATCGCCGCCATCACGCTGTGCCTGCTGTTTGTCGCGAACCGCCGCCTCGGTCTTTCGAGCGGCCTCGAGGACGTCTGCAGCCTCCTCCTGAAACTTCCGTATTTCACGCGTAGCAGCGTGCGCGCCGGGCGCGCGTGGCGCCTGCCGTTTATCGCCGGACTCGCCTTCGGCGGCTTCCTCTCCGCCGTGCTGGGCGGCGGTTGGGCTCCCACCTGGGACCTCGGAATGTTCGACCAGGTGATCGGCCTCGGACCGGCCGGCAAGCTCGCGTGGATGTTTGCCGGCGGCCTCTTCATCGGCTTCGGCACGCGGCTGGGCGGCGGGTGCACCAGCGGCCACGGCATTTTCGGCCTCTCGAATTTCGAGATGCCCAGCCTGGTCACGACTCTCAGCTTCATGGCCGGCGGCCTCGCCACCACCCAGATCGTCTATCGCGTGATCTTCCATTGGAGCGCGTGATGACGCTGGTCTATGTGCTGCTGGGGACTGCGTTTGGATTCGTATTGAGCCGGAGCGGGGCCGCCGATTACGACTACATCCAGGGCATGTTCCTCTTCACGCAGTTTCAGCTCTACGGAATCATCGGCACCGGCGTCGTGCTCACGGCGCCGGGCCTCTGGCTGATCAAGCGGCATGGCCGGACGGCGCAAGGCGCGCCGATCGAGATTGAACTGAAGCCCAGGAATCGCGGCAACATCGCCGGCGGTGTGTTATTCGGGATCGGCTGGTCGATCGCCGGGATGTGCCCGGGGCCGATCTTCGTCAACATCGGTGAAGGCAAGGTCTACGCCCTCGCGGCGCTTGCCGGCGCGCTGGTCGGCGCCGGGCTCTTTGGCGCGATCTACTCGCGGCTCGAAGGCATCTTCAGCCTGCCACCGCTCAGGCTCGGCGAGAAGCGCGCGTCCTGACCTAAAGCTTCTCTCACTTCTACGTAGCCACAGAGGCACAGAGACACGGAGTATTTTTTGGGTCTTCTCCGTGACTCCGTGTCTCCGTGGCCACGTCATCGTGGAAAGCGCTTTTGGAAGAAGTTTTAGAAGAAGAATGCGGCGGCAACGCTGCCGCCAAGCGCCCCCAGCACCACCAGCGTCAGCCCGACAAACAGCCAGTCGCGCTCCCGGGCATACTCGACGACCGAGACGACGACGCGCCCCGCGGGTGTCGCGATCAGGACGAGGAGTCCCGCTTCTGCCAGGAGCCGCGCGGCCTCAGCCTGGTAGCCGGCCAGTGCCATGACGAGCCCCACCGCGAGACAGGTCGAGCTCAGGACCGTCCCCCATCGGAGCACGCCTCCAATCATCTGCTCCAGGCCGGCGGGTGCAGATTTGGCGCTCATCTCAGGCTCCTCGTGATCATCAGCACGGCCACCACGGCAAGCACCGCGGCCATCAGCAGCTTCAGCCATTTCACCGAGGCGTGCCGCGTGACCTTCATGCCGGCCCACGAGCCGAGCTGCACGCCGAGCACGGCCGGAGCCGCCACCAGCGCCTGCAGATCGCCGTGGCCGTAGTAGATGATCGCGCCTCCAGTCGCCGTGACGCCAATCATCAGCGCGCTGGTCGCCGCCGCCGCGCGCATCGGCATGCCGCACCACGCGTTCAGGATCGGCACCTTGATCACGCCGCCGCCGATGCCAAGCAGCGATGACACGTTTCCGGCGACGAAGGACGCCGCCAGCGCCACCGGCATCCGCTTGATCCGATAGGTCACGACCCTGCCGCTCTCCTCATCGTGGAAGCGGCCGCCGAACCGCCCGGGGTCTGCGCCGGGATCGGACAAGATATTGCGGCGGCGCAGGCGGGTCACCATCACGAGGGCGATGGCGATGGCGACGACGCCAAAGAGGCGCTCGAGCAGGGTCTCGCCGACGAACTGCGCGGTAATCCCTCCCAGGAGGCTCCCGGCCGTCGTCGCCACTTCGAGGACCATCCCGAGCCGCAGGTTGATCAACTGATGGCCGGCGCGGTGCAAGGTCACCGTGCACGAGGTGGCGATCACGGTGGCCAGGCTGATGGCGGCGGCGGACTTCAAGGGGAACCCGAGCGCGAGCGTGAGGAACGGTACGAGAAAGACGCCGCCGCCGATCCCGAGAGCGGTACCGAGGCCGCCGGCGATGGCGCCGGCGGCACCGATCATCAGCGCGAGCGCAACGGTCAGCGGGGGCATGGCTGTTAGAGAGGCAATCCCGCGGCTTCCCACGCGGTAATCCCGCCCGCAATCTCACCCACGTTCGGAACCCCTGCGCGCTGCAGGAGGCTCGCCGCGATCGAGGAGCGGTAGCCGCCGGCGCAGTGCACCAGCACCGGACGCCCCGCTGGAATCTCGATCAGACGTTCCTGGAGACGATTCAGCGGAATGTGCAGGCTCCCGGCGATGTGGTTCTTCTCGCGCTCGGGAGGGGTGCGCACGTCGATCACCACGGGTGGGGCCGACGAGGCGAGTCGCTCCGCCGCCAGCTCCGGACTCAGCCGCTCGGTCGAGCGGATCAGGTCCGGTCGCGCGTCGGCGCTGGCGAGGCCGCCGTCGAGAACGCCTGCTACCTGATCGAAGCCGATGCGCCCGAGCCGCATCGCCGACTCCCGTTCGGCGCCGGGCTCGGCGACGACCACGATCGCCGTGTCGCGGCGAAGCACGGTGCCCGCCCACGTGGCGTATTCACCGCCGAGGCCGATGTTGATACTGCCGGCCAGGTGCGCCGCGGCGAACTGCTCGGGGTCTCGCGTGTCGAGCACCTGCGCCCCCATCTTCTGCGCCTCGAGCAACTGCTCCAGCGTGAGCGGCTGAAGCTCGCGCGCCAGCGCCTCATCGAGCGTCGGCCGTTCCTTGGTGTTCATGACGGCGTCGTAGGTGAAATACGCCGGCGCGTCCGGCTGGTCGGTGGTCACCAGCTCGACGAACTTCGCCTTGCTCATGGGCTGCAGCGCGTAATTCACCAGCCGCTGCTCGCCCATGGTCGAGACCCGCTCCTGCGAGATGGCCTTGCCACAGAGCGAACCGGCGCCATGCGCGGGATACACCAGCGTCGCATCCGGCAGCGGCAGCAGCTTGTCGTGCAGCGAGTCGTAGAGCAAGGCACCCAGATCGGCCGCTTTCCAGCCGAGCGCCACCCGCAGATCCGGACGGCCGACGTCGCCGATGAACAGCGTGTCGCCCGTGAGCACGCCGTACGGCGTGGTGTCGCTGACGGCCAGATCGTAGACGAGGATCGAAATTCCCTCGGGTGTGTGTCCCGGTGTTTCCAGCGCCTTGAGGCGGACGCTCCCGAACTCCACGACGTCGTCGGTGGAGAGCGGCGTGAAAGCATATTCGGCGGTGGCGGCGCGTCCCAGGTAGATCGTGGCGCCCGTGCGGTTGCGAAGCTCGAGGTGCCCGGCGATGAAGTCGGCGTGAAGGTGGGTCAGGAAGACGTGCTGAATGCGCAGGCCGTGCTCGGCGGCGTATTCGATGTATTGCCCGACGTCGCGCTGCGGATCGACGACAGCGGCGACGCCGGTGCCCTCATCGCCCACGACATAGGACGCGTGGGCGAGGCATTTCAGGTAGAACGACTGGAATAGCACCTGCCGAACAGTATCAGCCCGCGGCGGCGGCTGCGGCAACGCCCGCACCGGGCGGACACGCGTGACCGGCATCGCGCAGCACATGCTCGAGCGCGCCGAGGAAGATCAGGATGGACGAAGGCGACGAGCTCGCGCCCATCAGGCCCACTCGCCAGATCTTGCCAGCCAGTGGTCCGAGTCCGGCCCCGATCTCGATCGAATATTTCGTCAGCAAGGCACGGCGCACCGCCGCTTCGTCGACGCCTGGCGGCACCTTCACGGCGTTGAGCGTCCAGAGCCGCTCGGATTCGGGCGGCAGGAGCGAGAGGCCCATCGCCTCCAGCCCTTTTGCCAGCGTCAGGTGATTGCGGCGATGCCGCTCCCATCGCGCCTCGAGTCCCTCTTCCTCGATCATCGTCAGCGCCTCGTGCAGCGCGTAGATCATCGTGGACGAGAGCGTGTGGTGATACTTGCGCTGCAGCCAGTAGGCTTCGAGCAGATCCAGATCGAGGTAGAAGCTGCGGCAGGGCTCTTTCTTCGCCCGTGCGCGTGCGCTCCACAGCACCGGCGACATCCCTGACGGCGCACCGACGCACTTCTGCGTGCAACTGTAGACGGCGTCCAGCCCCCATCCGTCGGCATCGAGCGGATGTCCGCCCAGCGACGTGACGGCATCAACGAGCATCAGCGCGCCATGCTCGCGGGCGGCGGTGGCGATGTCTTCGATTGGATTGAGCACCCCGGTGGACGTTTCCGCATGAACAGCGGCCACGATCTCGATGCCCTTCGTGCCGGAGCTTCGCAGCGCCGACTTGACGGCGGCGGGGTCGATCGCCCGTCCCCATTCGGCGCTGACATGCGTGATCGTGGCGCCGTAGCGGCGGCAGATGTCGGCGAGCCGATCGCCGAAGTATCCGGTCGTGACAACGAGCACGCGCGTGCCGTCGGATACGAGGTTGGCGATCATCGCCTCCATGCCGGAGGTGCCGGTGCCCGACATCGCAATCGTCAGGGCGTCGTCTGGCGCCTGGAACAGCCGCGCGAGCCGCGCCCGCACGTCGTCCATCATCGTCATGAGATCGGGATCGAGGTGACTGAGGACCGGGGAGGCCATCGCGCGCATCACGCGTGGCGCAATCATGCTCGGGCCAGGGCCGAGCAGCAGACGTTCAGGAATATGCATTAACGCGACGCAACCTTTTTCAACCCTGAGGTTTTTGATTTTGACTTCGCCGCCTTGGCCAGCAGATCGGCCTTGGCAGGTTTCTTCTTCGTGGTGCTGACCGAGTCGAGACTGCGGCGCAGCGCTTCCATCAGGTCCACAACCTTGGCCGGCTCCTGGACGTCGGGCGCCACGATCTCCTCGCCCGCGATCTTGGCGTCGATGATCTTGCGCAGGCCTTCGGTGTACTCGTCCTTGTAGTCCTTGAGGTTCAGCTCGGCGTCGAAGGTGGCAATCACCTGCTTGGCGAGCTTCATCTCTTCGGGCTTGACCTTGGTCGGCAGCGAGTTGAGCTCCTCGATCTGATCGATCGCGCGGATCTCGGCGTCGTGATGCAGCGTGTACATCACGAGTCCCTTCTTCTGGGGGCGGATCGCCACCAGATACTCGCGCCCGTACATCGCGACCTTGCCGATGCCCGCCTTCCCCGCCATGCCGTCGCGCATCACCGCGAACGCCTCGGCCGCCATCGGACCGTCGGGCGCCAGGTAGTAGGCGCGGTCGACGTAGATCGGGTCGATCTCGCTGTCGTCGGCGAACTGCACCAGGTTGATGACGCGCGTCGACTCGACGCGCACCTTCTGGATGTCGTCCTCGGTGACCACCACCCAGCGGCCCTTCTCGAATTCGTATCCCTTCACGAGCTCAGAGGTGGTGACCTCGCGCTCGCAGTGCGGGCACCACTTCTTCTGCTGGATTTTCGTCTGGCACTCCGCGTGGAGCTGGTTGAAGGAGAGCGTGGCCGCCGATTCAGTCGCCGGGAACACCTTGACGGGGATGTTCACGAGGCTGACCTTGAGAAAGCCTTTCCATGTCGGTCTGGGCGCCATACAAACGAACTGTATCGGTTTCTGGGGCCAGATTCCTGAGGCCTGACGCCTACACCGCGTCCGCGTCGTCGCGGCTGCCGAGGTCGAGCCCGGCCCCGCCGATGTGGATGTCCTGGGCTTTTATCTTCTCCCTCAACAACTTACGGGCCTGGCCGTAGAGCGGGCCCGGCACCTGGAGCCGGCGGGCGATGTTCCAGGAATGCGAGATGAGGAGCAGCGTCACGCGTCCCTCTTCTTCCTTCCACGAGACGGCTGAAATCTGTCCCCACTTCATGAAGGCGGTGTCTGACCAGACGCCGTCACCGTAGAAGCCGCGCGAGATCCTGGTACTGAGCGGAAACGCGTAGCCGTAGTAGACAAACATCATCGCCTCGCCAAAGAGCTGCGGCAGCGGGCGGTGCTGGTAGAACAACTTGAACGCCAGCAGCAAGCCGAGCATCACGCCCAGCGCCAGCGTGAAGCCGTAATACGGCGGCTTGGCCGCCTCCCACACGAGCAGCGCCGACCGCTTGCGAAGCCGGAAGCGCACGAGCTCGGCGAGGACCTTGATGTTCGCCAGCAGGAATCCCACACCAAACAGGAAGAGGACCTGTGGGAGAAATTCCTGCGGAGACATCGGTCGTGCTACCGCCGTTTGGCGGCGATGTGGGAATTGGGAGTGGGCGTGTTGGGAGTTTCGGACAGGTGCGGATCGAAGCAGCGCCGGCAGCGCGCCTCGTAGGTACCTTCCGCACCAACCAGCACCCGATCGTCAACGGCGACAAGCCGCTGCGTGTGATTGGCCGGGTTGCCGCACACCATGCAGATCGCCAGCGTCTTGGTGATGTATTCGGCAATCGCCAGCAACTGCGGCATCGGCTCGAACGGCTTGGCGAGGTAATCCTTGTCCAGGCCGGCGACGATGACGCGCTTGCCCTGGTCGGCGAGCTCGTTGCACACCGCCGGCAGCTCCGCGTCGAAGAACTGCCCCTCGTCGATGCCGACGACCTCGGTGTTTTTCTCGACGCGCTCCAGCAGTTCACGAGACGTCTTCACCGGCACCGACTCGATGCGCATCTCGCTGTGCGACACGATGTGGGCGGTGGAATAGCGGACGTCGACCTGCGGCTTGAAGATCTGGACTTTCTGGCGGGCGATCTGGGCGCGGCGCAGGCGGCGGATCAGCTCCTCGCTCTTGCCGCTGAACATGCTGCCGACGATGACTTCGATCCAGCCCTGATTGTTAGGGTGACGAACGACGTCCATTGTTTGCCCCAGCTACGCTCGCGAAAGGTATTCCCCGGTTTCCGTGTTGATCTTGATCGTGTCACCCGGGTTCACGAACGGGGGCACCGACACGACCAGGCCCGTCTCGAGCGTCGCCGGCTTGACCTGGTTGCTGGCGGTGGCGCCCTTGATCCCGGGGGCCGTATCGACCACCTTCAGGTCCACCTGCGGCGGCAGCTCGATGCCCACCGGCTCCTCGCCGTAGAACTCGACCTGGATCATCATTTCCGGCTTCATGTAGTTGACCGAGTCGCCGAGCGCTTCACGCGTGATGTGCGTCTGCTCGAACGAGGTCGTGTCCATGAAGTAGAAGTCGTCGCCGTCCTGGTAGAGATACTGCATCTCGCGCTCTTCGAGCGACGCGCGATCGAGCGTGTCGTCCGACCGCAGCTTCTGGTCGGACATCGCCCCGTTGCGGATGTTGCGCAGCTTCACGCGGACGAATCCGCGGAGGTTGCCCGGGGTGACGTGGCTCACTTCGAGGACGCGGAACAGGTCCTGCTCCACCTTGATGAGCATGCCCTTCTTGAGTCGTGGCGCTTGTATGGAAGCCATGTTTTACTGAGTAGATCCTGTCGATCCTAGCATACGGCCCGCGCCGCTGTGCTAGCATCATTTGACGCACGAATGGCCTTCACCCGCTGGGATCCGATTCGCGACTTGCTAGCCATCCAGCAGAGGCTCGATCGGTTTGCGCCGGGGCCTGCCGGATGGGTGCCGCCGGTCGACCTGCACGAGACCCCCGAGCACTACATCATCGTGGCTGAACTGCCCGGTCTCAAGCGCGAGCAGTTGCAGATCGAGATGGTGGATGGACGCCTCACGCTTTCGGGCGTGCGGTCCGAGCGCGAGCCCGGCTGCGAGCAGTATCACCGCGTCGAACGCGGCCACGGCTCCTTCAGCCGCACCTTTCAAATGGCGCTCCCGGTGGATGTCGAGCGCATCACCGCCGAGCTTCAGGACGGCGTGTTGACGGTGACCTGTCCCAAGACGGACGAACCGTCGCGCCGCATTGCGATCTCGTAAGAATGCGCACTCGACGACGGGTCGTCCTGTCGCTGCTCCTTCTTCTCTGCGGTTTCGCGTCCGGCCTGGTCATCACCGGACGGATGCGCAACACGAGCGACGCCGTTGCGCAGGCTCCGGCCTCACCGGCCGCGGCGATCGCGCCCGTCGTCCCGGGTCGCGCCGCCACCGCCCCGGCATTCCCTGATTTCACCCAGGTCGCCGAGCGCACGGTGCCCGCCGTCGCCAACATCTCTTCCACGCAGGTCGTCCGCCGGCCGAACTCACCGTACTCGAATGACCCGTTCTTCCAGTTCTTCGGCGGTCAAGACGATGTGTTCGGGTCGAGGCGAGGCGTGCAGAGCAGCCTCGGCTCGGGCGTGATCATCAGCTCTGACGGCTACATCCTCACCAACAACCACGTCGTCGCCGGCGAGTCCGGGCGTATCTCGCTGCGCCAGCTCCCCGCGATTACCGTGTCGCTCGAGGACAAGCGCGAGATGAAGGCCGAGATCGTCGGCGTCGATCCCTCGACCGACCTCGCGCTGCTGAAGATCGCCGCGCGCGACCTTCGCACGATGCCGTGGGGCGACTCGTCGAAGCTCAAGGTGGCCGAGTGGGTGCTGGCGATCGGCAACCCCTTTCAGTTGAATGAGACCGTGACGCTCGGCATCGTGTCAGCGCTCGGCCGCAAGAACGTCGGCATCTCCGACTACGAAGATTTCATCCAGACCGACGCCGCGATCAATCCTGGCAACTCGGGTGGCGCGCTGGTGAACACGCGCGGCGAACTGATTGGCATCAACACCGCCATCTTCAGCCAGAGCGGCGGCTACCAGGG
>CAMCNL010000103.1 GCA_945876205.1 Candidatus Sulfopaludibacter sp. SbA3
CGTGATCATCTGCAGGATCAGCGGGACATCCTTGTCGGTTGCCGGCTCAATCCGAAATGGCGGCATCTCGCCTACGCGTTCCGCGTGTGAGCAGCCCATCGCGCCAGGCGCCAGCTCACCAGGATCGCCACGCCGACCACCAGGCCGACCAGCCAACGCAAAATTCCCACCTGTTCGCCGGGAAGCTCGGGAGGCCAACTGACGATGTCCGGAAAGAATCGAGGAGTCACGAGCGTATACGCGAAGGCGATAAGCGGCGCGCCAAACCACCAGCGGGGACCTACTCCGGGCGAGGGAAAAGTCATCGCACGTACTCCTATTCCGGCTGGCCGGTTTCTACGTACTTCTTGAGCCGCTGCAACTGCCCATTGAGGACGCCGTCGACCGGCGACGCAAGGCCGCGCAGCCCTCCGGATCGATAGCCGCCAACGCTGTAGCGCAATTCAACCTTCGTGCTGCCGCCCGCCTCCGACAACGTCCAGCTCATGCTGCCTGCCAGGCCGTCGGGCTGCAGCGGGCCGAGGGCGCCGGTCAATCGCAGCTCCTTGCCAGGAGCGGCAAAGACGACGGTGAGGTGCGTCACGCCGCCGTTGTTCGGCAGGCGTTCGCAGAAGCATCCGCCCGGCCTCGGGTCGAGAGAGAGGTTGGAGGAGTCACCGGAGAAGGTGTGCGCCGAATCCCACCAGCGATCGATGCGTCCTGTCAGCGCCCCGTAGATCTCGACAGGCGTCCCCTTGATCAGTGCTTCGTTCTTCACGAGGAATCCCGCGTCGGAGGTCTCGATCACTTCGGCGCGGGCCGTGACGACCACGACAGTCATGATTGCGACGAGCGCCAGCGGCATTCTCACATCCGGTCCCCTAGCTCAGCGCCGCGCGGATGCGTTCGAGCTGCCGAAGGTGCAGCAGGTCGTGCGCCGCATACAGCCGGCGGAGGTGTCCGAGGCTTTCCTCGCCCCGTTCGCCGTGCACGCCGACCCGGGCCAGGTCTTCTTCGGTCAGACGCTCCCAGAGGCGCATATTGGCGCGGCGGAGCACGGTGAATTGTTCCAGCGCGTCGCGGACATCGACGTCCTGGTAGGCGAGTCGATTCGCCCAGAGATCCTGGTCGTAGCCCGCCAGCGGCGGCCGATCGTGCGCGAGGACCATGCGGAGACGGAAGCCTCCCACGAGATCGGAGTCCGCGAGATGCTGGAACACCTCACGAATCGACCACGTACCAGGCGCCTCGGGCTTCGTCACGATGTCCTTCGGTGTGGTCTCGAGGAATCGCTGCAGGGCGACAGGCGTCTGGCGCAGCACCGCGACCGGGTCGCGATCACCGATCAACTGAAGCAGCGCGGCAACATACGCCGCGGTTTCCGGCGGCGTGGACGAAGCAGGATTCGTGAAGATGCTCATCGTCTAAACGCCTTTGCCGTGGTCACCAACTGCCCCACGTGACGTTGGGTGTGTTCAGCGGCATGGAACAGGAGGCCGAGCACTGTGGACGGCAGTTGCTTGCGCCCGACGGCGCGAGCTTCGAGCAGCGTTGCCTCGCTCGTCGTCCGCAGCTGTTCGAAGGCTCGCTCGACGGTCTCGTTGAAGAACGCCACGAGCGCTTGATCGACGTCAGCGGCGAGGTCCGGATGCGCTTCGCCGTCGAGCGTCGCCAGTTGCGCCGCCGAGAGCTGCTCCCCGCGCGCATACGTGAACAGCCGGTCAATGCTCCCGGCCGCATGGCGCACGTGAAAGCCGATCGAGGCGCCGCCAAAGGGACGCGCCCAGATTTGATCCACGGTCAGTCCGGCGACCCGCGCGGTCACTTCCTCGCGGCACTGGATCAAGCCATGCGCGACCGGCTGCAACAGCGCCGGAACGCCCGGTACGGGCCCGCGAAGCCACGCTTCAGGCTGCGCCATCGCCACGTCAGGACGGTCCACGCCGGACAGCGTACATCCAGGAATACGGCCGGTGGTCAAAGCGAAGATCGGGATCAAGCCGGTCGGGAACGAAATCACCGTCCGCGTTGTCGGCGGTCGGTGTGATTGCAGGATCGATGCAATCCACGATGCCATCGCCGTCGACATCCGCGAAGCCGCCAAGGTACTCGACCAGGGGCGTCTTGCCTTCATTCGCCCTGATCAGCGGCTCAATATCCTCGCCCGTTCGTGGATTGATCACCGGCGTCCGATCGTAGGTGACGCCCCCCTCCCTGACGAGCGTGCGGTTTCCGATCTGGTACTCCTTCAGGAGGACCGGAAGGTTCCTGTGCAGCAGTTCGTGGCCGAAGAGGGCCGGGGTCAGGGCGAGCGGATCGATGTGCAAGAAGAAGCTCCCGTCTCTTCCATGAAAGAGAGGGCGCGTCAGCTGTGATGGCCAGCGCTCGACGCCGTGCGCTGAGTTCGACCCCATGTCATCGAGCACGACGACCGCGTCATATCCGGCGAAGCCAAGGCCTCCGTCGGTGAGGTCGAGAGCCCGTTGAGACAAGCGAGTCGACGCCACACTGAAACTGAAATCAACCACCTTCGCGGCGTTCGCCCGCTGCGTGAAGCCTGACACCACGGCCGTCGTCGTGTATGTCGCCAACAATTCCGTGAGCGCATCCTGAATGCGGCCGTCAGCGATCTTCTCCCTGACGGTCGTGGGCATCGACGAGTTGTCGAACAGCTTCCGTCGATTGAATTCGGTGTCCACGAACACAAACAAGATGTCGAAGTGCCCGGACGTCCGTCCCATGATTGGGAGGGGCCTGCGGTCGCCGTCCAGGAAGTAACCCTCCTGCGGCAGATAGGCGGCGTAGGTCCGAAAGCAGTCGGGTATCGTGACGAGCGCCGACACCTTTCCGCCCTGTTCACTGGTCGTCCGAACAGAGAGGGCACTGTCCCTGGAAGGATCCAGGCAGGACGAGGTGACCACGTTGAACCCTGGATTCAGCGCAGACACCGTCCACGTGCCGCCCTGCACAAAGTCAGACGCCAGGCCGGCACGATCGGTGGCCCTCGTGTAGATCGTCTTCGGACCAGCGAAGGACGCCACGAACGTCGCCGTCACAGTCATGGTCAGACTGTTGCCTGACGCAGATATCGAGGAGCCGGCAGCCGTCAGGGTGCATTGCGAGTTGGTCACCGCTCCAGAGCCCCCTGGCGTCATGGGGCCAATCCACGCGCTGTGCGCATCGTCGCGCAGCCACAGCCGATTCCCAGCTGCAAAGAAGTAGCAGGCGTTGAGGCCGACTACCTCCGTTCCGCTGACGATAAGACCCTCGGTTGTGGCGATGTCCGATGCGCCGTCAGGATCCGAGTACGAGAACGTGAACGTCCGGCCAGCGCCCGCGCCCGACCCCGGGCTCACGGATACAACGTTGGGACCGGTCGACGCCTGGGCCGAAGCCACCTCCGGTGACGAGCCGACGCTGAGGCTGAAGAGCCATACAGCGAGCGCGCAGCGGCGAACAGCGGCGGCGTGGGTCACGGCTTCGTCTCGCCGTCGACATCCCGCTGCCACGCCGCGACCAGCGGCGCGAGACGCCGGGCAATCTCTGACTGCTCCCTCATGAGATCGTGGCGCTCCCCCAGATCCGTGCGGACGTTGAACAGCATCGCTCGTCCGCCGTCATACATCAGCTTCCAGTCGCCCGCGCGGACCGCTCGCTGCGGCTGGGCGCCTGGAACCCGCCAGAACAACGTCCGCTCGATGTCCGGCACACGCCCCTCGAGTACCGGGAAGAGATTGATCCCTTCGAGGCGTGCGTCACTCGGAACCGACGTCCCTGTGGCCGCGAGAATCGACGCGGTCAGGTCCATCGTGATCCCGACCTGGCCGGACACCTTGCCGGGCGGAATGTGTCCCGGCCACCGGACGATCGCAGGCACGCGGATGCCGCCCTCCCAGACCGTCCCCTTGTGGTGGAAGAACGGGTCGTTGCGTGACAACCATTCACCCCCGTTGTCGTTGGTGAAGATCACAATCGTGTCTTGCCTCAAGCCAAGCCTGTCGAGGGTCGCGAGGATCTGGCCAACGCCCTGGTCCGCGCGCTCGAGCATCGCGACGTAGTCGGCGCGCGTGCTCGTCGGATTGTCGAACGGTCCCAGGTGTCTCGCGTTGTCGCGTGCCGTCGACGGCTGGTCGGGCCGCTGGTAGGGCCAATGCGCGGCGTTGTACGCCACGTCAATAAAGAACGGCTGGCGGGCATTCTGCTCGATAAATCGAACCGACCGCTCGGTAATCAGGTCCGTCATGTAGCCCGGCACTTCCACCGGACGGTCGTTCTCGAACAGATCGGCCTTCAAGGGCGAGTCAGCGCCCGCTGTGTGCTGGTAGTAGTCAACGAACCCGCTCTTGAAGCCAAAGAAGTAGTCGAACCCGTGGGCGCCAGGACTGAACTCGCTCTTCCATCCCAGGTGCCATTTGCCGACCAGCGCGGTGGCGTAGCCGTTGTTCTTCAGGAGCTGTGGCAGGGAGCGCCCGCTCGACGGAAGTCCGCGCTCAAAATCCTTCGCGGCCTGAGCGCCGAGCGGCTGCTCCAGCCCGTAGCGCTGCTGGTATCGCCCGGAAATCAAGCCGGTCCGGGTCGGCGAACAGGTGGGTCCGTTTGCGTAGAAGTCGGTGAGCCGAACGCCATCCCTCGCCAGGCTATCGATGTTCGGCGTCTTGAGGTCCGGTGCACCGTAGCTACCGAAATCCCCATATCCCACATCGTCGGTGATGATGAGCACGACGTTCGGCCGCTGCGCATTCGCAACCTGCGCCTGCGCGACCAACGGGAACGTAACCAAGGCGAGTAACGCCACCACCAGAATTCGCCGCATCTCACCCTCCTGTAGATCCCGGTGTGACTCCGTGTCTCAGTGCCTCTGTGGCCCGTGAGAGCGGCCGGCGCGGGCAACCAGACTGTTCACGACCAGCGGCTGATCGTGACCTTCTTGTCCGTGTAGAACTCGAACGCGTCGCGGCCGTGCACCTTCAGGTCGCCGAAGAAGCTGTCGCGCGCGCCGCCGAATGGGAAATAGGCCATCGGCGCGGCGACGCCGATGTTGCCACCACGTGCCATTCAGGGCAGCGGCGCAACGCGGGTGAGCGGCTGCAGCCTGCTCGCGCGTTCCCACAGTTCTTGAAGTTCCTTTTGATGCAGCGTCGTCCATTCCGCCACGAGCCCCATCGCGCGCGGAGGTAGATTGCCGGACAAGACCGCCAGGCTGCCAATCGCAATTCTGGCTTCGTGTTCGGCGTACTCTGCGTGGAAGTGTGGCGGTGCATGGTCGGCAAAGTACATCTTGATGACGATGCCGTAGAACCGGCTAATCTCAGGCATCGACCGGAATCAGCCTGATGTCCGGAAACACTTCCTCCACGGACTTTCCGGTCAGCCGCATGTACATCGCGTCTGGGCAGAGGTCGAGGTCGGGGGACCATTCGATGGCTCCGTGAGAGCCGAGGTGAACCGCGTTGAAAAACGCTGCGTCGTTCCACGGTTCGAAGACACCCTGCCCGGCGAGGTCCGACAGGTCAACTTCTCCTTCGATTCCGTCGTCATACCGCAGCCAAATGCGGTGATTCGGCAGCGCCTTCACGTCGGTCGGCTTCGGCATGTTCCTTCCCCTGCAAACACAGAATACCGCGACATGCCTCAGAAATGCCGCGATCGAGAATTCAGTTGCGATTCAATCAGTCGGCATAACGGCCAGACATCAGCCGCGGTGCGCGGATTTGCACCGCTGCCGCTGCGCAGGTCATCGAGAAGCGCTGTGTCGGGCTGATCTCGGTTGTTCGGAGTCAGATCAAACGGCATCAAGCGTGTCCGGATCGAACTGCGTCACGACCAACGGCTGATCGTCACCTTCTTGTCGGTGTAGAACTCGAACGCGTCGCGGCCGTGCACCTTCAGGTCGCCGAAGAAGCTGTCGCGCGCGCCGCCGAATGGGAAATAGGCCATCGGCGCGGCGACGCCGATGTTCACGCCGACCATCGACGCCGTGGCGCGGTGCGCGAACTCGCGCGCCGCCTTGCCGCTCGACGTGAAGATCGACGTCGCGTTGGCGTTGGGGTGCGCGTACATCATCTTCAACGCGTCATCGAGATCCTTTGCCGGCGCGACGGTCGCAACCGGTCCGAAGATCTCATCCTGCGCGATCGCCATCGACGGTGTCACTTGATCGAACACCGACGGTCCGACGAAATACCCATCCTGCGGCAGCTTCCGTGCGCGGCCGTCGACGGCGAGCTTCGCGCCCTCCGAGACGCCGCGTTCGACGTAGCCGAGTACCTTCTCGCGGTGCCTGGCGCTGATCACCGGCCCCATATCCACGCCAGGCTCCAGGCCGTCGCCGACGACGAGCGATTCGGCCGCCGCCACCATCCGGTCGCGCACGTCCTTGTGCGAAGGTCCGACCGGCACCAGGATGCTGCCCGCCAGGCAGCGCTCCCCCGCGCATCCGTAGAACGACTCCGTGATGATCGGGATCGCGCGATCGAGATCGGCATCGGGCATGACGACGATGAAGTTCTTGGCGCCGCCGAGCGCCTGCACGCGCTTGCCGGTATGCGTGGCGCGCTGATACACGAGCCGCGCGATCGGCGTCGACCCGACGAACGACACCGCGCGAATCCCCGGGTGATCGCAAATCGCCTCGACGACGTCCTTGCCGCCGTGCACGAGATTCACGACGCCGGGCGGCAGATCGCACTCCTGCAGCAACTGAAACATGCGCTGCTGCGACAACGGCACCTGCTCCGAGGGCTTCAACACGAACGTGTTGCCGCAGACAACGGCGAACGGCAGGAACCAGAGCGGCACCATGGCCGGAAAGTTGAACGGCGCGATCGCGGCGCAGACCCCGACCGCCTGCCGCATCACGGTGCAATCGACGTTGGTCGAGATGTTCTCGAGCCCGTAGCCCATGAGCAGCGACGGCGCGCCGCAGGCCACCTCGACGCACTCGATCCCGCGGCGCACGCTGCCGCGCGCTTCGTCGAGCGTCTTGCCATGCTCGGTCGTCACCAGCCGGGCGAGCTCCTCGAGGTGATCCTCGAGCTTCTGCCTGAACGTGAACATCGCCCGCGCCCGCACGACGGGAGGCGTCTCGCTCCAGCCCGGAAAGGCGCGCGCCGCGGCCTTGACGGCCGCATCGACGTCGCCCGCGGTGGACATCGGCGTCTTCGCAATGACGACACCTTTGGCGGGATTGGTGACGTCGAGATGCTGGCTGGCAGACGAGGGCGTCCAGCGGCCCCCAATGAAGTTTTCGAGCACGGCAGGCTGGGACATGCCGGTCATTATATCGATGCTATAGTCAGCGCTTTCCCGAGGTAGACCCATGGCCCCACAACTCAGTACGACGTTTACCGGCCTGCGGTTCGAGAATCCGTTTCTCCTGTCCTCGGCGCCGCCGACCGAGTCGGAGAGCAACATCATGCGGGCGTTCGATGCCGGCTGGGGCGGCGTCGTGACCAAGACGATCGGGCTTCACCCGGTGGTGAACGTCGACGGCCCGAAGACGAAGTTCCTCCGCTCGATGCCCGACTCGCCGCAGATGTCGATGCGGAAGCGGCCCGGAGCGGTGCTGCACTCGTCGTGGAACTGGGAGCTCATCTCCGACAAGCCGCTCGACTGGTGGCTGCCGCGCATCGCACGCATCAAGCAGGCGCATCCCAACCGCATCCTCGTGGCGTCGATCATGGCGGGCTCGGGCAGCGACGAGGAACTGCGTCACTGGCAGACGCTGGCGACCGCGTGTCAGGACCAGGGCGCCGACGCGCTCGAACTGAACCTGTCGTGCCCGCACATGGACCGCAAGGACATGGGCTCTAACATCGGCAAGGACACGGAGCTCATCTCGGTCGTCACCGAAGTCGTGAAGCAGGTCGCCCGCATTCCGGTCTGGACCAAGCTCACTCCCTCGACCACCGACATCGTCGTCGAAGCCCGGGGCGCGTTTCTCGGCGGCGCCGACGCGATCGTGTCGTCGAATACGTTTCCCTCGCTGCCGCTGATCGATCCCGAGACGCTCGAATTCGAGATGAATGTCGATGGCCTCGTCTCGAGCGGCGGCCTTGGCGGTCCCGCGATCCTGCCCCTGTCGCTGGCGAAGATGGCGCAGTTGACGCAGGCCTTCCCTGACCGCTCGTTCTCCGGCATCGGCGGCGTCGCCGAGTTCGCGCACGCGCTCAACTACTTCCTCCTCGGCTGCGGCACGGTGCAGGTCTGCACGGCAGCGATGCTCGACCACGCCATCGGCCCGAACGTGATCAAGAACCTGATCGCGGGGATGACCGAGACGATGGACAAGCATGGGTGGAAGACGCTGGAAGACTTCCGCGGCCTGCGGCGGGATCGGGTGGTGACGCACTCGAAGATCCGCCGGCCCGACGCGAAGTCGTACCACGGCGGCTACGACGAGGCTGAAGGGTACGCGTCCGAAACGACCACCACGTCGGAGCGGTAAGGATGACCACCTCGACCGCCACGCGCGACTTCGTCGAGGTGTCAGAAGATTTGTCGGGAAGCCCGCTGTGGAATCCCGACCTCGCGCCGACGCCCCTCTCACGCCGCACGTGGTCGACCTATCACATCGCCGCGCTCTGGATCGGGATGGCCGTGGTCATCACGACCTACACGCTCGCGTCTGGGCTGATGCAGCAGGGCATGAGCTGGTGGCAGGCGATGCTGACGATCCTGCTGGGCAACACCATTGTGCTCGTCCCGATGATCCTCAACGCGCACGCCGGCACGAAGTACGGCGTGTCGTTTCCGGTGCTCTGCCGGGCCAGCTTCGGCGTCAAGGGCGCGAACATTCCCGCCATGCTGCGCGCGATCGTGGCGTGCGGCTGGTTCGGCATCCAGACCTGGATCGGCGCGCTCGCGCTGCACACGCTCTTCGCGGCCGCGTGGCCCACGTGGGGATCGCTGCCGGGCAACATCTGGATTGCCTTCGCGATCTTCTGGATCGTCCAGGTCGCGATCATCATTCGCGGACTCGAGGGGATCAAGATCCTCGAGGCCTGGTCGGCGCCGCTCCTCCTCAGTGGCGGCGTGCTGCTGCTTGGATGGGCGATTCTTCGAGGCGGCGGGCTCGGTCACATTCTCAGTGAGTCCACGCGCTTGCAGACCGCCGAGGTCCCGTTCTGGCAGCTCTTCCCCGCCGCGCTCACCGCAAACGTCGGCTACTGGGCGACGCTGAGCCTGAACATCCCTGACTTCACGCGCTACGCCCGCAGCCAGCGATCGCAGGCGCTCGGCCAGGTGTTCGGACTGCCGACGACGATGACGCTGTTCGCGTTCATCGGCGTGGCCGTGACGAGCGCGACGATCGTCCTGTTCGGTGAAGCGATCTGGGATCCGATTGCGCTCATCGCCCGCATCGGCAGCCCGGCGGTGATCATCTTCGGCGCGCTGATCGTCATGGTGGCGCAGCTCACCACCAACATGGCGGCCAACGTCGTCTCGCCCGCCAACGATTTCTCCAGCCTGTCGCCGCGACGTATCAGCTACGTCACCGGGGGACTCATCACCGCGGTCATCGGGATCGTGATGATGCCGTGGAAGCTCTACGCCGACGCGGCGGCCTATATCTTCACGTGGCTGATTGGATACTCGAGCCTGATGGGTGCGATTGGCGGGATCCTGATTGCAGACTACTGGGTGCTGCGCGGGCGGGAGCTCTCGCTGGCCGATCTCTTCAAGGTGAACGGACGCTACGGCTATTCCAACGGCGTCAACCCACGCGCGGTGATCGCCCTGGTGGTGTCGATCCTTCCCGTGGTGCCGGGCTTCATCCGCGCCGCGACGACGCCGGGAGGCCAGGTGGCCGATCCCACGTTCCTCGACACGCTCTACACCTACGCCTGGTTCGTGACGTTCAGCCTCAGCTTCGCGATCTACCTCGCGATCATGCCTCGCCAGAGAACATGACTCATTCCGTCCAGTGTCCGTACTGTGGCGAAGAGGTGGAGATCTACCTCGAGCCCGAGATCCAGGGCACGCTCGTCCAGGACTGCGAGGTCTGCTGCAATCCCTGGCAGGTCACCGTCTACATGGAGGACGGCGAGCAGTCCATCGACGTCCGGCGCGGCGACGGATCCGAATAGACCTGCGTCTGCTCGCCATGATCTCTTCGCAAAGAAGGGTCAGCACGGACGACGCCTGCCTGAAGCGGAATCGTTTCCGTACGTAGTGTCCGGCTTCAGCCGGACCGTCAAGTCCACCTTCAGGCGGACCGTCAGTGCCGCGGACCGTGACGCGGGCGTGTCGGACGGCCGCCGACCTGCGGAGCATGCCGACATCCGTGACGCCTGAAATCGATCGGAGCGATTCAACGCCGCGAGTTCGTGACCCGCGATCCGTGGCGCTCGATCAGCGTTGTCGGTGCATGCCGCGATGGCAGGCGATCGAATCGGGTACTACTCGCGGCGGGAGCGGAAGAGTACGAGTGGAGAGCGATTTCCGGCATGCGTAGTGGGAGGCGGTTGGCCGGCATGCCCGCGTCACGGTCCGCCGATGACGGTCCGGCTGAAGCCGGACACTACGTACCGATGGGACGCTCTTGGACCGTGAAGGTCCGCGCCGCATTGAGCAAGGGTCCGCGCCGCATCGAACCGACGGACAAAACAGAGGCACAGAGATCGAGACCTCCATCCTCCGTTCCGGTCAGCCGGGTCCAAAAGGACCCGGCCTACGGCACTCAGAAGTTGAACAGGTTGGTCAGCTTGAGGATGACGGCGCGCTCGAGGAGCTCCCCGCTCATCGTGTCGCGGCGGTCGTTGTAGACGAGGTAGAGATCGCTCAGCGGGTGGTGCGTGAAGTTGAAGCGAAGGTTCGAGCTCACCTGGTGCGTGTCTGCGTTGTACTGCAGAAACGCGTTGAAGAACGCGCGTGGAGAAAATCCGTAGAGAAAGCGCGCGCCGACCAGGCCGGTGGTGAACGCGCCGGTGGGCAGCGTCACCTGGTTGCGGCTGTAGCTCAGGTCGATGTTGAGATGGTAGTTCGGGCGGTAATTGACGCCGCCGGTATAGGCCCTGTTGTCGCCGTCCCAGAACTCGCCCCAGTTCGTGTTGCCCGTGAGACCGAGCTTGCGGTTGGTGCCGGTGCTGAAGCTGACCGTGTAGCGGCGGTAGTCGTAGTCGCCGACCGGGATCGCCGTATTGGTCCGAATCGCAAACGGCAGCACGAGGCGGTCGAACGTCTGGTTGACGCCGAAGTTGATGTTGCCGTTGTTCTCGAACTGGACGCCGGTCGTCAACTCCTGCGTGCGCGTCTCGAGCTCTCCGCTGTCGTTGTTGTTGAAATAGTCGATGGCGGCGCCGAACTTCAGGTTGCGAATCATCTCGCTGCTGCGCAGCTGCGGATTCCAGGCGAGGTCTCCGCTGTACTGCGACATGTTGCCGCGGCGCACGAAGCCCACCTCGGGGTTGAAGTTCGGCTCGACCGCGTTGTATTCCGCCGATGCCGTGACCTCGTCGGCCTTCCAACTGGTCAGAAGGTTGCGCGCCATGTTCTTGCCCGGCCGGCCTGGCGTTTCGCTGCGCAGGGCATACGAGTCGATTTCCAGCTTCTGCCAGAACTGAAAATGCACATCGGGCCCGTAGACCCGGTTGTAATCGTTCGGCCGCGACGACTCGCGGTCGGTGACGATCGCGCCGACCCAGGACGTTCGCAGGAGGTTTCGCTTGTAGCGGCCGACCAGATAGTTATTGGACGGCGTGGAGCCGAGCTCCTCGGTCTTCATCGTCAGCACGCCCACGTCATTGTTGGCCATCTTCCCGGACACGCGCGCGCCGCCAATGATCGGAATCGGCGTACCGGCGGCGCTCAGGCCGATGCGCCGGCTGAAAAAGGGAACCAGGTTGTTGCCGCTCTGGTTGAAACTGCGAGCGCCGGCGCCGAAGGCAAAGATGCCGGAGTTCTCGAGGAAGAAGTCGCGCTTCTCCGGAAAGAACAGGTTGAAGCGCGTCAGGTTGACCTGCTGCTGGTCGACCTCGACCTGCGCGAAGTCGGTGCGATACGTGGCGTCGAGCGTCATCGACGGCGTCAGGCTGTACTTTGCGTCGAAGCCGCCGTCGAAGTCTTTCGTCGTGCGCCGCAGCGCTCCGGTGCGCAGCTGCGTGCCGCCGCCCACCGCGAACGGCTTGAACTTCAGGTTGCGCCCCTGGTGGATGTTCTCCAACCCGCGGAGCGTGCCTGCCATGTCCGCCTGGTTGCCGCTGAACCGGATCGGCACGGGAGCCCAGTTGCTCTCCTCGTTCAGGTGCATGACCCGCCGGCTGACGTTGACACCCCATTCCTGCGACGCGGCGTTGGAGAAACGCAGCGTCTTGAACGGAATCACGAACTCGATGAACCAGACGTGGTCGCCGGTGCTCACCTTCGCGTCCCAGACGCCATCCCAATCCTGGTTGGCCCCGCCGTTGGTGGACACCTGAGAGTCGCGCTTCGCGCCCGCGGGATTGACGACGAAGGTAAAGCCCGACCGCCTGTCGTGAAGGCTGTCGATGAAGATCTGCACGAGATCGGTGGTGCCGAAATCAAAGTCCTCGCGCAGGTCCTTGATCAGGCGCTTTTCGGGTTCGGTGTCGAAGCAGATGACCCCGATGTAGAGATTGTTCTCGTCGTAGGCGAAGCGGGTTTCGGTGCGCTCCGACGCCGGCATGCCGTTCCTGGGAAGCTTCTGGAAGAAGTCGCTGGCCACCGGCGCCTCTTTCCAGGCCTGCTCGTCGAGATGCCCGTCGAGCGTGATCTTTTCCATGATCTTGATCGCAGTCGCGATGCGCGTGGCGCGAATCGCGTCATGGTCAATGGTGGCCGTCTGCGCCTGGGCCAGCCCCGCCGAAATGACCAGAAATGGGTAGACCAGGAGGGGATAAATGGCCCTGTTCATTGGAGGCGCGCATGGTACTAGGGGGAAGGGGGAAGGGGGA
>CAMCNL010000104.1 GCA_945876205.1 Candidatus Sulfopaludibacter sp. SbA3
AGAAGAGCTCGACGGGCAGAAGCTGGAAGCCCAGGTCCTCTTCCCCGGTCGAATCAAGCAGGCGCTCACCAACTGGCGCACCGGCTATCCGACGTCGATCGGCGATCGCGACGTGGAGGTCGTCCAGGGAACGATGCCGGGAGGGGGCACGGCAACGCTCTGTTTCGACTCCGAGACCGGGCTCCTGACGCGGCTCGTGCGCTACGGCGAGTCACCCGTCGGTCGCATCGTGACGCGCGTTGACTACAGTGACTATCGGGACGTTGCCGGGGTGAAGATTCCATTCAAGTGGACCGTGACCTGGCTGGACGGCCGGTCGCACTACGAGATGAACGAGGCGCGGCCGAACGTGCCGGTTGACGCGAAGATGTTCACGCGGCCCGCACCCTCGACTCCGCCCCGTCGATGATACAAAGGCCTGATAATAGTCCGGTGGCTTTAATACACTCGGTATCCGAAGGAGGTTCTCATGCGTAATTCATTGTTCGGCGTGCTCTTGACGACGGCCCTGGCGATTGTGGCATCGTCGTCACTGCTGGCGCACCACGGCTCCGCGAGCTTTGACACGGAGAAAGAGCTCTCGCTGAAAGGGACGGTCACCGAATGGCTGTGGGCCAACCCGCATTGCTTCCTGAAGATCGATGTGAAGGACGAGTCCGGCACCGTCCGGAACTGGAACCTCGAGCTCGGTAATCCGACGGACATCTCGACGCTGGGATATCGCCGGAACACCTTCAAGGTGGGCGAGGCAGTGACCGTCGTCACGCAGCCGGTCAAGAGCGGCGCCCCGGTGGGCCGTATTCGCTCCGTCACGATGGCTGACGGCCGGAAATTCTAGGAGATACGAGGATGTTCAGACGTCTTCTGCTTCTCGTCACGGCGGCCGTGACCCTGCTGGTGGTGTGGCCGGCCAGTCGTGCGCTGTCGCAAGGCGGCCCGCCCGGCGGGCCTCCTCAGCCAGGCACTCCGCTCTCGCAAGTCAAATGGGAACCCTGGAACAACCCAGGCCTCGCTCGCATGCCGCAGGACGTGTCACCGGATGGCCCGGCGCCCGTCCGCGACCTGACCGGCCTGTGGGACACCGCGCGAGCGGGCATCGGTGCGCGTGGAGCCAGGGGTGCACCGGCGCCATTGACCGCGTGGGGCGAGCAGGTCAGCAAGACCCACCATTCCGGTGACGGTGTTCGCATGGTGCCCGTCGAAGAAATCAACGACCCGTTGTCGACGATGGGCGACCCTGGTGGATTTCCCCGGAATCTTCTCTTCGAGTTGCGCCAGGTGCAGTTCCTTCAGGCGCCGCAAGCCGTGTATGGGCTGCACATGTGGGAGAAGAGATGGCGCCAGATCTGGACCGACGGACGGACACTCCCGGTTGACCCGGACCCGCGCTGGTATGGGTACTCGGTGGGGCGATGGGAGGATGACTTCACCTTCGTCGTCAACTCGAACGGCACCGACGAACGGACCTGGCTCGACAACGCCGGCAATCCTCACAGCGACCAGCTGAAGGTCGAGGAGCGCTGGCACCGGTTGACGAAGAACCGCCTGGAGCTGACGGTCACCATCGACGACTCGAAGACGTATACGCGGCCGTGGGTCGCGCTCGACAAGATCCAGTTCTTCCAGATTCCGATGAGCGTCGATCTCATGGAGATGATGAACTCGGCGTCGGAGGCGCAGGCCGTGGCCGCCGCCTTCAAGGCGGAGCCCAAGAAGTAAGCACGGCTCCGGTTGCGCGGGGTCGAGTTGCTGTGGCAAGATTTGCTCTCGAACCCGCGCCGAACACGTGTTCATCCGTTATCTCAGGCTTTCGGAGTCCCAGGCATGCGTGGTGTGTCGCTCTTGATCGGCGGACTTGTTCTCACGTTTCTGATGACCCTGACCATCGCGGTCGGCGCGCAGAGCCCTGCCGCCGGCCCCGACCCGAAGAAGGTGAAGAACCCGGTGGCGGCCAGTGCCGCCTCGGTTACCGCAGGGGCGGCCGCCTATAAGAAGTACTGCGCTTTCTGTCACGGGCCCGCCGCCGCTGGTGAGGGTCCGCTCGCACCGAAGGATTCGCATCCCCCGAACCTCACCGATGCCAAATGGGATCACGGCGGCACCGATGGCGAAATCTTCGCCTTGATCCAGAACGGCGCGGGCGGCACATCGGTGATGAAGGGCTTCAAGGGAAAGATGCCGGACACAGACATGTGGAACGTCGTCAACTTCCTGCGCAGCCTGGGCGCGAAGAAGACTTCCTAGACCAGGAGTCCGACCCTGTCACTCTCCACGCGCCTGATTGGGGTTCTCGCGGTGTGCCTCGCGGCCAGTGTGGGCTGCCGCGTCCTCGATCCACGACCATCGACGACTGAATCGGCGGCTTCCGCGCTGCCGGCGCTTCCCGGGCAATCCACCGGCGTGTTCACGACGGCGCGGCCGACGATGACCGCCGTCTTGGATGACTACCTGAACCGCCGGCCCGCCGCGATCCAACCGCTCGAGTTTCCGCACAACACCCACCTCGGCAAGGAGATCAGCTGCGACACCTGCCATGAAGGTGTGAACACCGGTCCGGTCGCCGGCCTCCCCAGCGTCAAGACCTGCATGATCTGCCACGAGTCGATCGCGACCGATCGGCCGCGCATCCAGCAGATTACCGCCATGCGCGACAAGGGGATCGACCTGGCGTGGCAGCGCGTCTACGGTTTCTCCGCTCAGGACCACGTCAGGTTCGACCACGCGCCGCACATTCGCGCCAAGGTGGACTGTGCCAACTGCCACGGCAATATGGCCGAGCAGACGGTGGCTGAAGTGAAGGTCGACCATTCCATGGGCTTCTGCGTGAACTGCCACAACGAGAAAAAGGCGTCGGTCGACTGCCTGACCTGTCACTTCTAATGGACCGCCGTTCCTTCATCAAGCTCACCGCGATTACCGGCACCAGCGCGACGCTGGCCAGCTGCGGCAATCCCGAGAACGCGCTGATTCGTTTTGTGCCCGACGATGAGATCGTGCCGGGGATTGCGGTCTGGAAGCCGAGCGTGTGCCCGCTGTGCAGCGCCGGGTGCGGCCTGACCGTTCGCGTGATGGATGCGGACGCCGAGGTGGTGCGGAACGGCCAGGCCGGCGTGGTGCGGATCGCGGCGGCCAAGAAGCTCGAAGGCGGCCCGCTGCATCCGATCAGCCAGGGTGGGCTGTGCGCGCGTGGCCAGGCGGCGATCCAGGTGACGTATCACCCCGACCGCATTACGCAGCCGCTCAAGCGATCGGGCACGCGCGGCGACGGCCAGTACGAAGCGATTACGTGGGACGCGGCGATCGCCGAGCTGCTGTCCAGGCTCGACGCGCTTGCGGCGGCCGGCAACCAGAAGGCGCTGGCGTTCGCGACGCGCGCGGGCTCGAGCCATCGCCACGCGCTGGTCGATCAGTTTCTCGCGCGCTTCGGTGCGCCGGGTCCGGTCTCGTTCGAGCTGTTTGGCGACCAGGTCCTCAGGCGCGCGAACGCGCTCAGCTTCGGGCGCGAGCAACTGCCGACGTTCGATCTGCCGAACGCGCGGATGGCGATCAGCTTCGGCGCCGACTTCCTGGGTACGTGGAATTCGCCGGTCGCGCAGGCGGCCGGCTACGGCCAGATGCGGAAGGGGCGCCCCGGCATCCGCGGCGCCTTCGTGCAGGTCGAAGCGCGCATGTCGCAGACCGGCGCCAACGCGGACGAGTGGGTGCCCGCGACCCCCGGTACCGAGGGGGTGCTGGCTCTGGGTCTCGCGCATGCCATCCTCGCCGCGAACCTGCGTCCAGCCGCCGCGGCGGGCCGCGCGGGTACGCAGATCGACGGTTGGGCCGCGGGCCTGGCTGACTATGCGCCGGCGGCGGTTGAGAAGGTCACCGGCGTCGCGGCGAGCCGCATCGAGCGGATCGCGCGCGACCTCGCCGAGCGGTCGCCGGCGGTGGCGATGGTTGGCGGCGCACCGCTCGCGCACACCAACGGCCTGTTCACCGCGCTCGCCGTCAACGCGCTCAACGCGCTGCTCGGCAGCGTCGAGCAGCCTGGCGGCCTGTTTTTCACGCCGCGGATCACTCTTGCGGACGGGGCCGCGGCGCCCGCCGCGCCGTCAATCGAGCAGCTCGCATCCGGAATCCTCGGCGGCAGCAACGCCGTGCAGGTGCTGCTGGTCGATGGATCCAATCCCGTCTTCACGACGCCGACGGCGTGGAAGGTGAGCGAGGCGCTCGCGAAGATTCCGTTCATCGCCAGCTTCGGCAGCTTCCTCGACGAGACGAGCGGGATGGCGGATCTGATCCTGCCCGACCACTCGTTCCTCGAGTCGTGGATCGAGGCCGTACCCGAATCGGGATCGATCGCGGCGGTGGCGAGTGTCGCTCCGCCGGTGATGCGTCCGCTCCATCAGACGCGCGCGATGCCTGACGTGCTGCTCGATGTGAGCCGCCGCCTGGCGACGCCGGTCGCGCTGCCGTGGGAGACGTTCGACCAGATGGTCGGGGCGACCTTCATGAAGCTGGCGCCCGCGGCCGCCGGGGGCGACGCGTGGGGTGATGCGCAGGCGCAGGGTGCCTGGTCTGGTGCGCTGCCGGCTGGCCTCGCCTCGCCGCCGAGCGTCACCGAAGAGACTCCGCAACCCGTGCCGGAGCCGAGGTTTGACGGCGACGCGGCGCAGTACCCGTTTCACTTCCTGCCGTATCCCTCGTCCGCGTTTCTCGACGGTTCGCTGGCGCACCTGCCGTGGCTGCAGGAGATGCCCGATCCGATCACGTCGGCGATGTGGAGCAGCTGGGTCGAGATCAACAACACGACCGCCGAGCGTCTGGGCATCGCCCAGGGCGACATCATCGAAATTACGTCGACCCAGGGGACGCTGCGCGCCCCCGCGTACGTCTCGCCGGGCCTCGCGCCCGATATCGTCGCGATGCCGGTCGGCCAGGGACATCGGATGTTTACGCGGTATGCGACGGGACGCGGGCAGAACCCCGTCTCGCTGATTGCGCCGCTGACGGAAGCGTCGACCGGCGCCGTGGCCTGGGCCGCGACGCGCGTGAAGATCGCGCGTGTCGGCGGTCCGGACGGGAGCCTGATCATGTTTGCCGGCGGCGACCGCGAGCATCCATACGAAGACCTCGGGAGAGGGTAACGATGCCACACCGATGGGGAATGGCGGCCGACCTCGATCGCTGCAACGGATGCGGCGCGTGCGTCGTCGCCTGCGCGGCCGAGAACAATATCTCGACCGTGGGCGCTGAACAGGCGGCGCTCGGCCGCGCCAAGCACTGGATTCGCGTCGAGCGGTACTGGGAGGGCGAGTTCCCGGACGTGCGCCTGAAGTTCCGGCCGGTGATGTGCCAGCAGTGCGACAACGCGCCGTGCGAGCCGGTCTGTCCGACCTACGCGAGCCACCACACCGACGACGGCCTCAACGCGCAGGTCTACAACCGCTGCATCGGCACGCGCTACTGCGCGAACGCCTGTCCGTATAACGTTCGCTTCTTCGACTTCTTCAACCCGTCGTGGGAGAAGCCGCTGCAGCTGCAGCTGAATCCTGACGTGTCGCTGCGCGAAGTCGGCGTGATGGAGAAGTGCACGTTCTGCGTGCAGCGCATCAAGGCGGTCACGGTCCAGGTTGCAGCCGAGGACCGCGAGTTGAAGGACGGCGAGATCACGCCGGCGTGCGTGCAGTCGTGTGCCGCCAAGGCGCTGGTGTTCGGCGACCTCAACGACCCAGAGAGCGAGGTCTCGCGGCTGTCGCATTCGCCGCGCGGCAGCAAGCTGCTCGAGGATCTCGGCACGCTGCCGAAGGTCACCTACCTGCCGAGGGATACAGAGGCATGAGCACCTCGAGCCCGGCGCTGCCCGCTTCGGAGCAGGTGCGCAGCGATCTGCTGCGGCCGCTGCTGCAGACGTCGTGGAAGTTCTACGTCCTGGTCGCCTTCCTTGGCGCGATCGTCGTTGCCGCGCTGGCCGCCTGGGTCACGCAGATGACGTTAGGGTTCGGCATCTCGGGCATCCGCTGGCCGGTCTACTGGGGCTTTTACGTCACCAACTTCGTCTTCTGGATTGGGATCAGCCACGCCGGGACGCTGATCTCCGCGATCCTGCGCCTGGTGAATGCCGGCTGGCGCCGGCCGGTGACGCGCTGCGCCGAAGTCATCACGGCGTTCGCGCTGATCATCGGCGCGATGTTTCCCCTCATCCATCTCGGGCGTCCGTGGCTGGCCTTCTGGCTATTCCCGTACCCGAGCGAGCGGATGATCTGGCCGAACTTCCGGTCGCCGCTGGTCTGGGACTTCTTCGCGATCAATACCTACCTGACCGGGAGCCTGCTGTTTCTGTTCCTGCCGATGCTGCCGGATTTTGCCATCGTGCGCGACCGGGCGACCGGGATGCGGCGCCGCATCTACGGCGTGCTGGCGCTCGGCTGGCGGGGCACCCCGACACAGTGGCACCGGCTGGAGACGGCGATGCAGATCATGGCCGTCGCCATCATTCCGGTCGCCGTGTCGGTCCACACCATCGTGTCCTTCGACTTCTCGATGGCGCCGGTGCCGATGTGGCAGACGACGATCTTCGGGCCGTACTTCGTGGCCGGGGCGATCTTCAGCGGCATCGCCGGCCTGATCATCGCGATGGCCATCCTGCGGCGGGTGCTGCACCTCGAGCGGTATCTGCACCCCGTTCACTTCCAGAACCTCGGCAAGCTGATGCTGGTGATGGCGCTGCTCTGGGGCTACTTCGTCTTCAACGAGCGGCTGGTGACCTACTACGGCAACGGCGCCTCCGAAATGCAGGTGTTCTGGCGTACGCAGCGCCTGACGTTTGCCCCGCTCTACTGGACGATGGTGGTGTGCAACTTCGTCCTGCCGCTCGTCATCATGGGCATCTCGCGTTTCAGGACGATTACCGGTTGTGTCATCGCCTCGATCGGCGTGGTCATCGGGATGTGGCTCGAGCGGTTCCTCATCATCGTGCCGTCACTGGGGCACAAGTACCTGCCCTACAGCTTCGGCACCTATAGTCCTCAGCCTGTCGAGATCGTCATTACCGTGGGGACGTTCGCGGCGATGACGTTGCTCTACGTGCTGTTCGCCAAGTTCGTGCCGATCATCTCGATCTGGGAGCTGACGGCGGTGCAGCATCCGTCGCCGGCGCTGATCCCGCCGGCCACCGCCGAGCATCCGCTCGGGGAGACGCACGCGTGAAGGCGATCTACGGCCTCTACACGCATGGGGCATCCGCGCAGAGCGCCGTGGACCGGCTGCGGGCGGCCGGTGTCGCGGACAAGGACATCACGGTGTTGTCGCCCGAGCCGCGCGAGGACCTGGCGTTGAGCCACATGCATTCGCGCACCTACATGTGGCACTTCGCCTGTCTCGGCGGCGTCATCGGGTTCTCGGCGGCGACGGCGCTTGCCTACATCAGCGAGACGTCATGGCCCCTCAACGTCGGCGGACTGCCGGTCGTGGCCTGGTGGCCGAACCTGATCATCATGTTCGAGTTGACGATGCTGGGCGCGATCGTCGCGACTATCATCACGCTGATCGTCAGCGCCGGGTTGGGGGTCACGCGGCGAGGGATCTACGACCCGGAAGTCACCAGTGGAAGCATCCTGGTGGGGGTGGAGAATCCGCCCGACAGCTCGGTCGACGCCTTCGAGCAGGCCCTGAGCGCGCCGCCCGGCGCGCGCGTCAAGAAAATCTAGCCTGCGACGGAGCCTTGTCCTTGTCGGTGAACGTGAAGCCCTTGGACTGGGTGCTCCCATCCGGCGTCTTCTACACCGAATTATTGGGGGCCCGGCACCGAGGGGGGGGCCACCGCCTGCGCTGGCCCACAACCCGGACCAGTCCGGCAATTGCGTGGAAGAGGGTGGCTGCTGCCCACCGCGCGCGACCGCCTTCAGCGCGAGATAGAGGTCCCACGCAGTAGGATGCTCGAGCCCGAGCTCGTACTTGCCCTGCCACTCTGCTCGAGACTGCTGCGGGCCTGAGGCTGCGTCTGCGCGACGAGCATGGGGGAGGCGATCGCCACGAACGCAAGCAGGGCTAAATTGGTCGCTTTGTGTCTGTCATGGCTGCATTGTCCCTCTCGCGCTGGAAGTGTCAATGCCTATCAGGCGTCGTGACGACGGTTCAGTTAAGCTTCGTACTTCAGGATGATTCGGCCGCCGAGACTCCTCTTCCTCTCACTTGTACTGCTGGCAGGCTGCGGCGTCGACCGCACTCCAGCCGCCCCGGCCACGCAGGGGGCGCAGGATTGGTTCGTTGAGCGCGCTCAGGATACCGGCCTGGATTTCGTGCACGTCAACGGGATGTCCGGCGAGTTCTATTTCCCCGAGAACATGTCACCCGGCGTCGGGCTGCTGGACTACGACAACGATGGCGACCTTGACGTGTACCTCGTTCAGGGACAGATGCTCGGGCCCGTGAATATCACCGGTCAGACACTCAAAGGCCGGTTATTCCGAAATGACTTGAAGGTTCGCGAGGATGGAACGCGGACGCTTCGTTTCACCGACGTGACGGATCAGGCGGGGATTGACGCGCGTGAATACGGCATGGGTGTGGCGACAGGTGACTTCGACAACGATGGCTGCGTCGACTTCTATCTCACCAATTTCGGACCCAATCAGATGTTCCACAATCTCTGCGACGGCACGTTTGCCGATGTATCGAGGCAGAGCGGCGCCGGCGATCCGGGCTTCTCGGTCTCCGCGTCGTTTGTGGACTACGACCGCGACGGGTGGCTGGATCTCTACGTTGCCAACTATCTGGATTACAGCATCGCGAAGAACAAGCCGTGTTCGCGTCTGGCGGGCGAGCGCGACTATTGCCCGCCGGTCGTCTATATCGCACAGATGGATCGGTTGTATCGGAACCAGCGGAATGGAACATTTGTCGATGTGACGGCGAGGGCTCTGGCTGGAGGCGTGGTCGCGCCTGCGCTCGGCCTGGCGACCGCCGACTTCAACGGCGACGGATGGATCGACATTTACGTGACGAACGACAACCAGGAAAACCTGCTGTGGATCAACCAGCGCGACGGCACGCTCAGGAATACGGCCCTGCTGGCGGGCGTGGCGTTGCCAGCCAGCGGCAGGGCTGAAGCAAGCATGGGTGTGGACGCCGGTGATGTCGACAACGACGGCGACGAAGATCTCTTCATGACCGAGTTGACGGGTGAGGGCCACAACCTCTTTGTCAACGACGGATCCGGGCTCTTCGAAGACCAGAGCCTGCGTTCGGGACTCGGTCCTCGAAGCCTGCCGTATACAGGGTTCGGCACAGCCTGGCTGGACGTCGACAACGACGGCCGCCTCGACATCCTGACCGTCAACGGCACCATATCCGCCATCGAAGCGCTGCGGCGCGCCAACGATCCGCTCCCATATCATCAGCGCAAGCAGTTGTTCCGGAATCTCGGCGACGGCCGGTTCGAAGAGATCACCGACCGCGCTGGCGCGGCGTTTCAGGCGTCCGAGATGGGTCGCGGCGCCGCATTCGGCGATCTGGACAACGACGGAGATGTCGACGTGGTCGTGGCGAATGACGCGGGACGTACGCGGCTGCTCGTCAACCAGATTGGCAATGGCAAGCATTGGCTGGGATTGAGGCTCGCGGGGACGCGGCGGGACATGGTCGGCGCGCGCGTGAGCGTCAGTCGGAAGGACGGATCCACCATCTGGAGGCGCGCGCGGGCGGACGGCAGTTATGCGTCGGCACACGATCCGAGAGTCCTTGCGGGGCTCGATGATTCTGTCGAGGCGCCGGACGTTCGCGTCGTCTGGCCGAGCGGTCGCGTCGAGGAGTGGACCGCCGTCCCCGGTGATCGATATACAACGCTGACGGAGGGCACCGGCAGAAGGGCGGCGAATCGATGACGTCCGTGCGTTCGAGAGTCGTCGTCATCGGCCTGGTTCTTGCCGTGAGCGCGTGCTCTACGCCCGCGAAGCCGGCCTCGGCACGCCGCGCCCTGCAGCCGGTCCTGCTGCCGGATGTCTCCCGCGTGTCCGAATCTGTGCAGCGGCAACTGAGGGACCGTTACACGTCGCTCACGATGAAGAGGCAAGACCCGAGCACCCGTCCCGCCGAACTTGCCGAGGCATACGGCGAGATGGGGACACTCCTGATGGCTGCTGAATACCTGGACGCGGCCGAACCCGCATTCCTCAACGCGCAGTCGCTGCTGCCGGATGACATGCGCTGGCCCTACTATCTTGCACATCTGTATCGGCTCAGAAACGACACTGCGAAATCCGCCGCGCTCTTCGAGAGGACGCTCGAGCTGCAGCCCGACGATGTGCCCACGCTGATCTGGCTGGGCGGCGTGTACGTCGATCAGGGCCAGCCGGACAAGGCCGAGCCGCTGCTCCAGAGGGCGTTGTCGATCCAGCCTCGGTCCGCGGCGGCCCTGTTCCGCCTTGGCAGCGCGGCACTGGGGAAGAAGGATTACGCCATCGCGGTGAAACATCTGGAAGGCACGCTGAGGGAGGACCCCCGAGCGTCGATCGCCCACTATCCGCTTGCGATGGCGTACCGCGGCCTCGGCGATGTGGCGCGAGCGAACGCGCATATCCGGCAGCGCGGCGCGGTCGACGCGGCGCTGGCCGATCCGTTGATGCGCGACGTGAGCGGGTCGCTGGACAGCGCGCTGTCCTCCGAGACGGAGGGGGTCAAGGCGCTCGACAAGGGAGAGTGGTCGACGGCGGCGGACTATTTCCGCAAGGGCGTGGCGCTCGCGCCGGACAACCCGTCCGTTCGGCACCGGCTGGGGACGGCGCTCTTCATGATGGGCGACGCGCGCGGTGCGCTCGAGCAGTTCGAAGAAACCGTGCGCCGGTCGCCCGATTTCGCCAAGGCCCGCTACAGTCTCGGCGTGCTCATGGCCACGAGTAATCGGCCGCAGAGAGCCATCGAAGAGCTCTCCGCCGCCGTTCGATACGACCCCAAATACGTGGAGGCGCGGCTCCGGCTCGCCGAGCTGCTGCGAAGAGGCAATCGCATCCAGGAATCACTGTCTGAGTACGAGCAGGTCATCAATCTCGATCCTGCTCACGCCGAGGCCAGGCTGGGCCTTGCTGTCGCGCTCGTCGGCCTCGGCCGCTACGAGGAAGCCCGGGACCGGTTGTCGGAGAGCATGAAGGCCTACCCGGATCGGCCTGTGTTCGCCCACGCGCTGGCGCGCCTGCTGGCCGCGGCTCCGGACGAAGGCGTCCGTGATGGAGGCCTGGCGTTGGCGATCGTCACGGAGTTGCGCAAGCGCGGGCAGAGTGCCGCGCTCGCCGAATCGACCGCGATGGCGCTCGCCGCGTCAGGACAGTATGAGGAGGCGGCGGCGCTGCAGCGTCAGTTGATGGCGGCGGCCAGCAAGGCGGGCAGAGCAGACGTCACGGCGCGACTGGCCGCGGACCTCGCCGCCTATGAACGGCGTCAGCCCTCCAGGACACCCTGGAGAGCTGACGATGCGGTCGCGACAATGTTGGCGTTGAAGTAGATTTCAGGTCAGAAGTCCAGCCGTGTGCTGAACTGCACCATGCGGCCGTCGACGAGTTGCTGCGGCTGCAGCCATGTCGAGCCGAACGTATTGTTCAGCGTGACGATCGCGCCGTTGTTGAACACGTTGTACAGATCCACGTTCCCCTGGATCCGCACCTTGCGCCCCGCGTTGACGATCTTCGTGAACCGCAGATCGAACCGGGTGATGCGATCCTCGAATCTCGTCCCTGGCTCGATCAATGGGACCGTCACGGTGGCTGTGCACGGCGTCCGGCCGCCGCACGCCGAGAGGTTGCGGCCGAGTGACGGCGCGACCTCCGCGTTGGTCGCGGCATAACTGGCGGTGATCATCGGCCCCGAATAGTTCTGGAAGATCCCGCTGATCACAACGTCGCCCGGCAATGGATAGCTGCCAAACATCTTGAACTGCGTCTGGCCTGCGAACGGCGTCACGGCCTTGCAGTACGGGTTCGTCGGGCTGATGCCGTTGGCAACCGTGAGTTCCGGCAGCGCCGCGCGCACCTCGCAGTTGTCGGTCACGGAGCGTCCCGTGTCGATGCCTGCGCCGAGCCGCGATCCTCTCGCCATCCGCGCGTTGACGCTCACGTTGAAGAAATTGTTGACCTGCGTCTGCTTGCCGTAGTTCGACGCCTGCGTGACGAGACTGTTGACCTGGCCGAATCTCGCCAGCGAGACGTCATACAACCCGCAAATCGGATACCCGCCTCCACCAGGCAGTCGCGAATCCTTCGGAGCCGTCGCGCAGAACGGACTGAAGTCCGCCGGCGCGACGGCCAGGTTGTCGGTCGCCAGGAAGTTGCCGTACCAGTTCCGGTAGTAGCCTGCGCTGAGCGAGACGCCGGTGCCGAGCTGATGCTGCACTTCGGTGGTCATGTCCCAGTTGGACCCGCGTGCGCCGAAGCCCTTGACGGCATCGTCGGCAAACCGCGTCGTGATGAGGCGTCCGCCGAAGTTCAGGTTCGAGATGGCGCCACACTCGCCGTTGGCGGCGAAGTTGCCAAGACTGCAGTCAGGAATGTAGTTGCCGTTGGCGTCCGTCCACGTACGGTTGACTGAGTTGATCGATGAGTTGATCGGATTGTTGTTGTTGGTAAAGGCCGTTGTCGTCTTCGCCACGTATCGACCCAGCGAAAATTTGATCGCGGTCCGGCCGTTGCCGAACACATCGTAGGCGGCACCCACGCGGGGATCCCAGTCTTTCCACAGCGGCACGTTCTTGACGGCGTCGAATTTACGTTCAGGGACCCAGCCGTTGGGCGTCGCAGGAACGGTTTGCGCCGGCACGTAGCCGTTGAAGTAGTCGAACCGCA
>CAMCNL010000105.1 GCA_945876205.1 Candidatus Sulfopaludibacter sp. SbA3
CCGCCTTGATCCAGTTCACACTCTCGCCGGTACCGCCCCGCCGCACGGGATCGATCGTGTCGAGCAGGAACGTTGTTTCTGCCGGCCACGCGCCGCACATCTCGCCGGCGTCCGCGACGGTCAGCGCACGAAACACCGGCCATTCGAGCGCGTCGGCATAGATCGGCAGCTCCTCGCCATGCAGTTGGACGGCGTTGATCCCCGCACGCGCCACGACCGCTCGTATGCCGTCCACCGGTTCGTTCACGAAGACGCCAACGGCGGTCGTGCCCGAGGGCAGCTCGGCGATGATCTCTCGCGCGCGCTCCGGGGTGACGAACCGGGGGCTATGCGGCCAGAACACGAACCCGAGCGCCGACGCGCCCTGCTGCACGGCGTGAAGCGCGTCGGTGAGGCGTGTAATGCCGCAGATCTTGATGAACATCGCTAGAACTACACAGTGCGGGGCGGACCTTCACGGTCCGCCTCGCGAGCCGTAAAGGCTCGCGCCGCATCGAGCTGGGTCAGACTTCGAATCGCTCCCGCTGGATCGGGATCCGTCATGAACCGCTCGCCGATCAGGAAGGCGCGATAGCCGGCCGCCGCGAGCCGTTCCAGATCCGCACGTGACTTGAGTCCGCTCTCGCTGACGCCGACGACGCCGCGGGGCAGCATCGCCGCCAGCTCGAACGACGCGTCCACGGCGACCGTGAGCGTCCGCAGGTTGCGATTGTTGACGCCGATGACGCGCGCCCCGCTATCGATCGCTCGCGTCATCTCCTCCTTGTCGTGCACCTCGACCAGCGTGGCGAGTCCGAGATCGCGAGCCTTCTCCTGCAACCGGACGAGATCGGCCTGCTCGAGCGCAGCGACGATCAGCAGCACCGCGTCCGCACCCACCGCGCGCGCCTCGAACAACTGGTATTGGTCGACGATGAAGTCCTTGCGCAGGATCGGCGTGTCGACGACGGCGCGAACGGCGGTGAGGTGCTCGAGTGCCCCATCAAAGAAGGTGGGCTCGGTGAGCACCGAGATGGCCGCGGCTCCGCCACGCTCGTACTGGCGGGCGATCGCGACCGGGTCGTAGTCGGCGGCCAGCACGCCCTTCGACGGAGACCGTCGCTTGCACTCAGCGATAACGTTGATGCGACCGGCCCGGCCTAGTTCGGCCTCGAAACGAGCACCCCGAGGCGACGCCAACCCCGCTCGCTGTTCGAGCGCCGCCAACGGCTCACGCTCGCGGCGCGACGCCGTGATGCGCTCCGTGGCTGCGACGATCGTCCGCAGCAGGTCGGGCCCGGTACTCATACGGCCCCTGACTGCGAGACGCTCACCATCTTCTCGAGCGTCGCGCGCGCGGCACCCGAATCAATGGCAGCGGCGGCACGCGCGATTCCAGCGCGCACGTCGTTCACCTTCCCTGCCACGAAAAGCGCTGCACCGGCGTTGAGCAACACGACATCGCGGGGCGCACCCTTCCTGCCGTCAAGGACGCCACTCACGATCGCGGCGTTGGCGGAGGCGTTACCACCCTTCAAATCGACGGGTAACGCCTTGGTGATGCCGAAGTCAGCGGGATGGACGTAGAACGTGTGGACGGCGCCGGCCCGGCACTCGGAGACCTTGGTGTGACCGGTGCTGGAAATTTCGTCGATGCCGTCGGCGCCGTGCACGACCCAGGCGCGGTCGGAGCCGAGCAGCATCAGCGCCCGGGCCAGCAACTCGGTCAACTCGGGCCGCGGGACGCCGACGATCTGGCGACTCGCGCCGGCAGGATTCGTCAACGGCCCAAGCAGGTTGAACGCCGTGCGAATGCCAAGATCCTTCCGGACCGGGCCCGCATGCTTCATCGATGGGTGAAAGGTCGGCGCGAAGAAGAAGGCGATGCCGGCGTCGTGCAGCGTCCGCTCGACGACGGCGGGAGTCGCCGCGATGTTGACGCCAAGCGTCTCGAAGACGTCCGCGCTGCCGCACTGACTCGACACCGACCGATTGCCGTGCTTTGCGACCTTGACGCCGCACGCGGCGACTACGATCGCCGCCGCCGATGAAATGTTGAACGTGCCCGACCGATCGCCGCCGGTGCCGCAGGTGTCAAACACCTCGCCCGCTGGAGCCGACAGTTTCACCGAATGCTCTCGCATCGTCCGCGCAAACCCGACGATCTCCGCCGGCCGCTCGCCCTTCATCACCAGGCCGACGAGAAGCGCGCCGATCGCCGCTGCCGGTGCGCGGCCTTCCATCACCTCGCGCATGGCGGCCGCCGCCTCATCTTCGGTGAGGTCTTCGTGGCGGACGAGCTTCTCGAGGAGCGGGGTGAACATCACAGCTCTAAGAAATTTTGCAGAATGCGGCGGCCTTCATCGGTCAGCACCGATTCGGGGTGAAACTGCACGCCGTGGACGTTGTGCGTCCGGTGACGGACGGCCATGATGGTGCCGTCTCCGCTGGTACGGGCGGCGACTTCAAGGTCCGCCGGCACCGAATCGTTCGCGATGATCAACGAGTGGTAGCGCCCGGCCTGGAACGGCTCGGTGATCCCCGCGAACACGCCCTTGCCGTCGTGGACGATCGTTGACGTCTTGCCGTGCATCGGCGCAGAAGCGCGGCAGACGACCCCGCCGTAGGCCATCCCAATCGCCTGGTGACCGAGACACACTCCGAGGATGGGGGTCGACGCGCCGAAGCGCCGGATGACCTCCATCGTGATCCCCGCATCCTCTGGACGCCCGGGACCGGGCGAGATCAGCAGCCGCGCCGGCTTCAACGCTTCGATCTCTCCAATCGTGATTTCGTCGTTGCGCTTGACGCGGATCTCCGCACCCAGCTCCCCGAGGTACTGCACCAGGTTGTAGGTAAACGAGTCGTAGTTGTCGATGACCAGCACCATGGATTACAACCCGCGCTGTGCCAGTTCGAGCGCCTGGATCACCGCGCGAGCCTTGTCGCGCGTCTCTTCGTATTCGGCCGCGGGATTCGAGTCGGCCACAATCCCCGCGCCCGCCTGGACGTAGGCATTCCCGCCTTCAATCACCATCGTCCGGATGGTGATGCAGAAATCGAGATTGCCGGCGAAGTCGAGGTACCCCACCGCGCCCGCATAGACGCCGCGCCGGCGGTTCTCGAGCTCCGCGATGATCTCCATGGCGCGAACCTTTGGAGCGCCTGAGACGGTCCCCGCCGGAAAACAGGCGACCAGCGCATCGAGCCGGTCGTGCTCGTCCGACAGGCGCCCCTCGACAATCGAGACCAGGTGCATGACGTGAGAGTAGCGCTCGAGCGTCATGTAGGTTGGCACTTTCACCGACCCGTATGTCGCGACGCGCCCGATGTCGTTACGGCCGAGATCGACCAGCATGACGTGCTCGGCGCGCTCCTTCTCGCTGCGCTTGAGCTCATCGGCCATCCGCAGATCTTCTTCCTCGGTCTTGCCCCGCGGCCGCGTGCCGGCGATCGGATGTGTCTGGATCTTGCGTCCTTCGACCCGCACCAGCATCTCCGGCGAGGAGCCGACAATCGAGCGGTCTCCCATCCGGATGAAATACATGTAGGGCGAGGGGTTGACGTGGCGCAGGGCGCGATAGGCGGTGAACGCATCGCCGCCGAACTTCGCCGCGAATCGCTGCGAGAGCACCACCTGGTAGACGTCGCCGGCCGCGATGTATTCCTTGGCCGTGCGCACGTTCCGCTCGAACTCATCCTGCGTCACGTTTGACGTGATCGTCAGCGGAGCGCCTTCGGCGGGGGCCGTCTTCGAGAGCGGCCGGTCGAGCTCGCGCTCGACGAACTCGATCTTGGCGCGGGCGAACTGATAGAGCGACTCGAGATCGTCATCGCCCGTGATCCGGGCATTCGCGATGATCAGGATGCGATGCCGCACGTGGTCGAACGCCAGCACCGTATCGAAGAGCATGAAGCCGGCTTCGTCCTCGTCCGGCGCCTCGCCCTGCAGCGTCACCGGCTCAAACCAGGCGGCCGCGTCGTAGCCGAGGTAACCGACGGCGCCGCCGGTGAAGCGCGGCAGGCCCGGCACGAAGGGCGAATTGAACTTCGCCATCAACGTGCGGAGCATCGGGATGAACGGCTCGTCAGACTCGGACGTCACGCCCGCGCGGTCGACGATCGTCTTGCCGCCACGCGACCGAAGGATCAGAAACGGATCCTTGCCCAGGAATGAGTAACGCCCGACCTGCTCGCCGCCTTCAACCGATTCCAGGAGAAACGCGTAGTCGGAGTGCTCGGCGATCTTCAGGAACGCCGAGACCGGCGTCAGCAGATCCGCGACGATCTCCTTATAGACGGGGACGAACGTGCCCCGCTGCGCCAGTTCCTTGAATTGCTCGAATGTCGTTATGTGCATGTCAGCTCGCTGTCTCGTTGTCGGCGGCCGCGGCCATCACACCGGCTGCAGGTGCTTCGCCGGTCCACCACTCGAACTGGCGCTCGGCCCGGGCGATCAGTACGGCGAGGTCGAGGGTATCTTCCAGGTAGCCGTCGACGATGCTCATCGTGTCGGCAAAGGTGATGAAGTCCGCGAAGTCGGCGGCGGCCAGCGGGACGCATACCGCATCAATGCCACCGGCAGTGAACGCGGCGTTGTGCATCACGGCGGAGAGCGAATGGATTCCCTTGGCGCTGACGACGCCGAAGACACTGGTGTCGTCGCCGATGTCGCGGAAGCGGAACTGCTGCAGCATCCGCCGCGCGGGCACCTGGCCCGGCGCCACGCCCCTGCCGCCATACGTCCAGCGGGATCCGAACCGGGACGCGAGCAACCTGGTCGGCACACCGGCCTCGCCCATGCCGATGACGACGGCGTCTCCTTCTTCGGCGATGTCGATGAGCGGGAGTGTATCGGTGAGGCGAGCGGGTGTGATCGCGACCTTGATCACCGCCGCGCCCGTCTCGCGCATCGCGTCGACGCGCGATGACAGGTCCTCCGGGACGCCATCGAAGTCGTGCGACGACACGATGACCTTGTCGGGATGAGCCGCGATCAGCCGCTCGAAGCCGGCCGTGAATTCGACGTCGACATACTCGGCCCCGAGGTCGAGCGCCTTCCGGAGGATGACCTCGCGCGCGCCCTCGGAGCCGTCGAAGTGACCGCCCTCCCACGTCGGGCGGCATGTGACGATGACCGGCTTCTTCCGGCCAGCGAGGGCCATGGCGACGTCCAAATCAGTAACGCTGTCGAGGCGGAGCTCGACAAGGTCAGCGGCGTCGGCCGCGTTACGTGCCCGGGTCAGCTCGGCCGTTGTCCGGCCCGTAACCGTCTCGCAGAGAAGTGATGTGCTCATGAAAATAAAAACGCCCCTTCAACCGGTGGCTGAAGGGGCGTTGGTAACTGCTGAGTTCCTGTATCTGTTCGTCTCAGATGCTGGACGCCGCCCCTTCAATCGCAGTCCCGTGCCACCACCAATAGCTGGCGGAAAACGGGGCGGCAAAGGGGCTAAAGCGGTTGGACATCTGCGTATCTGACGGAGTCTGCACAGTAACCCAGCAGCGCCGAGACTGTCAACTAAAACGGCCGCAGGGCCTTGCAGTTTCATGGGTTTACCCGTATCTTCAACCGTGAGCCACACTATGTATATGCGAGCCTTTGCCGTTATTGGTGCATTCCTACTCTTCTTCGCGGCGGGCCTGCCGGCGCAGAGCCGCACATTCCCGGTGGACGAGCTCCGCGTCGGCATGGTCGGCGTGGGCAAGACGGTCTTCGAGGGTGATCGACTGGACGAGTTCAAGGTCCACATCCTCGGCGTCCTGAAGAACGTCATCGGCACGCGCCGCAACCTGATCCTGGCGCGTCTCGAAGGCGGACCGCTGGCTGAAACCGGCGTCATCGCCGGCATGAGCGGCAGCCCGGTCTATATCGATGGCCGGCTCGTCGGCGCCGTGTCGTATTCCCTCGGCCAGTTCTCCAAGGAGCCGATCGCCGGCATCACGCCCATCGGCGAGATGACCGAGGCGGCGACATTCGCGGGGCCTCGCCGCCAGGTGGCGCGCGCTGAACTGCAGCTGCCGCTGACCAACGATGGGCTGCGCAACTCGCTGCGCCAGGCCTTCTCCTGGATGCGCCCGTTCGCGGACAGCCCCAACGACGTGCAGGTGCTCGGAGACGGCGGCCTGAACGCCGGCATCGGGACGATGCTGCGGCCGATCGCGACGCCGCTGACGCTTGGCGGGTTTGATGCGAGCTTCGCGGATCCGATCGTCTCGGCGTTTCGCGACCAGGGCTTCATGCCGGTGATGGCGGGCGGCCTCGCCGGACAGCAGTCGGTCCGGTCGGGAGCGAGTAATCCCCTGCGTCCAGGCGACCCCGTCGGCGTGTCCCTGATGACCGGCGACATGGAGCTGGGCGCGACCGGCACGGTGACCGAAGTCGACGGCAACCGCGTCTACGCGTTCGGCCATCCGTTCTACGGGCTCGGGCCGACGCAGTTTCCGATGACGCGCGCCTACGTCCACGTCATCCTCCCCAGCATGATGAGCTCGTCGAAGATCGCGAGCACCGGCGAAGTCATCGGCACCGTGTCGCAGGATCGCGCCACGACGATCGCGGGCACGCTCGGCGCGGGCCCCACGCTCATCCCGGTGAAGCTGAACCTGACGTCGGAGCGCGGCACGAAGAAGACCTTCGAGATGGCGATGGTCAACGACCAGCTGTTTACGCCGCTCCTGGCGTATCTCTCCATCCTGAACACGCTGCAGTCGTACGAGCGCCAGAACGGCGCGGCAAGCTACGTCGTCCGCGGCAGCGCCAGCGTCAAGAAGTACGGGACGATCGCGTTCGAGGACCTCTTCACCGGTGATCAGGGCTCGGTCGGGGCGGCAGCCTATGTCGTGGCGCCAATCAATTTCCTGATGCGCAACGCATTCGAGGATGTCGAGCTCGAAGGCCTGACGCTCGACATCGACGCCAGCGAGGAGCCGCGAAGCGCCACCATCGAGCGGGTGTGGATCGACGGCGCCCGGCCAAAGGCGGGCACGAAGGTTGATCTCAAGATGCTGCTGCGCACGTATCGGGGCGAGGAAATCACGCGCACGCTGCCGATCGACATCCCGGCCAACGCGCGCGGTGCCCAGCTCTCGATCATGGTGTCGGACGGCAACCGGCTGACGCAGTGGGAATCGCGCGAGCTGCAGATTCAGCCGCTGCAGACCCGCGGCCTGCCGCAGATGATGCAGGTGCTCAACAGCGCACGAAAGAACAACCGCCTCTACGTCCGGCTCCTCGGGCGCGATGGCGGCGCCGTCGTCAAGGGTGAGTCGATGGCCGCCCTGCCCCCGTCCGTTCTCGCGGTGATGGAGTCTGATCGGAACGGCGGAAGCTTCAGGGCGCTGCAGAACGCGACGCTCGGCGAATGGGACATCACCACCCCGTACGCCGTCGCCGGTTCGCGCACGCTCACACTCGACATTCAGGACTAACTCATGCGATTGAAGCGTGTCATACCCGCGGCGCTCGTACTGTGCGCCGCGGCGGCGGTGGTCGTCCAGGCCGCCCTGCCGACCTTCTGGCAAGTCTCGACCGAAAGCGAATTCCTGCAGGGTGAAGTCGAGAACCTGTCGATCGACAACTACGGCCGCCTGACACTCGGTCCGACGGCGGCGCCGGTCTACGAATCGAGCGCGCCGTTTCTCTGGACGCTCGTCAGCGCGCCTGACGGATCGACGTTCGTCGGCAGCGGCAACGAGGGCCAGGTCTACCGCATCGATAACGACGGCAAGGGCTCGGTGTTCTTCGATGCCGAGGAGCTCGAGGTCCACGCCATGGTGCTCGCGCCCGGTGGCGGCCTCTACGTCGGCACCTCGCCCGACGGCAAGATTTACAAGGTGGACGCCGCGGGCAAGGGGACGGTCCTCTTCGACCCGCCCGACAAGTACATCTGGAGCCTGGCGGTCGACAAGACGGGCAATATCTTCGCGGGCACCGGCGACAAGGGCATCATCTACAAGATCACCCCCGACGGCAGGGGCACCGCGTTCTACCAGACCAAAGCCACCCATGCGATGACGCTCGCCTTCGATGGCAGCGGCCGCCTGCTCGCAGGCACCGAGTCGCCGGGACGCGTCTTCCAGATCGATGCGGCGGGCAAACCGTTCGTGCTGCTCGACTCCCCCTACAACGAGATCCACACGCTGCGCGTCGACCCGAAAGGCGTGATCTACGCCGCCGCCGTCAGCGCACGCGCCGGCGCTACGCCGGCGACGCCGACGATCGACCTGCCGGCGGCGCCCGCAGGCCAGCCCGTGGCCTCGGTCTCAACCGAGATCACCGCCATCTCGATCGTGGCGGATGTCTCCACCACGGCGGCAGCGATTCAGGGAAACGCGCGGAGTAATACCGGCCCGGGCGCCGGCGCCATCTACCGGATCATGCCGGACGGCGCGTGGGACATGGTCTGGCAACTGCGCGAGGACTCGCCCTACGACATCGCGTTCGACACCGACGGCAGCCTCACGGTGGCGACCGGCAATGAAGGCAAGATTTATCGTCTGAGCGGCGATCCGCTTCAGCCGATGCTCGTCGCGCGCGCCAGCGTGCAGCAGATCACGGCGCTGGTTCCCGACCGCTCCGGCCGCATCCTCTTCGCCACCTCCAACCCCGGCAAGGTGTTTCGCCTCTCGCAGACGCGCACCGACAAGGGTACCTACACCTCCGATGTCCGCGACGCGCAGACCGTGGCAACGTGGGGAGCGATCAAATGGCAGGCGACGGTACCGACAGGCACCAAGGTCGAGGTCTCGACCCGTTCTGGAAACACGCGGACGCCGGATGAGACCTGGAGTGACTGGAGTCCCGCGTATCCTGCGCGCGAAGGCAGCGGCATCAGCAGTCCACGGGCGCGGTACCTGCAGTGGCGCGCGGTGCTGAGCGGCACGCGAACCGAGGCGCCCGTTCTCACGTCTGTCGTCGCCGCGTACCTTCCGCGCAACACGCGTCCGCGCGTGACGTCGATCACGATTCACCCGCCCGGCACCGTCTTCCAGCGTCCCTTCCCCACTGGCGATCCTGGCCTGGCCGGCTTCGAGGGAGAAACGCCGGATCAGCGCGCCGTGGCCCAGACCCAGCAGGGCGGCAACCAGGCGAACCTCGGCCGGCGCTCCTATCAGCGCGGGCTGCTGACCTTTGTCTGGCGCGCGGAAGACGACAACCGCGACGACCTGACGTACGACGTCCAGTACCGCCGCGAAGGCGATGACACCTGGCGCCCGCTGAAGCGCGCGGTCAACGACCCGATCCTGGTGTGGGACACGACCTCGGTGCCGAACGGCCGCTATCTCCTCCAGGTGGTGGCGTCTGACGCCCGGTCGAATTCACCGGCGACGGCGCTGACCGGCTCGATGGAAAGTACGACATTCGACATCGACAACATGCCGCCGACGATCGTCGTCACGGCGGTGCGTCGCGACGGTCCGCGCAGGGTGATTGTGTTCGACGTGCGGGATGAGGATTCCGCGGTGGTGAAAGCCGAGTACTCACTCGACGGCGATCGGTGGCAGGCGATCTATCCGAGGGATGGGATTGCCGACTCCCGGTTCGAGCAGTTCGAGCTGCCGCTCGACGGCGAAGCCGCCAGCCGCGCCGTGGTGATTCGCGCGACCGACTCGCTGAACAACGTTACAAGCGCCCGCGCCGAGGCACCGGCACCGGCAGCGGCGGCGAACCGCTGACGGGCGCCGAGGTCAACCACACCATATCGACAGCCACGGCGCGATCGGACGGCGCTTCCGAGGGCGCGAACCGTGAGTGCCGCACGGCGTCGAGCAGTCCACCCACGTCGGCCGTCAACGCCGAGCCGTCACGGCGCCGCACGTTGGCCCGCTCGAGCTCGAGCATCCTGTAATCCGCAATCCGTTGTCCGCGGGTGACCATGGTGGCCAGCGCGAAGACGGCTTCCTCTTCGGGCACGCCCTCGAGAATCCAGCCGGTCTTGATGCGGCTGGCATTCGCCGTCGACTCCATCACGCCGGCCATCGAGTCGCTCTCGCCGTTGGCTGCGTGCAGCACGCCGACCGCCGTGCAGAGGCAGGCGATCAGGGCAGCCGAGGCCCCAAGCGCCGGCCAGAAGAGGCGCATGTCCTCGAACGCGGTACGCACCCACACCCCAAACGATTGATCGCGCTCGGCGCCAATTCGCGTGAGTACGGCAGCCTGCACCGCGATCATGGCGCGGGCTTCCTCGGGTTCGCGGGGTGGCCGCACCGCGCCAACGCGGAGCGACGCGCCAATCAGCCGCATGTCTTCGACGCGCGCGCCACATGTCCGGCACCAGCGGAGGTGCGCCTCCACCGCGACCTGGTCGGCCATGGCCCATTCGTCGTCGATGACCGCGTCGAGCAGCGCGCGCGCGGTGTCGCAACCGAGGTACGGCGTCATGACCGCACTCCCAGCAGATCGGCGCGAAGCGCCTGTCGCGCGCGCGTCAGGCGCGATTTCACGGTGCCGATGGCGATGTCGAGCGAGAAGGCGATTTCTTCGTAGCGAAGGCCGTCCACCTCGCGCAGGATGAGCGCCGTGCGCTGATCGAACGGCAGCCGGTCGAGCGCCTGCCAGATATACGTCGCGGTCTCCTTGCTGGCGAGCAACCGATCGGGGAGCACGTCCTGCTTGCCCTCGAGCTCGCCGGAGTGCTTCAGGTGCTCATCGAGCGACACTTCGTCGCCGCGACAGCGCCGGCGCCACCAGCGCTGCCGGTTGCGAACCTGGTTGATCACGATCCGGTAGATCCAGGTGCGAAGGGCCGACTGGCCGCGGAATCCCGAGAGGGTGCGGAAGACGCGGAGGAACACTTCCTGGGAGATGTCGAGGGCCTCGTCGCGATCGCCCAGCAGGTTGAGGGCGAGGCTGTAGACCATCCGTTGGTGGGTGGCGACCAGCTCCGCGCAGGCCGCTTCGTCGCCGGCGGCGCACCGCGCGATGAGCGCAGCTTCCCCGGAATCGACGTCTGACCAGCTGATGGCGCCAGCGTTCTTCACGAAATCTCCACGGAACGGTGTAAGCATGGAGTTTAGCATCAACGACAACACTGGCTCTGTAGGCTTTTAGACCCCGAAGTGGCCCCGATGTTCCTTGGTAGAATCGCGTCATCCATGAAACGCCTGGTCGTCGTATCCGTGGGCGTCGCCGCCCTCGTCGTCGGCATCCTGGTCGCCTGGTATTCCGTCCGCCAGGACCGCGAATTCCAGCGCCTGATCGCCGCCGGGGATGCCGCCGTCGTTCAGGACCAGACGTTTGTCGCGATCGAAGCGTTCAGCGGCGCGCTCGCGCTCAAGCCCGACTCCATGCTCGCGTATCTCAAGCGCGGCGATACCTACCGCCGCCGCAGCGAGCTGACGGCGGCGCTGCGCGACCTCCGCCAGGCCGCGACGCTGGATCCCGGCGCGCCCCGCCCGGTCGAGCTCCTCGGCGACGTCAACGTCGCGATGGGGCGGTACGAGAACGCCATCGAGCAATACCGCCGATTCATCGCCCTCGACGACCGCGCGCCACGCGTCCTCTACAAGCTGGCGCTCACCTACTACCGCAACGGCCAGGCCGCGCTGGCGATCGAACCGCTCCGCCAGGCGGTCGCCTTCGACGATCGATTCGTCGAGGCGCATTACCTGCTCGGCATGTGCCTGCTCGAGCGCAAGCGCGACGCGGATGCGCTTCGTTCGTTGACCCGCGCGATCGAGATCAATCCGACGTTCGCCGCGGCGCGCGAGGAGATGGCCGACATCTACACCCAGCGAGGACGCAGCCGCGACGCCATCGAGCAGCTCGAAGCGCTGGCGGCGCTCGAGCCCGCACGTGCCGAGCGGCTCGTCAGCGTTGGGCTTGCGTACGCGCGCCTGGGCCGCACTGATGCCGCCATCCTCACGCTTGGCCGCGCGGCCGAACGTTTTCCAGAAGAACCGGTGGTCTATACCGCGCTTGGGCGTGTGTGGCTTGAAGCCGCGGAGACGCGAGACGATCGCGTGGCCTTGAGCAAGGCGATTGGCGCACTGCAGCCCACGGCGGGCCGGGCAACCGCGTCGAGCGAAGCCCTCGCTTTGTACGGCCGCGCGCTCTATCTATCTGGAGAGATTGGCGGAGCCGAGCGGACGCTCCAGGAAGCAACCACGCGGATGCCGGTTGAACCGCTCGCCTTCCGCTACCTCGCGGCGGCAGCCGATCGCCTTGGCCATGTCGCGCCTGCCCGGGACGCGCTGCGCCGATACGTCGCGCTCATCGACACTCCCGATGCGCCGACGCTCGCCCTCCTCGCCGACGCGCACCGGCGGCTTGGCGAGCTCGCCGCCGCCCGCGCCACGGTTGCCAAGGCACTGGCGCTCGAACCCGAGAACGAGGCGCTGTTGCGGCTGCAGCGCCGAATCGGGCCGACCTGAGGGTCAGGCCCGCCTGTCGCGGGTCATCGGATCGAGCCGATCCCGCAATCCATCTCCCAGGAAGTTGAACCCGAGCACGAGCACCGCAATCGCGATGCCCGGAAAGATGGTCAGGTGCGGCGCGTCGAGCAGATGCCCTCGCCCGTAGCTGAGCATCGTGCCCCAGCTTGGCGTCGGCGGCTGCACGCCCAGACCGAGAAAACTGAGCGCCGCCTCCGCGAGGATCGCGCCGCCCATGCCCAGCGTGGCCTGCACCGTGACGGCGGGCAGCGTCGTCGGAATCACATGGCGCGCGAGGATCCGCGGCGTGGTCGCCCCCAGCGCCTTGGCCGCCTGCACGAACTCGAGCTCACGCGAGCGCAGCACTTGCCCGCGGACCAGTCGCGCGTAGCCCACCCAGCCGA
>CAMCNL010000106.1 GCA_945876205.1 Candidatus Sulfopaludibacter sp. SbA3
GATCTTCCTGCACTACTGGGGGAAGGGCCCGGCGGCCACACTGGCGACAGGCGTCCGCGCCGCGGTCGACCTGCTGGGAAAGCCGCCCGCCGCGGCGCACTAACGATCTTCCCGATTGGAGTGTCTACTGGAACACCTTGTTTTTCGTGGGGGCGTTGCCGCGGAATTCGTGGGACATGTTGTAGAAGCCAGACGCCGTCAACGTGACGGTGACCTCCTGGCCGGTCTTGTTTTCCCAGTACCAGCCGTGGATCCCCGCGAACGGGGCGGCCAACGTTCCTGACGCCCCGCTACGCTGCGGAATCTTCTCGTAGCTTTGCGCGTAGCCACGCGGCGCGCCGTCCGGTTCTGCGTGCAGCTCGTAATCGACCGGAGCCGTCGACATCCACGAATATAGCAGCGCCTCCCCCTTGTCGAGGCGGTACTTGTATTCCATCCCTTCACCCGGCGCGAGCTTGAAGTCGACGGTCTCCTGCTGAAACGGCTTCTCCTGCGCCACGATGATCGCCTGTCCCACCGCCGCCCCGGCGCCCTTGCTCGACTCGAGAGCGTCCACCTGCTGCCCCGTGACGCCAAGCGGCATTAGCCCTGATTTCGCACCGACGCCGAGCGGATCCACCGCGAATTCGGCGGGCATCACGAACATCACGAGAACCAGTCCGGCAGCCAGAAGCGCCGCGCCAGCCGCCACGGCGATCCGCTGCCTCGCTTCGGTTACGTTCGGAGTCTCTGTCGTCATGCGTCACACCGCCAGGAAATATGCCGAGAGCTGGTAGCCGACCAGCAGGAAGCCGCACGCCATGACCACCGCATTGGTCGCGAACGCGTGACGAAAGAAACCGCTCCGCGTCCGCCAGTAGCTGAGGACGATGAGGATCGCCGTGAGCGCCAGGCCCTGGCCGATCTCCACTCCGACGTTGAAGCTGACGATGTTGGCGACGAGCCCGTTCGGCGACAACGCGAAGTCCTGGAGCTTGGTAGCGAGGCCGAAGCCGTGGAAGAGGCCGAAGATCAGCACCGCCACGCGAGTGTTCGGCTGGAAACCGAAGAAGCGCCTGAACCCGTCCATGTTCTCGAACGCCTTGTAGACCACCGAAAAACCGATGATCGCGTCGATGATGTACGGATTGGCGTGAACACCACCGAGGACGCCGGCGAGCAGCGTCACGCTGTGCCCGATGGTGAACAGGCTGACGTAGAGGAGGACGTCCTTGAGCTTGTAGAGGAAGAAGATGACGCCGACGAGGAACAGGAGGTGGTCGTATCCGGTGACCATATGCTTGGCTCCCAGGTACAACATCGGGCCGATCGCCCGGCCCTGGAGACCTTGCAGAAACACGGCATCCTTGCCCGATACGCCGTGAGCGTTCAGGCCCACGGAACATGCGCCGAGCAGCAGCAGCGTCACCGCCGCCCGCAGCAGCGTTCGCTTATTGGCGCTGATACTTTTCATGGCAGTTGTCACACGTCTCGTTGATCGGTCCGCCGGCGTCGAGAATACCGATCGCGCTTTTGGCGTCGACGGCCTTGATCGCCTCTTTCGACGTGTCGAGGAGCTGTTGAGAGAATTTCATCCAGTCGCCGTTGTCGATGGCGCGCCCGTCGGTCATCATCATGTTCGCCGACTCGGCTAGCGCGGCGGCGTTGTTGCCGACCACCGCCCACTCCTCGTCGGTCTGGGGAGCGACTTCCTTGATGCCTGCCGCCGTCACCGACGTCGAGACGGCGCCGTAGATCACGTTGGCGGCCGGACCGGTGATGGCGCCCATGATTTGCTTGACGCTTGCCACCGGGATTGTCACGACGGCCACCTCGGCAGCAGGCGCGGCCGACCGCGCGGTGCGCGCCGACGCGATCACAAAGCCGATCCCGCTGATAAACAGCGCGACGCTGACGATAAAGAGCCAGTTCACGGTTCGCATCACCTGGGTATCCTACACGTCAGATGCTGGAGACGACCTGATGGGCGGCCGGCTGCGTCCTTGACGGCATCGGATGGACCGGAAAGAATGGGCGTAGTGATCCGCAAGGCCATCGCGGTCGGGCTCTCCATCGCCGTCCAGGTGTCGGCCGTGACGCTGCCGTTCGTGCACGCGCATCCGGACGATCACGCCAGCGGACACCACGCGGCTGACGCGGTTCACAGTCATTTCGCCACGCACGCCAGCCACCATCCGCATTCACCTGGTCCGGTCGTCGACGACGATGACGACGGCGATCAGGCGGTCTACCTGCTGCTCTTTGTCGCCGTCAGCGCCCCGGCCACTCCGGCCGGCGAAATGGCCCTGTCGGTCTTCGAGCTGCCGAAGCCAGCCGAACAACCACTCCATTCCTCGGTTGTCGTCGTCCACGGGCACGACCCCCCACTCTCTCACTCGCTCGCCCCCCGCGCTCCGCCCCTCTTCCTGTCCTAGTAGACGGTTCAGCCGTCGTCCGTCTTTTTTCGTTTTCCCATAGAGGTTGCTGTATGCGTGCGCGTCTCGTGCGCGCCATCCTCGCCGCGGCCTTCGCGCTGCCGGCGGGCGTGGGCGCCCAAACGGTATCGATCACGGAATCCGAGGCGCTGGCCCGGCTCTCCGCGGATAGCCCACGCGTCAGGGCCATTCGCTCGGGCATCGACCTCGCCCGCGCCGAAGTGCTGAGCGTGGCACGGTGGCCGAATCCCCGAATCAATCTTGACCGCGAGGCGGTGGCAGGCGTGTCGGAAACCCTGTTTACCGTGCTGCAGCCGCTCCCCGTGACTGGACGGCGCCGGCTCGAGCGCGACTCCGCATCGGCGCTGGTCGAAGCGTCGGTCAATCGCGCGGACGAAGCGATCCGGCGCACACGCGCGGATCTGCGATTGGCGTATGCGGATCTGGTCACCGCGCAGACGCGCGAGCGCGAGCTCGCGCGATCGGGGGAGCGACTCCAGCAATTGACCGCCATCCTCGAAAAACGCGAGGCGGCCGGAGACGCCGCCGGCTTCGATCGGCTGCGATCCGAACGTGAGGTGATCGATGTCGACGCGGATCGCCAAACCGCCGCAAGCGATCGCGCGCGTGCGCAGGCGACGCTCGCGGGATTCTTCCCGCCAGGCGTCGACCCCTCGACGCTGGTCGCCGCTGAGGCGGTCGTGCCGGTTCGCGATTTGCCGCCGGTTGACCTGCTGGTCGAGGAAGCGATCCGCACGCGCGGCGAAGTCCTCGCGCTCCGGCAGGAGCTCGAGTCCGCTCGGTTCGCGCTTCGCGCGGCGGACCGCCGGCGTATTCCCGAGCCCGAGCTCCTCGCCGGCACGAAATCGTCGAGCGCGGCGGGCGGGGACGTCGGCAGCGTGATCAGCGTGCAGGCCGTGCTGCCCCTGTTCGATCGTGGACGTCCCGAGCGTGCGCTCGCCCAGGCACGCGCCGCGCATGCGCAGGCACGGCTCGACGCGCTGGCGGTCACGCTGAGAGCCGATATCGGCGCGTGGCGCGCGGCCGCCCTCGACCGCAGGAACACCGCGGAGCGATACCGCGCCGCCGCGCTGCCCACCGCCAGCGAGGTGGAGCGCATTGCTCAGGTCAGTTACGACGCCGGGGATCGGACGATCCTCGAATTGCTCGACGCCTACCGCACGTCGGCGTCGGCGCGCGTCCGGCTGGCGGCGCTCGACGCCGCAGCCCGACAGGCGGAAATCGAGCTGGAGTACGCCAGTGGATGGGAGATTCCGTAAATGAAGGTTCGACATTCTTCAACAGCACGGGCCACGGAGACACAGAGACACGGCGTGCCTCCGTGGCTTCGGGTACCGAAAACGCCGGTCCTGGCGTGTTGTCTCGCAATGGGTCTGGCGTGGGGCTGCGCGAGGCCGGCCGAGCAGCCGCCGGCGGAGGTACCGACGCTCGACGTGACGAGCTGGACGGACAAGAGCGAATTGTTCATGGAACATCCGCCGCTCGTCGCCGGGCAGACGGTGCGGTTTGCCGTCCACCTCACCAAGCTCGCCGATTTCACCGCCCTCAATGCAGGTCGTCCGAGCATCGAGATGACACCTGAAGCCGGCGGGGCGTCGGTCACGCTGCCGGGCTCCGATCCGCTGCGACCGGGTGCGTTTCGCGTCGAAGGCACGCTTCCGCCGGCCGGACGGTACACATGGGCGCTGCTGGTGCGCGCGCCCGGCCTGGAAGACCGCCACGATCTCGGCACGACGGTGGTGTTTCCCGACGAAGCGGCGGGCATCGCCGACGCGGAGAAGCAGCCCGAAGGTGACGCGACGGCAATCGCGTACCTGAAGGAGCAGCAGTGGACCAATCCGTTCGCCACGGTGCTCGTGCGCGACGGCGACCTTCGACGGTCTGTTCGCGTGCCCGCCGCGATTCAACCGGTGACCGGTGGTGAGGCGATCGTGTCGGCCCCCGCCGCGGGGCGATTCGCCGCGAGCACGCTGGTGCCGATTGGCGCCATGGTTCGCGCCGGGCAGGCGCTCGGCCGGCTGGAGCCGAGACTGACCGTCGGCGACGATCGCGCGACGCTTGCCGCGGCAGTCGCGGAGGCACAGGGCGCGGCAGAGGCCGCCCGCGCCGAACAGACGCGCGCCGAGCGGCTCCTGGCGGACCGCGCTGTCCCAGCCCGGCGGGTCGAGGAGGCACGCCGCGGCGTCACCGTCGCCGAGGCGCAGTTGCGCGCCGCGGAGGCGCGCCTGGCGCAACGCGATCAGACGTTACGTACCGGGGGAGGCGCGGCATCGGGAAACGCATTCGCGTTGCTGGCGCCGATATCCGGAAAAGTGTCTGAGGTCATGGCCACGCTCGGCGCGTCGTACGACGAGGGAGCGCCGCTCTTCAAGATCGTCAAGATCGATGAAGTGGAGCTGCAGGCGATGGTGCCGGCGGCTGACGTGGGAGTCACGCGCAACATCGATGCGATCGCGCTCGAGATCCCCGGTCGCGCAGACCCGATTCCACTGAAGCCGCACCACATGCATGATTCCGGCGTCATCAGCCCGGAGACGCGTGCGCTCACCGTCCAGTTCGAAGTCGACAATCCGGGCGGTCAGCTCCTGCTCGGCCAGACAGGAACCGCCGTGTTGTACACACGCGAGCAGATCCGCGTGCCGACCGTCCCGAAAGAAGCCGTTCTGATGGAATCGGGACGTCCGTACGTCTTCGTGCACGCAAGCGGCGAGAGCTTCGCACGCCGCTTCGTCGAGATTGCGGGGCGTGACGGCGACCTGGTGGGCATCAAGAGCGGCGTCGCCGCCGGGGACCGCGTGGTGACACGCGGCGCGTACGAAGTGCAGCTCGCGTCCGCGGCCAAGGGGCTGGCGGCCGAAGGTCACGTTCACTAGAGGCCGTCATGAAACGCATCATTCAATGGTCGATCGAGCACTACTGGCTCGTCATTGGACTCTCGCTCGTGCTCTTCGCGGCGGGGGCCTGGACGGCGCGCCAGATGCCGGTCGACGTCTTTCCCGATCTGACGGCGCCCACGGTCACCATCCTCGCCGAGGGCCAGGGCATGGCGCCCGAGGAGATGGAGTCGCTCGTCACGTTCCCGATTGAAAGCGCGATCAACGGTGCGTCCGACGTGCGGCGCGTTCGTTCCGCCACGGCGGTGGGCATCGCCGTGGTGTGGGTCGAGTTCGACTGGGGAACCGATATCTTCCTCGCCAGGCAGCTCGTCGCCGAGAAGCTCGCGCTCGTCGCCGGCAACCTGCCGCCGCAGGTGGAACGCCCAATCCTGGCGCCCATTTCGTCGATCATGGGGGAGATCCTGTTCTTCGCGATCTCGTCGGAGCGCGATGACCCGCTGACGCTGCGGACGATCGCCGACACCACGGTGCGGCGGCGCCTGCTGGCGGTGCCTGGCGTGTCGCAGGTGACGCCGATCGGCGGAGCGGAACGGCAGTTCCAGGTGGTGGCGCACCCCGACGCCTTGCGCGCCAACAGCGTCTCGCTCACCGAATTGCTCGATGCGGTCAGGGGCGCCAGCCAGAACACGTCCGCCGGCATCTACACGGAGGGGGCTCAGGAATACGTCCTCGAGGCCATCGGCCGTGTGCATACGGCGGATGAAATCGGCGACACGCTCGTCGCGCTTCGGGGCGATCGCTCGGTGATGGTGCGGGATGTCGCCGACGTCCGCGAGGGCGCCGCGTTCAAGCGCGGCGAGGGATCGCGAAGCGGCAAGCCCGCCGTGATTGTCGGGGTGCAGAAGCAGCCCGGGGCCAACACCATCGAAGTCACCGCGCGGCTCGACCGCGCCCTCGATACCCTTCAGGCAGAGCTCCCCGCAGGGATGACGATCGACCGGCGGATCTTCCGCCAGTCCGACTTCATCGAGGTCGCGGTCGACAACGTCATCAAGGCGCTTCGCGACGGCGGCATCCTCGTCATCGTCATCGTCCTGCTGTTCCTCGCCAACCTGCGTGCCGCGGCAATCACATTGACCGCGATGCCGCTCTCGCTGGCGGCCGCCGTCCTCGCGCTGCGCTTCTTTGACGCCAGCATCAACACGATGACGCTTGGCGGGATGGCGATTGCCATCGGCGCCCTCGTAGACGATGCGATCATCGATGTCGAGAACGTCGTCCGCCGCCTGCGGGAAAACCATGGGCGACCGGAGGCCGAGCGGCTGCCGGCGGCGGCGGTCGTGCGAGACGCCACGCTCGAGATTCGCTCCTCGATCGTGTTTGCCACGATCATCATCGTGCTCGTGTTCCTCCCGGTGTTCGGCCTGGCCGGCATCGAAGGACGCCTGCTGACGCCACTGGCGTTCGCGTATATCGTCGCCCTGCTGGCATCGCTGGCGGTCGCGATCTTCGTGACGCCGGCGCTCTGCTATGCCTTCCTGCCGAATGCTCCATCGATTCAACGCGGTCATGATGGCTGGCTGACGCGCGTCCTCAAGAAGCGCTTCTCCGGCGTACTGCCAGGCATCCTCAACCACCCGCATACGGTCGTCGCGGGCGCGCTGGTGTTGCTCGTCGCAGCCGGCGTGGCACTGACACGCGCGGGCACCGCGTTCCTGCCGGAGTTTCACGAAGGCAGCCTGACCGTGCAGGCGAATACCCTGCCCGGCACGTCGCTCGCCAAGTCGGACGAGATCGGCAAGCGCGTCGAGCAGATCCTGCTGTCCCAGCCCGAGGTCGTCGCGACCGCCCGCCGGACTGGCCGAGCGGAATACGACGAGCACGTGCAGGGCGTCGAGGCGGCGGAAATCGACGTCGGCCTGCGCGACACCGATCGGCCGCGCGATCAGCTGCTGCTGGAGCTGCGGCGGCAGTTTTCGACGCTGCCCGGCACCAACGTCACGATCGGGCAGCCGATCTCGCACCGCATCGACCACATGCTGTCGGGCACGCGCGCGAACATCGCCGTCAAGGTGTTCGGCGACGACCTCGGCACGCTGCGTCGGCTTGGCGAGAGGGTGCGCGAGGCCATGGCTGGCGTCCCCGGCGTTGCGGACTTGTCGCTCGAGCAGCAGATGGACGTGCCGTTCGTGCGCTTCATCCTGAATCGCCCGACGATCGCGCGCTACGGGCTGCGGCCAGCCGATGTCGCGGAAGCCATCGAAACGAGCTTCGCGGGCGCGACCGTCGGGCGGATCTTCGACCGCGGCACCGCATTCGATCTCACCGTCAAGTTCGACGGCGCGAACAGTGCGGATTTCGATCGCATCGCCGATCTGCCGGTCGACACGCCCGGCGGCGCGGTCGTGCCCGTCCGGCTGCTCGCAGAAGTACGGCGCGAGCAGGGGCCGAACATGGTGCTTCGCGAGAACGTGCAACGGCGCATCGTCATCTCGTGCAACGTCGCCGGGCGCGATCTCGGCAGCGTCGTCGATGACATCAGGACGGCGATTGGAGAGTCGGTGACGATGCCCGTCGGCTACCGCGTGGAGTATGGCGGCCAGTTCGAAAGTGAACAGAGCGCGTCACAGCGACTGCTGGCGCTCGGCGCGGTGGCGATCGCCGGCTTGTTCATGCTGCTGGTGCTGGCGTTCGGACGCGCCCGAGACGCGCTGCTCATCATGGTGAACCTGCCGCTCGCCCTGATCGGAGGCGTCGTCGGCGTGTTCCTTTCCGGGGGCATTCTGAATGTGGCGACGATGATCGGTTTCATCACGCTGTTCGGCATCGCCACGCGGAATGGGATCATGCTCGTGTCGCACATCCAGCACCTGATGAACGAAGAGGGCGTGACCGACTTCCGCGAGGCCGTGGAACGCGGCGCGCGCGAACGGCTGGTGCCGATTCTCATGACGGCGATGGCCGCGGGGCTGGCGCTGATTCCGCTGGCTCTTGGAGGCGGACAGTCTGGCAGCGAGATCCAGACACCGATGGCGATCGTGATTTTGTGCGGCTTGGTGACCTCGACCTTCCTCAACATGGCGGTCGTGCCGACGCTGTACTTGCGCTATGGGAAACCTGCACCATCAACCGAGGCGTGAGCCTCAGGAGCAACCAATGACCATGAACATCCTTCGAGCCGCCGTCACCGTGGCGGCGCTCGCGTTTCCAACGATGGCCTACGCGCACGTCAGCATCACTCCACGCGCGTCGATGGCCGGGGCGACCGAGAAGTACACGATCCGGATCCCGACCGAGGGCAAGGTCGCGACCACCGGAGCGGAGATCGAGTTTCCCGACGGCGTCATCGTCGAAACGGTCCAGGTACCGATGGGTTGGACGTACACGGTCACGCGCAAGGACGACCGGATTGCGTCGATGACGATTCACGCCGACGTCAAGCCAGGCGAGTTCATCGAGGCCGCGTTCGTCGCCCGCAACCCCCGCGACAAGAAGGAGGTCGTCTGGATCCTGCGGCAGCGCTTCGCCGACGGCACGGTCACGGACTGGACGAAGGGTCCTCGCGGAACCTACCCGACCGCGGTCACGGCGCTGGCGCCGCGGCCGGCCGCGACGCAGTAACGCGATGGATCGCCTGTCAACGGCCACACCGCACGTCCCGACGACGCGAGCGCTGGTCCGCGCCACCGCCGTCGCGTTGCTGATCGCGGGAACCATACTCGTCACCGCCGTGCTGCCGGCGGAGTACGGCATCGATCCGCTGGGGACCGGCAAAGCGCTTGGCCTGTCGGGGATGGCGGCGCCAGCCCCGGAGGCGGCCGCCGTACTGCCGACCGGCGGGAGGTTGACGCCGGTGCAAGAGGGCCCGGCGGCGCTCTATCCGGGGCCGTACAAGATCGACTCGCGGCAGTTCGTGCTCGGTCCGTACGAATACGTCGAATACAAGTACCACCTCGAGAAGGATGCGAGCATGGTGTTCTCGTGGATGGCGAGCGCCGATGTCATCCATGACTTTCATGGCGACCCTGATGGACAGCCGAGCAGCGCCGCGCAGTCGTACGAAAAGACCACGCGGCGCGCGGCGGATGGCAGCTTCACGGCGCCCTTCTCAGGCATACACGGGTGGTATTGGGAGAATCCCGGTGGAGACACGATCACCGTGAAGGTGACGACCGCCGGATTTTATACGTCGGCTCACGAGTTCCATTTCGACGGGACCCGGCAGGCCCGCGAAGTGCGCGCGCTCGACGCCATTCCCGCGAGCAACTAACCAAGAGGACACCACCATGCGAACGATCAGGACCATGGCCATCGTCGCGATCGTGCTGGGCGGCGCGCTCTCGCTCTCTGCCCACGAAGACTTCCGCGTCATCGGCACGATCAGCAAACAGGCGGGCTCGGCCATTGACGTCAAGAAAAGGGAGGGAACGATCGTGTCGATCAGGATCGACAAGCAGACGGCGATTTCCCGTGACAGGAAAAAGGTCGACGCAGCCGCGCTCAAGGTCGGTGAGACCGTCGTGGTTGACGCCTACGGCGACAGCGAAGACGATCTGCTGGCGCTCGAGATACGCCTCGTGCCGCCCATTGGCCGAGGCGGCCAGAAATAGGCGGATTGATCGGGCCTGTACCTGAAGAAAACGTCAGGTACTCTTCAGGACGTCTTTTGAAAAGGATTCGATAACCTATGGGAATGATTCAGCACCGTCGCACCGCCCTCATGCTGGCTCTCGCAGTGGTCGTTCTCGCCGCGGCATTTTTTCCCGATGTTGCCGCGGCTCATGGCGTCGCCAAACGTGATGCCGCGTTCGTCCAGACGATCACCGGCCCGGCAATTGGACCGTTCCTGTACCTGGGCGCCAAGCACATGGTCACGGGCTACGACCACCTGCTGTTCCTGGTCGGCGTCATTTTCTTTCTCTACCGGCTGAAGGACGTCCTTCTCTACGTCAGCCTGTTCACGATCGGCCATAGCGTGACGCTGCTCGCCGGCGTGCTCGGAGGCATCCACGCGAACGCCTACATCATCGACGCCATCATCGGGCTGTCGGTCGTCTACAAGGCGTTCGAGAACATGGGTGGGTTCGAGCGCCTGGGGTTCCACCCCAACACCCGCGCGGCGGTGATGGTCTTCGGCCTCTTCCACGGATTTGGCCTGGCCACGAAACTTCAGGAGTTGACGCTCTCGCCGAACGGGCTGGTGACCAATATCATCAGCTTCAACGTCGGCGTCGAGATCGGCCAGTTCCTGGCGCTGACCGCGATCCTGATCGCGCTGACCTACTGGCGCAGGCACCGCGGCTTCCTGTCGCACGCATTTGCGACCAACACCGCGCTGATGGCCGGCGGCTTCATCCTGATGGGATACCAGCTCACCGGGTACTTCGTCCAATGAGCGACACCACTTCGCCCCAACTCCCGGTGGTTGTCGCATCGGCGCGTTCGCTGATGAGAGCGACGGCCATCGCCCTCGCCGTCGCCATCTTCGTCCTGATGACGGCGGTGTTGCCGGCGGAGTACGGCATCGACCCGCTCGGCGCCGGCAAGGCGACAGGCCTGCTGAACATGAATGCGCCTACCGCGACGCCGCTGGCGACGGTCGCCGCCGCGGCGGGCGGTCCCATCGCCGTGCAGCCGAAGCCGTACAAAGTGGACGCGATCGAGTTCTCGCTCCTTCCCATGGGATCGGTCGAGTACAAGTACCACCTCGACAAGGGCGGCACGATGATCTATTCCTGGACGTCGACGCTCCCGGTCAACTTCGACATGCACACTGAGCCCGATCAGGGCGGCGCGGCTGCCTCAGACAGCTTCGAGTCTGGACAAGCCACGACCAAGAAGGGTACCTACACCGCGCCGTACGCGGGCATCCACGGCTGGTACTTTCAGAATCTTACGGACAAGGACGTAAAGATCGTCGTCCAGACTGCGGGGTTCTACGACATCGCGAGGATGTTCGACGAATCGGGATCGCCAACCGACTTCGAAGTGCAGGATCCACCGCCGCCGCCGACGTACTAGATCGTTCGGATCGTTCGGACCCTTCGCGGCTGACGTCCAGTCGAACTTTCCCGCGCTCCGCCCGGATAAGTTCGCGCCTGGTCGCTCGTCCATTCGAGCGTCCCCGCAGAATCGCCCGGTTTCCGACGACTGGGCTGGCATCGCCGTTGCGTGTTTTTTCCATCAACGGCGATGACTCACGTCACTACCCTCCTGCTCGTCCTGACGCTCTCCGGCTGGCCGGTCGCACAGGCGATCTGCGCCAGTCGGTGTGATTCACGGATGACCACGGCAGGGCACCTCGGTGACGACTCCATCGCCCATCCGATGTCGATGGCGATATCGGACGGGAGCAGCGCGTGCGTAGCGCGTCTGGCGGCCAACCCCTTCACGCAGGAAGAGGGTCGAAGCGCCTTCCATCCGCAGCACTCACTCGGTCTCTTCAGCGCGGCTGAGGTGCACCTCACGGGAGGTTCACGACCCACGCATGACCGAAGCGGTGGCGGGGCGAACGACGGCCGGCCGGTGCCTATACTCGCGCTGCGCCTGTAATCCCGCCTCCTGATTCCGTTACGACCGTAAGGGCACGGCCGGCTGGCGACGCTGGCGCGCGATGCGGCGAAGGAAGCCACCGAAGGAGTGGCGTTGGTAACCGCCGGCAAAGGCGACGCAAGAAAACCCTTGACGACACTATTCAAGTAATCTATTGATTACTGTATCAATGGCCTCCGACACACATCGCGACTTCAAGGACCGGCTGTACGGCCAGTTCGCGCGCATCGGGAAGGTGCTCGCGAGCCCAGTGCGGCTCGAGATCCTCGAGCTCCTGGCCCAGGGGGAGCGGACGGTCGAGTCTCTGGCTGGCGAAATGGAATCGTCGATCGCCAATACGTCTCAGCATCTCCAGGCCCTGCGGCAGGCCGCGCTGGTCGAGAGCCGCAAGCAGGGCCTCTTCGTCCACTACCGCCTCGCCGACCCGGCCGTGTACGACGTCTGCCGCGCCATCCGCACGCTGGCTGAACACCGGCTCGCGGACCTGGACCGGCTCGTCCGCGACCATTTCGGCGATCGCTCCACGGCCGCGGAGCCTGTGGCGATGGACGACCTGCTGCGCCGCATTCGCGCCCGCGAAGTCGTGGTCCTCGACACGCGCCCCGCCAGCGAATACGCCGCGGGACACATCGCCGGCGCTATCTCGGTGCCGGTCGACGACCTCCAGCGCCGCCTGCGCCAGCTTCCGAAGGACAAGGAGTACGTCGCCTACTGCCGCGGCCCCTACTGCGTCTACGCCGACCG
>CAMCNL010000107.1 GCA_945876205.1 Candidatus Sulfopaludibacter sp. SbA3
ACGTTGTCAGCAGGATCGCCGGCGGTGCACCGCCGTCCGCTTGCAGCGCGCGCAGCACGTCGATGCCGCCCTTCCTGGGCATCCGCACGTCGAGCAGCACGACGTCGGGCCGCTCGCGGCGGATGACGACGAGACCTTCCTCACCATCCGACGCCTCGGCCACGATCTCGATATCGCCGGATAACTCGAGCAGCGAGCGTATCCCCTGACGCACCAGCGTCTGGTCGTCCACGAGGACGATCCGGATCACGAGGCGGTCTCGGCCGTGGGTATGAATCCGTGGATCTCGAAACCGCGGCCCGCGCCCGGGGTGAACTCGACTCGGCCCGCATGCTCTTCGAAACGCTCACGCATCCCCGAGAGGCCGTTGCCCCACTTGAGATCGGTTGTCCCCTGGCCGTCGTCGCGCGCATGCAGATCGATGCCCTCGTCGCGCCGCTCGATGCGGACCCAGAGATTCCGCGCGCCGCCGTGTCGCGCCGCGTTCGTGATGATCTCCTGCACGCAGCGCAGCAGCGCATGCGCCTGCGCGGGGTCGTCGAGCTCGAGCGGGTCGGGCACGTCGAGGTGAATCTCGAGCGAGCCGGCGCTGGCGGCAAGCGTGCGGATCGCCTCAGCAAGATTCATCCTGCTGGTCTCGCGAAGACGGCTGACGACGTCGCGGACGTCGGAGAGCAGCAGCCGCGTCACGGCATGCGCCTGCTCGACGTGCGAGGCCGCCTGGCCCGAGGTCAGCCGCGAGGCCACTTCCAGTTGCAGGCTGAGCGCGGTCAGGTGATGGCCGATTGCGTCGTGCAGGTCGCGCGAGATGCGCAGCCGTTCGGCGACACGGCTGTCCTCTGCCAGCAGCGACCGTGTGGCGACGAGCTCCGCGTTGGCGCGGGACAGATCCTCGCGGGCCGCGCGCTCGCTGTGGGCCAGGGACGCCGTGGCCAGCGCGAACGTCTCGAACCCGGCGAAGGCGCCGCCGATGGTGATTGCCGGCACGACGCCGAACTTCGTCCAGAAGGACGCCATCAGCAGCGCCGTCTGAATGACGATCCACGCGACGGCGCCCCTGGTGCTGAATGCGTCGAGCAGTTGCGCCGCCACGACGACGAGCGTCCCCGCAGCCAGTCCGTCCGTCGCCGTGTGCACCATGACAAGGCCGGATGCGGCCTGGATGGCAAGCAGGGCGCGGCGCCCTCCCAGACCGCCGCGGCCATGCACCCGGCCTGAGATCCCAAACGCCACGCCAAACGCGACGTAGCCGCACGCCCACGCCAGCGCAACCGGTGCCGGCACGGTGCCGCGAGCCACGCTGGTCAGCATCGGAATGCCGCTGACGAGCCAGGTGACGAACCCGGCTATCTGGAGCCAGAGGTGGGCACGCATCCCCGTCATTGTATGAGTTGGGACGGCGAACGGAGGGTGCCGGAAGTCATGGTTCGGCAGGGTGACGTGTGGCACATGCGCGGGTCGCGCGCGGCGCGCACAATCGCTGCATGATCAAGCCACTTCTCTTCTTACACATCGCCGCCGGATCGGTGGCGCTCGCCTCGATGTTGATTCCGATCGTGGCCATAAAGGGCGGCCGTCTTCATCGCCGCGCCGGCTGGGTGTTCGTGGGCGCGATGGCGATCGTCTCGGCGACCGCGCTGCTGCTGAGCGGCGCGCGGCTGTTCTTCGACCCGCGACCCGCGGCGCGTGACGCCGGGTTCTTCCTGCTGGCAGTCGCCTTCCTCACCGCGAACGCGGTGTCGACGGGCGTGAGGGTGCTGCAATTCAAGCAACGCACGACCCCTCACCTGCACTGGTGGGACACGGGGCTCCCGGCCCTGACGGCGCTCTTCAGCCTCGCCCTCGGCGCCTACGGCATCTGGCGCGGCCAGGTCCTGTTCATGGCGTTCTCGGTGATTGGATTGCTCGGCGGCGGCGGCGCGCTGCGCTACTGGCTGCGGATCCCGACCACGCGGATGCACTGGTGGTTCGAGCACATGGGCGCCATGCTGGGCGGATGCATCGCGGCGACGACGGCATTCCTGGTGGTCAACGCCAGCAACATGGGAATGTGGCCGATGGTGGCGTGGCTCTCGCCGTCGATCATCGGCACGCCGGCGACGATCATCTGGACGGCGTACTACCGGCGGCGCTTCAGCGCGACGTCATCACGTTCAGGTATTTCGTCAGGAGCGCCTGTTGCGGTCCCTGGTACGCTCTGACGTAGCGCATGAGCTTGGTCCGGTCGGCGGCGGTCAGCGCCAGGTGTTCGCGCGTCGTCGCCTGGTACTGCGCGAAGACGGCGGCGAAGAGCGCGGCCTGATCGGTGGGATGCTTGGCCAGGAAAGTGTCGAGCACGGGCCGCGCTTCGACGTACCGGCCGGTCATGAGCATGGCCGACGCCAGGCGCATGGCAATCTCATCGTCGGCCGGCGTCGTCTCATACATCGGCTTCAGCACGTCGATCACCGACGTGGGCTGACCATCGCGCAGTCGTGCGTCGGCGAACAGGACGTATGCGAGCCGCGGACGCGGCTGGTTGCCGATCGCCAGTTGCCACACTCCGGCAGCTTCGCGATCCTTTCCGCCGGCGGCGAACGCAGCCCCGAGATAGAACGCCGCTGGAAAGAATTCGCGGCGTGGTCCAGCGGCAAGCTGCAACTGCGTCGCAGCCTGGCCGATCTGACCCTTTGAGTACCAGTCCAACCCTTTGAAGAAGGCGGCGAGTGTCTGATCCCCCGCGGTCAGCGCTTCGAGCGCCGCAGTCGCGTAGCGCCCTCCCCTCGCTTCGGTCATCGCGCCCTTGAGCGCGGGCGCACCCTTGTCCGCCGTGTCGAGCATGGCGGTGAGGACGTCCTTGGCCATGACCGATGACGGATTGAACTGGGGGAGCGAGGAGAGCGCAAAGACCGGCATCGGCGCGTTGGCCGGCGGCGCGTCAAGGATGAACGGACGCAGCAGCACACCCGCCACCTTGCCGTCGCGCTCGATGCGTGCGCGCGCGAAATATCGTCCCGGCGGCAGGACGATCGCCGAGACGATCGCCTGCGCGGTGCGCGATGCCGGGTCGGCGCTTGCGACGATCCGCGCCGGGCCGGAGGTCAACGCGGGGCCGTCCTGCTCGTCGGCGATCTCGATGTTGACCTTGGTGGTGTCGAACGTGCCGGAGGACGTGGAATAGAGCTCGAAGTAGGCGGCCAGCGATTCGCGAACGCGCGGCTCGACGCCCGGACGCACCGTCGGTTCACCGGTGGTCGGGAAATCCCCAATCAGCAGATCGCCCAGCGCAAATTCCTCGCCGGTGAATTTCCACGCGCTCACATCGCGCACCACGCCGCCGCGGCGTCCGGCGGAGTCAACGGCGCCGAACCGCAGCGAGTAGGTGCCCGCCTCGACGACGAGCTCGCCAAGGTAGGCGGGCGCCGTGGTCGCCTGGCCGTCAGGCGCCGACAACGTTCGCTTCTCGGTGTTGCCGGCCACGACCTTGCCGTCCCGGTCGATCAGCACGTATCCGATCGAGAAGTCCTGATCGACGACGCCAGGCTGCCCCACGTCGGCGGCAATCAGCACGCGCACCTTGCCGCTGGCGCCGTCGTGGCGCGAGAACGTCGCAACGCGCAGCGGCAGCTCGGCGACGCCGAACGGTGAGCGCATGATGTCGCCAAGCGCCTCCTCAGGCTTGCGCACCTTGTTCGGCGATGAGAGGACGAACGCGCGACGCGAGCGGATCGTCACGCCGCGGCGGCGCACTTCGACGTCGATACGGTGATTGCGGTCGTCGCGATCGCCGGGGATCTGCTCGACCGCGAGGATGTAGTACGCCGACATCTCCGAGGAGAGCCGCTCGAAGATGTTCTCGCCGCTACCGATGACGTTATAGAGGGCGCCGCGCGCGCCTGCCGCAAGGTTCTCGAGCCCGCCCATCTGCATGTCGCGATCTTCGGAGGCGGTCGGCGGCATCTGCTGGAGCATGACGTCGCCGCGCGGCACGTCCATCAGCAGCACGTTGACCGAGACGCGTCCGACGGCCGCCGCCCTGATCACGAGATCGAGGTCAGACTGGCTGTCGAGGATCATGCCTTCGGACATCAGGATGAGCGTCTTCTGGCCCTCGATGAGCGCGAGGTACTGCAGCAGCTGGAAGAGTCCGCGCAGCGACTGGTTCGTGTCCTGCCGCACGCTGGAGACCATCATCTCCGTCTCGACGATCACGTCGCGCTCGCACTGCTCCAGCGCGAAGCCCACCAGGCGGCGGCACTCGCGCTGGATCACCATCTGGTAGATCCGGTCGTCGTGCCGGTCGTTGATCGAGACGGCCTCGTAGAGGCCGATGTTGAACTTGCCGTTGAAGGTCGCCTGCGTGCCGACGACCCGCTCCATCGCCTGTTTGAGCTTCAGGCGATCGTTGGTGAAATCGATGAAGACGCCGGGCTCCGGGTAGGCGACGAACGCCACGCGATCGGCGGGACTCAGCGACTCGAGAAACTTGGCGGCGGTGGCGAGCAGCGGACGAACCGCCCCAGGGCGAATGTTCAACTGATCGACCGCGATCACGATCATGCGGCCGTTGGTCGGCGTCAGGTTCGTGGTGTAGAGCGTCTCGACGCGCTCGGCGTATTCGCGCTTCGCGGCCTCGACGTCAATCCTGACCTGCTCGGCCGACACGACGCGCCGCGGCTCGCCGTCGATCTTGACGACGAAGTCAGGCGACAGCAGATCGTCGACCGGCTTTCCGCGGCCGTCCACGACGGCCACGTCGACGGCGATGACTTCGACGCCGGTGCGGAAGGTCGGACCCTGGATCTGCGGCTGGGATGGTGGTGGGGCGTCGGGCGCGGCCGCTGACGCCTGCGCGAATGCGTGGCCCGAGAAGAACAGCGTAGCGGCCGACGCGAACGCGACCAGCAGCTTTCTCATCGGCCGATCTTAGATCAGACCCCGTATTCCTCGGGGTCCCATTGCAGTCCAAGTTCCGAAGGGGGCGCCATGTAGCCAAGGAGTGCCGACGCGGCGACGACGGCCGGGCTGGCGAGATAGCCTTCGCCGCCCAGACCCATGCGGTTCTGCCAATTGCGGTTGAAGGACGTGATGGCGCGCTGACCGGGTTGCAGCGCGTCCGACCCCTGGCCAAAGCACGGCCCGCACCACGAACGGCGGATCTCGCCGCCGACCGATCGAAAGACGTCGGCGATCGATTCACCACCCAGTCGAGGGTCGGGCCGCTCGATCTGCGCGCCCACGCCGCCCGACCCTGGAAACACGACCAGTTCGCGCGCCGCCCTGGTCGCGCCCGCTCGCCTCGCGTGATACAGCACCAGCGCCGCCTGCAGCAGGTCGTCGTAGCTGCCGTTGGTGCACGACCCGATCATCGCCTTGTCGAACGCGATCCGTTCGCGCGCGACCTCCTCAGCCGGAAACGCGTTGCCCGGGCTGAACGGCTTCGCAATCATCGGCACGACCGCGGCGAGCGACAGCTCTTCGTCGATCTCGAATCGCGCGTCCTCACCGGGAGCGATGCGCGGGTAGGGCAGGTCGGTCATCCCCTTGGCCGCGTACCACGCGTAGGTGATGTCATCGGCCGCGAAGATCCCGTTCATCGCCTCGGCTTCCGCCATCATGTTCGACACGGTGTTGCGATAGGCGATCGGCAACTGGCGCCTGGCGTCGACAAACTCCACCGACATCCCTTGCGACTGCACCGAGCCCCAGCGCCGCAACAGCTCGAGCACGATGTCCTTGCCGCTCACCCACGGCTGGAGCCTCCCGGTCAACACCACGCGCCGCGCTTTCGGCAACGTGAAATACACGTAGCCGGTCGCCCATCCGAAGCCGAGCGTCGTCGATCCCACGCCGATGCCGACGGCGCCGTATGCGCCGTAGGCGCGGCTGTGTGAATCGGCGCCAGGAATGAATTGCCCGGGCGTGACGAGGCCCTGCTCCGGAAAATAGCAATGGAAGATGCCGTCGCCGGGCGTCGCGTAATACGGTTTCTTCAATCCGTGGTGCGCGGCGAACGCGCGCCCGATGCCCGTCTGCCGGTCATCGTCGTCGCGGCCGGTGAAGACGAAGTGGTCGTTGGCAATTGCGGCGTGTTGGGGAGAGATCACGGCCGCGCCCGTGATCTGATTGAAGGTGTGAATCGCGAAAGGCGCCGTGCCGTCCGAGGCGGGCAGCAGGTCGGCGTAGACGCGCAGCGTGTCACCGGGCCGTAGCTCGCGCCGATCTTTGTCGACACGGTGCGCCCAGACGATCTGCTCGGTCGACGTCATCGTGCGCGCGAGCGCGGTATCAGGAAACTCGATGCGGCGCTCCCGCCCGATCCCTTCGCTGAACTCGCGCCGGCCGACGGCCAGGATGCCGCCGCTGCGGCGTATCTCGTCTTCCTTGGCGGTCAGCGGCAGCGGGTCGTAGGTCTTGCCCTGCGAGACGTTGACGATCTGTCGCGACACCGGATCGAACGTGAACTCGTCTTCGTCCCGCGCGTCGGCCACCGCCTCAGGACTCTGGACGACGTGCAGTCCCAGGTTGAGGGCGTTGCGGCGAAAGATGTCGCCCATGTTGGCGCCGCAGACGATGACCATTTCGAGGCCCGCTTCGTCGGCAATTCCCTTGAGGCCGGCGGGGCTCATCTCGCGGGACGACCCAATCGCAAACCGGTCGCCGGCGATGACGAACGTCTGGCCCTGGTGCACCCGCTCACGGAATTCAGGCATCAGGTAGCGGAACGATCCGGCCTTCCACCGCTCATCCAGTGTGTCGAGGCTTTCCGACACGCAGTCGGCAGCCGGGGTGATCTGGTCCGTATCAATGGCATCCAGCTTCCGGCCGTAGCGGGTGCCGGGTAGCTTCGGATCCCAGAAGATGAGCGCTTTGCCGGATATTCGGCGACGGTCAGCCGTAATTTCGCCAGACATTTTGATGGGATAGTACGGCATCCGTCCTGCAGAGGTTTGCTATGGAGGCATAACCCCGGGGGCTGGCTCAGCCGTTACGCGGCTCTGCTATGATCGCCGCCCTTTTTGCAGATCGGCCCATTTCTATGGAATCCCCTCGCGACACCGCCACCGCCGAACGGCGCCAGCAAGCCAACCGACCCCGGCCCGTAGCGTCCGCGCCGCGTCCGCCCCTCAGGGTGGTCTCTGCCGCGCCCGAACCCGAGATCGATCCCGGCGACCTGAAGAACCCCGCGCTCTATATCAACCGCGAGTTGAGCTGGCTCGAATTCAATCAGCGCGTGCTCGCGCAGGCGCTCGATGCCACGCATCCGCTGCTCGAGCGCGTGAAGTTCCTCTCGATTGTCGCCACCAACCTCGACGAATTCTTCATGATCCGCATCGCGACGACGCAGAAGGCGCTTCGCGAGGGCATCGGAGACGTCGCCCCGGACGGTTACAACACCGAGCGCCAGCTCCATGCGATGTGGGCGCGGTCGGTTCAGATGCTCGAAGACGAGGCGGCCTGCTGGGACACCCTGCGGCCGCTGCTCGAAGCCGAACGGATCGTGCTGCTCGAGGCGGACCAGTGGACGCCTGAAATCCGCGAGTACCTCCAGGCCTATTTCTCGCGAGAAATCTGTCCGGTCCTCACGCCGCTGGCGTTCGACCCGGGGCATCCATTCCCGTTGATTTCGAACCTCAGTAAGAATTTCGCCGTCGTCGTGCGGCACGGCGGGCGCACGAAGTTTGCGCGCGTCAAGGTGCCCGACGTCCTCCCCCGGTTCATTCCCATTCCCGAACCGCTCTGCCCGACGAAGGCGCTCACGTTCGTGTTTGTCGAGGACGTGATCCGCGCGAACATGCACGAGCTGTTTCCCGGTACGCAGGTCAAAGCGTCGCACCTGTTCCGGATCGTGCGCGACGCGGATCTCGCCATCGAACAGGACGAGGCCGACGACCTGCTCGAATCCGTCGATCGAAGCCTGAAGCAGTTGAGAAACGGTCCGATTGCGCTCCTCCATGTCGGCACCGACATGCCGGCGCGCGTGCTGCGCATCCTGGTCGAGAACTTCGAAGCCACCGAGGACATCGTCGTGCGGACGCCGCACCGGCTCGGGTTCGGAGACTGGATGGGACTGACGAAGATTCATCGTCCGGAGCTGAAGGATCCGCCGTTCCTGACCCGCAGCCCGTGGCGCTGCGACGACGACCCGGAAGTGATCTTCGACCAGATCCGCGACCAGGATCAGCTCGTCCACTTTCCGTTCGAATCGTTTGCCTCGGTCGAAGGCTTCCTGCACGCCGCGGTCAAGGATCCGCACGTCATCGCCATCAAGATGACGATGTACCGGATCGGCGCGAACGCGCCGCTGATCGACCTGCTGATCGAGGCGGCCGAGGCCGGCAAACAGGTGGCGGTGCTGGTGGAGCTGAAGGCGCGCTTCGACGAGCGCAACAACATCATCTGGGCGAGGCGGCTCGAAGCGCACGGCATTCACGTGGTCTACGGGTTTGCGGATCTGAAGACGCACGCCAAGCTCTGCCTGGTCGTGCGGCAGGAGCCTGAGGGCATCAAGACCTACGTCCACACCGCCACGGGAAACTACAACCCCGCGACGGCCAAGGTGTACACCGATCTCGGACTGTTCACCGCCGACCCGCAGATCGTGGCGGACGTCGCCGAGGTCTTCAATTACCTCACAGGCTATTCAAACCAGAAGGAGTTCCGAGGGCTGCTGGTGGCCCCGCTCCAGCTTCGGACGCGCCTGTCAGAGCTGATCGCGAGGGAAGGCGAGCATGCGCGCGCGGGGCACGAGGCCCGCATCATCATCAAGGTGAACGCGATCACCGACGACCAGATGATCCGCCAGCTCTATCGCGCCTCGCAGGCCGGTGTGTCGATTGACCTGATCGTCCGCAGCATCTGCAGCCTGCGGCCGGGGGTGCCCGGCGTCAGCGAGAACATCCGGGTGCGCTCGATCGTCGGGCGCTTCCTCGAACACCATCGGATCTACTACTTCCTCAATGGCGGCCACGAGGAGATGTACATCGGCAGCGCCGACCTGATGGAGCGCAACCTCGACCGGCGTGTCGAGACGCTCACGCCGGTACGCGACGCGGACATCCTCGAGCACATTCGCGATGTCGTGCTCGGCTCGTATCTCAAGGATACCGACCGCGCGATGGTGCTCGACGCGTCAGGACACTACCAGCGCCCGGAAGAATCGGCGGGCAACTTCAATTCGCAGCAGTTCCTGCTGCAGCACTACACCGAACAGAAGAGCGATTGACCCGCGGGCTTCGGCCCGCAGAGCTTGCTCAGAGGAACGCCCACAGGGCGACACCAGCGGCCAGAAGTGCGCCAGCGAACAGCGGGAATGCAACCAGGGCCGCGACCAGCAACACGCCCAGCGTTACGACAAACGCGACCAGTCCGAGCGGCCACAACACCGCGAGCGTGACCCTGTGCGCGATCTGTGCGTCTCCGCACACTAACCCCAGCACAACGCCGACGACGTAAACGATCTCTGTGATGTTCATTGCACGCTGATATGAACGTGCAATGCTACACTCTTCGCGCAGCGGCAACATTCTGGGGCCGTACACATCTTCGCTTCCACAAAAGGAGACCTGATGAGCAAGGCGGCGAGGATGGTCCTCGTCTTCGCGCTGATACTGGCCTACCGGCCCGCCGTCGCGCAGCAGACAACTGGAAGCATCGCAGGCGTCATCCTTGACGTCCAGGGCGCGGCAGTGCCCGGCGCGACAGTCACCGCAACCAGCACCGACACCGGCCTCACCCGCACCGTCACGACAAACGCCGCTGGTCTATACCAACTGGCGGCGCTGCCGGTCGGTGTCTACGCGCTCGTCGTCGAGCTCCAGGGATTCACACGCGTCGAGATCGATCGCGCCGTCGTGCGATTGTCCGAAACCAACGACCTCGACATCACACTCCGGGTCGCCGGGGTGGCCGAGAGTGTCACCGTCACCGGCGACGCGCCGCTCGTCTCGACGACGTCGTCCTCGGTCGGCCAGGTGGTGGATATCGAACGCATCGAGCGGCTGCCGCTCAACGGCCGGCAGTTCGCCAATCTCGCCGCGACGGTGCCCGGCGTCGGCCTCGGATTCCACACCGACTCGACGAAGAATACGCAGTACACCCCGCAGATCAGCGGCGGCAACGGCCGCAACATCAACTACGTCGTCGACGGCGGCGACAACAACGACGACACCGTCGGCGGACTCCTCCAGCTCTACCCGCTCGAAGCGGTCCAGGAATTCAACGTCATCACCCAGCGCTTCAAGGCGGAGTTCGGCCGCAGCGACGGCGGCGTCCTCAACGTCATCACCAAGACCGGCACCAATACGCTGCGCGGAAGCTGGTTCACGCTGGTGCGCGACCGATCGCTCAACGCGCGGACGATGACGGAAAAGATGACCAACACCGTCAAGCAGGACTACCGGCGGTACCAGTTCGGCGGCAGCATCGGCGGGCCGATCGTCGAGAACAAGGTGCACTATTTCGCGGCCGCCGAGCGAACGCAGCAGGACACGCGCCAGGCGGTGAGCACGCTCGGCATCTTTCCCGCCGAAGACGGCGTCTTCGACACGCCCTACCGCGAGAACCTGCTCACCGGTAAAGTCACCGCGAACCTCTCGCCGCGACACTACCTCGCGCTCCGCTACGGCCTCAACACCAACTCCCAGGTCCAGGGCGCCGCGCTCCGCGTAGCGCCATCCGGCTGGAACGACAGCCTCAACACCTACCACTCGACCAACGTCAATCACAACTGGGTCATCGGCGAGTCGTTCCTCAACGAGTTCGTCGCGCAGTACGCGGACTTCCGCAACGAGATCGCCACCCGCAGCGCGCTGCCGAACCTCGTGTTTCCGAACGGCGTCTCAGCCGGCACCAGCCTCGCGGCGCCGCAGGCGACCGAGCAGCACAAGTGGCAGTTTCGCGACGACCTCTCGTGGACGACGGACAAGTGGGGCGGGCTGGGGCACAACATGAAGGCCGGGATCAACTGGATCCACGAGCCGCACCTGTTGATCGAAACCACCGCCGGCACCTTCGGGCAGTTTCTCATCGGCACCAATGACATCAATGGGCCGGTGCAGCAGGTGATTATTCCCGGCGGCGCGTCGTCCATCAACATCCCGCTCGAGCAGTATTCGATCTACGCGCAGGACGACTGGCGCGCCACCAGCCGCCTGACACTGAACCTGGGCCTGCGGTGGGACTACGTCGACGGGATGCCGGTGAACCAGGATACGAATCCCAACTTCATCGCCCTGCAGGCGGCAGGACGCGCGGGCCGATTCGCTGGAACGGCACTCGAGGATTTCGGCAAGTCACCGGAGGCCGACAAGAACAACATCCAGCCACGGCTTGGGTTCGCCTACGACCTGCGCGGCGACGCGCGCGACGTGATTCGCGGCGGATGGGGCATCTATACCGACTTCGCGTATACCAGTGCCAACGCCCTCTTTCCGGCGATCGATGCCGCGGGCGGCAGCGGCTTCGTCTTTGTCGCCTCGAATCCAACTGGACTGCGAAAGCCAGACGGGACCCTGTTTCGCGCGAGCGATCCGGTATCGACGATCGCGTCGCTGAACGCGGTCAATCCGAATGTGCCGCCGCTGGTCGGGGCGGTGCTGTCACCGCGTATCGGGCAACCGCACACCTATCAGTGGAACCTCGGATGGGGACACCAGCTCACCTCCGTGAGCGCGGTCACGGTCGACTACGTGCGCGTTGATGGTCGTGACCTCAACATCCGTCTCCGTCCGAACATGCTGATCAACGGGCGGCGGTACCTCGCCGACATCCCGATCCAGCCAAACGGTTCGACATTCCGCGCGGCGATCAGCAAGGGAGAGAGCCGGTACGACGCGGTCACCGTTGGATACCGGCGCCGGCTGTCGCGTGACTTCGATGTGAATGCCTGGTACGCGCTGGCACGTTCGACCAGCGACATTGGCAGCGCGTCCGACGAGCTGGACCAGAACCTGGTGCAGGACATCGCGAATCCATTCGGCGACGTGCAGGATGCGCCCTCGATGCGCACCGACGCGCGGCACCGGGTCACCGTCAGCGCGATCGTCGAGGCGCCATTCGGGATCACCGTGTCGCCCATCTTCTCGTATCGGTCGTCGCTCCCGGTGCACACGTTCGAAGGGCTGGATTTCAACGCCGACGGCAACTTGAACGACAAGACCGCGACGGCCTACGCCTACAGCGGCTTGAACGACAACGGCACCGCCACGTTCAAGGAGATCGGCCCCTGCGAGACCGTGAACTGCAGCAGGCGCGCGCCGTTCTCGCAGTTGAACCTGCGCGTCAGCCGATCGTTCCCGCTCCGCGGCGGTCCGCGCATCGAGGCGATCGCCGAGATCTTCAACCTGTTCAACGCCACCAACCCGTCCATCCCGCTGACCACGCGCCGCCTGCTCAACGCCGCGACCACCAACCCCGGGTTCATGCAGCCGACCGCCTTTGCCGGCGACTTCCAGCAGCCCGAACAGCGCGTCGGTCAAGTCGGCTTCCGCCTCACCTTCTGAACTTTCGTAGGGGATAGGGGGCAGGGGGCAGGGGATAGGGGGCCGGGGTTAGCCCCC
>CAMCNL010000108.1 GCA_945876205.1 Candidatus Sulfopaludibacter sp. SbA3
GTCGCTGAAAGAGGAGGCCCAGTCGAACTGCGGAGTGATGACGTAGTGCCCCGTCTTGTCGATGAAGCCCGCCTTGCCAGTCGTGAAGTCACCGATGCGCACCAGTGCGAGCCCGTCACTGAAGGAGAGTGCCAAGTTGAACTGCGGATTGATGACGATGCGCCCCGTCTTGTCGATGAAGCCCCACCGGCCAGTCGTGTCGTCACCGACGCGCACCGCTGCGAGCCCGTCGCTGAAAGAGTAGGCCCAGTCGAACTGCGGAGTGATGACGTAGTGCCCCGTCTTGTCGATAAAGCCCCATTTGCCAGTTGTGAAGTCACCGATGCGCACCCGTGCGAGCCCGTCGCTGAAAGAGTCTGCCGAGTTGAACTGCGGATTGATGACGATGGTGCCTGTCTTCGCAGTCGTCGCAGTGGAAGCAGTCGTCGCAGCGGAAGCAGGAGTCGCCGTCTTGGATGGAGACGAACAGCCAGCCGCTGTGAGCAACAGCACCACCAGCACCCCGCCAAGAAGTCTGCGAGTCATTGATGTCGTCATCTACTTCCCACCACGCTTCTCAAACGCCGCTAGCCACTCCCTCGCCAGCTTCTGCGCCTCTGCCAGTTGAGCAAGCGTCATCTCTGCCGCCACGAGATCACGGATCCCTGCGTATATCTTCTGGTTCTCTGCGGACGCACGAGACGCTGCGAGGTTTCGCCATTTATGCGACTCCACATAGTCCTGCGGAACACCCTGCCCGTTGCGATACATCGCCCCAAGATTGGACTGTGCGACTGCGTCTCCCTGTTCCGCCGCTTTGCGAAACCACGCCGCTGCTTGTGCGTAGTCCTGCGGCACGCCCTGCCCGTTGAAATACGCAAACCCAAGGTAGTTCTGAGCACCTGCGTCCCCTGCGTTCGCCTTCACACGGAGTGCTGCGACGTCAGCAGGCGCTGTCGGTGCCGTCTCGGTCTGCGCAGGAGCTGGGACGGAGGGGGGCTGCTTACACGCGACGCCGCTCACCAGCAGCAGGACGGCCAGCATCCCGCCCAGAAGTCTGCGCATATTCAGCATCCGCGAAGCGTAACAGAGCACACGGAAACGGGAACCGCGACAGCCCCGCACAGAGAACTGCGTCGGAGTCGGTGACACCCGCCACACGGGAACGACTGGGGTAACCCCGCCTCGAGTTCAGCGAGCCGTCAGGAACGCGCCGCCACACCGCATTAGAGCGTCACCAGCGCATTCAGACGGGGAAGGGTGATGGGAGCCTCCCGCAACGTTTTGAGAGCGTCTGGAAGCGTCTGGCGGGGGGTGGAAGCGAGGGGCGAAAGTCCTCGCTGGAAATCACAGCGTTTGGTGCTGGATTTGATGGGAAAAACCGAAGGAAATCGTCGGATGCGTTTTCGGTGATTCCCGACTACTTACCGACTACCGCTGTTTTTTAGAAGGACTTAATGTTCTGTAAGTTGTTGAATATAAATCAGATATTGGATGTTTGTTAATGTCAGCGCCTTGACCCTCAAGCTGGTGCGTCTGCCAATTCCGCCACTTCCGCGTACGAGGGATGCGTTCGGAGGCCTGACGGCCTCCTGATACCGATGTTACTTCGCCGGCTGCTGCGCGGGTGCCGGTGTTGCGGGTGCCGGAGCAGCGGGTTGCGTCGCCCCCGCGGGCAATGGCGGGGCGCGGCCGCCGACCACCGACCCGGGACCACGCTGGCCGAGAATGCCGAGCACGAGCGCGCCGACGATGAAGAGCACCGCGCACACGGCCGTGGCGCGTGAGAGCACGGTGGCACCGCTCCGGGCGCCAAACGCCGCCTGGCTGCTGCCGCCGCCAAAGGCGCTCGCAATGTCCCCGCCCTTGCCCTGCTGCAGCAGGATCACGACCATCAGCACGAAGCAGACGATCACATACACGGCCGCGACTACGTAATACATCGGCTAAACCTGCCTTGAGAAAACTCTATTATACAGCCTGGTCCGGCTGAAGCCGGACACGACGTACGGGTGGCCTCAAACTGCGGCCTCCCGGCTGCGCGTCACGATCTCGAAGAATCCCCGCACATCCAGGCTGGCCCCGCCGACCAGGGCGCCGTCGACGTCGGGCTGCGACACGAGCTCCCGGATGTTATCGGGTTTGACGCTGCCGCCGTAAATCAGGTGGCACAGCTCCGCGGGTTCCGGGCCGAACCATTGCTGTAGCCGCTTCCGGATGTGCCCATGCGCCTCGGCGGCTTGCGCCGGGGTGGCGTTCCGGCCCGTGCCGATGGCCCAGACCGGCTCGTAGGCGATGACCAGTTGCCCGATTTGCTCCGCGGTGAGGCCGTCGAGCCCCTGCTTGATCTGGCGATCGAGGACGTCGAAGGTTTCGCTGCGTTCGCGCTGATCGAGCGTTTCACCGATGCACGCAATCGGCGCGAGGCCGGCGGCATACGCGGCCGCCAGCTTGCGATTGACGGTCGCGTCGGTCTCGCCGAAGAGCGTGCGGCGTTCCGAGTGGCCGATGATCACGTATCTGGCGCCGGCTTCCTGCAGCATCGGCGCGCTGACCTGACCGGTGAACGCGCCCTCGCGCTCCCAGAACATGTCCTGGGCCGCAATGCCGACGTTGCTGTTGCGCGCTGCTTCGGCGGCGGCGTGGATCGCGGTGAATGGCGGAGCCAGGACGATTTCGACGCCCTCGACATCCTTCACCAGGCCGCGAAACTCTTTGACGTACTTCACGGCATCGCTGACCGTCTTGTACATCTTCCAGTTGCCGGCGATGAACGGAGTTCGCATTTACGCCTCCGGAAGGACCGCGACGCCGGGGAGCGTCTCGCCGCCGAGGAATTCGAGTGACGCGCCGCCCCCGGTCGAGATATGCGTGATGCGCTCGGCAACGCCAGCCTTGTGGATCGCCGCAATCGAGTCGCCGCCGCCGACGATCGTCGTGCCCTTCACCCCGGCGACCGCCGTCGCGACGGCAATCGTTCCCTGCGCGAAGGCGTCGATTTCAAACACACCCATCGGGCCGTTCCAGACGACGGTCTTCGCGTCCCGCAGCGCATCGGCGTACGCCTTCGCGGTCTGCGGCCCGATGTCGAGCCCCATGCGGTCGCCGATCGCGGCGCTGTCCACGGGCAGCGTCTCTGTTGTCACTCCCGCCTCGAGCTTGGGAGCGACGACGTGGTCCACGGGGAGAAGAAGCCGCAGGCCGCGCTCCTTCGCCTTCGCGATGATCGAGCGCGCCTCATCGAGCTTGTCGTCCTCCACGAGCGATCGGCCGACAGGCTTTCCCATCGCTTTGAAGAACGTATACGCCATCGCGCCGCCGATCAGCAGCCGGTCCACGCGCGGGATGAGGTTCTCGATCACGTCGATCTTGTCCGAGACCTTTGCGCCGCCGAGGATCGCGACAAAGGGCCGCTCGGGGCTCTCGAGCACGTGCCCGAGGTACTTCAGCTCCTTTTCCATCAGCAGGCCCGCGCCCGCTTCCGGAACCAGCCGCACGATCGCCTCGACCGATGCATGCGCGCGATGCGCCGCGCCGAACGCGTCGTTCACGTAGACGTCCGCGAGCGCCGTGAGACTCTTCGCAAACGCGGGATCGTTCTTCTCTTCTTCCGGATGGAAACGAAGGTTCTCGAGCATCACGAGGCCGCCGGCGGGGGCGGACGCCACCGCGGCTTCAGCCTTCGGGCCGATGCAATCCTCGGCAAACACCACCGGCTTGCCGAGCAGTTGCGAGAGGCGGTCGGCCACAGGCCGCAGGCTCATCTCGGGGTTCGGTTTTCCCTTCGGACGGCCGAGGTGCGACGCCAGCACAATCCGTGACGCGCCAGCATCGAGCGCGTACTTGATCGTCGGCAACGACTCACGGATCCGCGTGTCGTCGCCAATCACCCCGTTCTTCAGCGGGACGTTGAAGTCCACGCGGATGAAGACGCGGCGATCGTTCAGCCGTAGGTCGCGGATGGTTTTCTTCATGTGTCTGCGCAGGCTGAAGCCCGCGCGCTACAGTCCCCGCTCGACGATCTTCCGCAGCAGGTCCACGCACCGGTTCGAGTAGCCCCACTCGTTGTCGTACCACGACAGAACCTTCAGGAAGTCGCCGTCCATTACCTTGGTGTACGCCGCGTCGACGATCGACGAATGCGGGTTGCCCTTGAAGTCGATGGACACGAGCTCGTCGGTCGAGTACGCGAGGATCCCCTTGAGCGGCCCTTCGGCGGCTTCGCGCAAAGCCTTGTTCACTTCGTCGGCGGTGGTCTTCTTGTCGACGAGCACGTTGAGGTCGACGACGGACACATTCGGCGTCGGGACGCGCATCGCGAAGCCGTCAAGCTTGCCCTTCAGCTCGGGCAGGACTTCGCCGACGGCGGATGCGGCGCCGGTGGTGGTCGGGATCATCGACAGCGCCGCCGCCCGCGCGCGCCGCAGATCCTTGTGCGGCAGGTCCAGCAGGTTCTGATCGTTCGTATAGGAGTGGATCGTCGTCATCCATCCCTTGCGGATGCCGAAGCGCTCGTGCAGCACCTTGGCGAGCGGCGCCAGGCAGTTGGTGGTGCAGGACGCGTTCGAGATGATGTGGTGCTTCGACGGTTCGTACTTATCGTCGTTGACGCCGAGGACGAGCATGATGTCCGGCCCCTTGGCCGGCGCCGTGATGATGACCTTCTTCGCGCCCGCGGCGATGTGCTTGGCCGAGCCCTCGCGGCTGGCAAACAGCCCCGTCGATTCGAACACGACGTCGACGCCGAGATCCTTCCAGGGGAGCTGCGCGGGATCCTTGACCGAGAGCACCTTGAAGTCGTCGCCGTCCACGCTGATGCCGTCGCCACTCGCCTTGACGTCGGCCTGCAGGTTGCCCAGCACCGAGTCGTACTTCAGCAGGTGGGCCAGGGTTGCCGCGTTGGTGAGGTCGTTCACCGCGACGAAGTCGATATCGTCGTGTCCCATCGCGGCGCGCATGATGTTGCGCCCGATTCGACCGAAGCCGTTGATCCCCACTCGTACCGCCATCCAAGCCTCCCTCGCGCCTACGTCCGATGCAGGTGAAACGTGAATTGTACTGACCTGCCTTGAACGGGGTCAATCACGGAGCTATACTCACATCATTGTAAGACCCACATTTCCCACGATTTAGCGTGTATCTCCTCTACAGCCTCGTCTCGCTCTTCGTCTTGGTCGTGGTGTCGCCGTACTTCGTGTACCAAGCGCTCCGCCACAACAAGTACGTCGGCAGCCTCGGACAGCGACTCGGCTACCTTCCAGTGTCGTTCAACCTGGATGGTGACGAATCCATCTGGGTGCACGCCGTATCGGTCGGCGAGGTGCTCGCCGCGCGGCCCCTGATCTCCGAGCTTGGCCGGCAATATCCCAAACTCCGCATCTTTCTCTCGACCACGACCCGCACCGGCCAGCAGCTCGCGCGCCGGAACGTCGCCGACGTCGACGCGGTGTTTTATTTCCCATTCGACTGGACGTTCACCGCCCGCCGCACGCTCAACGTCGTCAAGCCGCGTTTGTTCGTGATGATGGAGACCGAGCTCTGGCCGAACCTGCTGCGCGAGTGCCGCGAGCGGGGAGTCAAGACGGTGCTGGTGAATGGCCGCATCTCCTACCGGTCGTTCCCGCGCTATCGCCTCATCAAGCCCTTCTTCCGCCGCGTGCTCTCGGACGTGGATTCCTTCTGCGTGCAAGGGGAAGAGACGGCGAGGCGTTTGACGCAGCTCGGCGCCGACCCGGCGCGCATCACCGTCACCGGCAGCCTGAAGTTCGACTCGCTCGACGTCATCCCCACGCCGGGCCGCGGCCCGGAACGCGTGCTGCGTTTCTTCCGCATGTCGCCGAACCGTCCGGTGCTGATTGCGGGCAGCACGCTCAGGGGCGAGGAAGAGTCGGTCATCCGCGCGTTCAACCGCGTGCGCAGCAGCGGTCTCGCCCCGCTTCTCATCATCGCGGCGCGCCAGCCGGAGCGTTTCGGGGAAGTCGAGCGCCTCTGCCGGCACGAGGGGTTGACGACGATCCGGCGCAGCGAGCTGCCGATCGATGCCGAGCCACGAGCCGACGCGGTCATCCTCGATACGATTGGTGAGCTGGCGCAGCTCTATCAGGTGGCCACCGTCGTCTTTGTCGGCGGAAGCCTTGTGGCGGCGGGCGGGCACAACATCCTCGAGCCGGCGATCTTCGGCAAGCCGATCGTGTTTGGCCCCCACATGGAGAACTTCGCCGAGATCGCCGAGGAGTTTCTGGCCAATGGCGCAGCGGTGCAGGTGCGCCTCGATCGCGAGCTCGACGAGACAATCGTCAGCCTGATGAGCGATCCCGTGCGGCGTGCGCGGCTCGGCGCGGCTGCCCGCGCACTCGTCGAGGCCAATCGGGGCGCGAAGGAGAAGACGCTGGCCGTGATCACGGCGTTGCTGCCGCCCCAGGAACGTCAGCTCGCGGCCGTCGTGCGTCCCTTCCGCGTGATCCATTGAGTCCATTGAGCGCGCTGTACGGTGGCGTGGCGCAGCTTCGCCGTGCGTGGTACGAGCGCGTCCCCAGCCGCGCGCGATCGCTCGGCCAACCCGTGATCAGCGTCGGCAACCTGGTGGTTGGCGGCAGCGGAAAGACGCCGGTCGTCGCGGCCCTGGCGCGCCTGCTGGTGGCGCGAGGAGAGCGGCCCGCCATCCTCACTCGCGGCTACGGCCGCCGGAGCCACGAAGACGGCGCGCTCGTGGTCAGCAATCGAGAGCGGGTACTCGAGCCGGTCGATCGATCGGGCGACGAGCCCCAGATGCTTGCGCGCGCGCTTCCCGGCGTGCCGGTGATCGTGTCGGCGGACCGGTACGTGGCGGGCACCCTCGCCGAGCGACAGTTCGGTTGCACCGTGCACCTGCTTGATGACGGCTACCAACACCTGCAGCTGCACCGCGACATCGATCTCCTGCTCGTGGCGAAGTCAGACCTGGACGAGCGCGTGCTGCCTTCGGGACGATTACGCGAGCCAACTGGGGCGGCGGCCGCCGCGGACGCGTTGCTCGTGACGGGGCCGGACGACGACGTAGAGGAAATTGCGACGGCGTTGGGGAAGGACATCGCCTTTCTCGTCGTGCCGGTGTTCGGCGAACCGAGAGCGATCGATGCACGCGCCGCGGTGCTGCCGGTGGCGGGGAAGCGGGCGGTGGCGGTGGCGGCGATCGCACGTCCTGAGCGGTTTTTCGCAGCGGCGCGCGCCGAAGGCTGGGACGTGGTGCGCGAGCTCCGATTCCGCGATCACCATTGGTTCAACGCGTCTGATGTGGAGCGGATCACCACTGTCGCGACAGAAGCTGGCGCCGATGTCATTCTGACCACCGAGAAGGACGCGATGCGTCTCACGTCAACGCCAGGCGCCATTCCGTGGGCGTACCTGCCGATGGAGGTCGTGATCGAGTCCGCCTCGAGGTTTTCCGAGTGGCTCGGCCAACGACTTGATGCCGCGCGAGCCCTTCACGATGCGGCGCGGACCTTTACGGTCCGCGAGTCATGAAACATCTGCTCGAGTCCATCCCCGTCCGCGCGATGAGTGCGGTCGTCCGCGTCATGCCGATGTCTGTCGTTCGGAGTGTGGGACGCGGATTGGGCAGGCTGGTGTACGTGGCCGACCGGGCGCGCCGTCGCACGGCGCTGACCAATCTCAGCGCCGCATTTCCGGGACGGCCCGCCGCGGAGCACCGGGCGGTGGCGCAGGCGATGTTCGGCCACTTCGGCAGCATGCTGCTCGAGCTGCTCAAGTTCGGCTCCTACTCGCGTGCTCGCCTGCTCGCCGCCAGCGAAGTCGAAGGCGAGGAGCGCGTGTGGAACGCCTACCAGCAGGGGCGCGGGGTGCTCTTCTTCACGGGCCACTTCGGCTACTGGGAGATGCACGCGGTGACGCATGCGCTGCGCTTTCATCCCATTTCCGTGCTCGCGCGTCCGCTCGACAACCCCCGGCTGCACGAGGCGCTCGAGCAGATTCGCACGAGCACCGGTAACTCGGTGATCTACCGGCAGGGTGCGGTGCGGAAAATGCTCCGTGACCTCGCATCCAACCGCGGGATCGCGCTGCTGATCGATCAGCACCTGCATACCCCCGACGCCGTGTACGTGGATTTCTTCAGGCGTCCGGCGGCGACGACGTCGGCGCTTGCCGCGCTGGCGCTGCGGACGGGTGCGCCGGTCATTCCGGTGTTTGCGCTGCCGCTGCCGCGCGGCCGGTACCGGTTCATCTACGAGCATCCGGTTGATCCGCCCCGCGCGGATACCCCCGACGCGGTGCGCGAATTCACGCAGCGCTGCACCGACGTGCTCGAGATGTACGTGCGCCGCCACCCCGAGCTGTGGCTCTGGATGCATCGCCGGTGGCGCGAACCCGAGACGGCGGACGTCGCCGACGTCCTCGACGATCGGTCCGACGCGGAAGCGGATGTCTGATCCGCGGTGCGTCGCGGTGCTCGCCCCGAACTGGCTGGGTGATGCGATCATGGCGCTGCCGGCGATGGCCGATCTGCGCCGCCGGTATCCGTCAGCCAGGATCGTCGTCGCCGCTCGCCGCTCGGTGGCCGACCTTTTCCGACTCGTCGCCTCCGTTGACGTCGTCATCAGTCAGGACGTTGACGCGCTGCGCGGGTCTGATGCCGACGTCGTGCTTCTCTTCCCGAACTCATTCGCGTCGGCGTGGCTCGTCCGCCGGGCCGGCATCGCCGAGCGGTGGGGGTACGCAACCGACTGGCGCGGACGGCTATTGACCCGCGCGATCCGCCGGCCGAAAGGCTCGCGGCATCAGGGTGCGTACTACCAGTATCTGGTCGGTGCGCTCGGGATTGACGTCGGCCCGCTCGAGCCGTCGCTCGCGATACCTGACAGCGCCGTCGCATCGGCGCGGCGTTTGTTAATCGACCGCGGATGGAACGGCGAGCGCCCGCTCGTCGTCCTGGCGCCGGGCGCCGCCTACGGAACGGCGAAGCGCTGGATTCCCAGTCACGTCTCCAGATTGATCAACGACCTCGTCCGACAGGGGCGTACCTGCGTGCTCGTCGGCAGCCGAGCCGACGCGTCGACGACGCGCGGTATTCGCGGGGACGTCGACGAAGCGAATCGCATGCAGGTGATCGATGTCTCGGGCGAAACGTCGCTCGAGATGCTGGCGGCGATGCTGAACATCGCGACAGCGTGCGTGTCGAACGACTCGGGCGCGATGCACCTGGCAGCCGCCGTAGGGACGCCCCTCGTGGCGCTCTTCGGACCGACTCGCGAATCCGAGACAGCCCCGCTGATGCGCGCCGGCGGCCGCGCGGAGGTGCTGACGCACCAGGTGTGGTGCCGCCCTTGTATGCTTCGGGAGTGCCCAATCGATCACCGTTGCATGACCGGAATTGACCCTGGCCGCGTCCTCGTTTCGGTCAAACGCCTTTTGGGGTCAGACCCCGGCAAAGAACCGGCGAATGGGGTCTGACCCCAGGCCGGCGGTGTTTATCGATCGCGATGGCACGCTCATCGAGGAATGCGGCTATCTCGCTCGTCTTGACTCTCTTCACGTGTTCCCGTGGACGGCCGATGCGATTCGCCTGCTGAATCGCGCCGGGTTCGCCACCGTGGTCATCACCAACCAGGCCGCGATCGGGCGCGGCATCATCGACGAGCCGTTTCTTCGGTCAGTGCACGACGCCTTGGACGCGCGGCTCGCGCGCGGGCAGGCTCGCATCGACGCTTACTACTTCTGTCCCCATCATCCTGAAGCGCAACTCGAGGGCTACAGGCAGACGTGCCGCTGCCGCAAGCCCGGACCGGGAATGATCGAGCAAGCCTGCCGCGACATGGACATCGATCCGCAGCGTTCGGTGATGGTGGGCGATCGATGGCTCGACGTCGGGTGCGGACAGGCGGCCGGCACTCGTACCGTCCTGGTACGAACCGGCCACGGCGAACACGAGGTCGAGCATCCTCCCGCGGGTGCCCATGCCGATGCTATCCTCAACAATTTGATGGAGGCGGTAGGTTGGATTCTGCGCACCTGCTCGCACTGACCGAGGCACTCGGCGGCCGAACCGTGGCCGTGATTGGCGACGTCCTCGCCGACGAATTCGTGTACGGCCGCGTCGCGCGCGTCTCACGTGAAGCGCCGGTGCTGATCCTCGAGTACGACTCGACCGAGGTCGTGCCCGGCGGCGCCGGCAACGCCGCCAACAACGTAGCCGCGCTCGGCGGGCACGCGAAGTTGACGGCCGTCGTCGGCCGCGACGACCCGGCTCGCCGTCTCATCGCCGCGCTGCATAAGCGCGTCGATCCGCGGCGCATCGTGCGCGCCGCCGGGCAGCCCACGGCAGTCAAGACGCGCATCCTCGCAGGGGGCATTCACTCGCCGAAACAGCAGGTCGTGCGCATCGATCGCGGCGTGTCGAGGCCCGTGAGCGCGACGAGCCGGAAGGCCTTTGAAGCGGCGGCGCTCGATCTGGTCACGCGCGTGGACGCCGTGCTCGTCTCGGACTACGGCTCAGGCCTCGTGACGCCGGCGCTCGTCTCGAAACTGCGGAGCGAGTTGAAGCGCTCAGGCCATCCGGTGCCGGTGCTGATCGATTCACGCTACCGGCTTCTCGACTACTCGGGACTGACCGCCTGCACGCCGAACGAGTCAGAAGTCGAGCAGGCGCTTGGCGTCCATATCAACGACAACGCTCGCGTGCTCGAGAAGGCGGGGCGCGACGTCCTCGCGCGGACGCGCATGCAGGCCGTGCTCATCACCCGCGGCAGCCGCGGGATGGCGCTCTTCGTGCGCGACACGCCGACGCTGCACATTCCTATCTTCGGCACCGATTCGATCGTCGACGTGACGGGAGCCGGTGACACGGTGGTTGCGACGATGACGCTGGCACTGGCGGCGGGCGCGACGTTCGAGAACGCCGCACGGCTCGCCAATTATGCCGGCGGCCTCGTCGTCATGAAGCGCGGAACTGCCACCGTGAGCGCCGGCGAGCTGCGCGAGGCTATCAAGAAGGACATGCGACGGAGTGGGTAAGGTCGTTTCACGCGAGGCACTCGTCGAGCGCGTTCGTCGCGATCGCGCTGCAGGCCGTACTGTGGCGTTCGCCAATGGCTGCTTCGATCTGCTCCACGTCGGCCATACGCGCTACCTCGAGGCCGCGGCCGCCGAGGCCGACGTGCTCGTGGTGGCGGTCAATGACGATGACTCGGTGCGAGGGCTGAAAGGGGAAGGCCGGCCGATTCTCCCGGGCGCGCATCGCGCACGGCTGGTCGCCGCGCTCCGGTGCGTCGACTACGTCGTCCTGTTCCCCGAGCCTACTGTCGGTCCGCTGCTCGAGGCGCTTCACCCGGACGTGCACTGCAAGGGCACCGACTACACGCTCGACTCGGTACCCGAGCGCGACATCGTCAAGGCGTACGGCGGCCGGGTCGCGATTGTCGGCGATCCCAAGGACCATTCGACTCGCGATCTGCTGGGACGGATCGCGAGCGCTCACGCGTGAACAGGTTTCTGATCGTCCGGCTTGGCGCGCTCGGCGACATCATTCACGGGATCCCGGTAGCCGCGGCCCTGCGCAACCGCTACCCGCAGGCGCATATCGACTGGATGGTCGACGCCCGGTATCTCGAGTTGCTCCACCTGGTCGAGTGCCTCGACCGGCGTATTCCGGTCGATCCCCGAGACGCCACGCGTGGAGACCAGCGTTCGGGCCTCTTCCGGACGATCCGCGAGCTCAGGCACAACCAATACGACGCCTGCATCGATCTCCAGGGCCTGCTGAAATCAGCGCTCCTCGCTCGCGCCGCCGGGGCGAAGCGCACCATCGGATTGCCGCGGCGCCATCTCCGCGAACCGTTGGCGCGACTGTTCTACACCGAGACTCCCGACACCGGAGCCGCCACGCACGTCATCGACAAGGGGCTGGCGCTGCTTGCACCGCTGGGCGTCGAGGATCGGCGAGTGCATTTTCCCATCAGCATTCCGCGGACACCGGCGATCGAATCAGTGATCGCCCGTTTTGCTCCGAGCGGGTACGTGATTGTGAATCCGGGCGCCGCGTGGCCCAACAAGCGGTGGCCGGCGGAGCGCTTCGGCGCCGTTGCCGCGGCGATCCACAAGGAGTTCGGTCTGCGCTCGATCGTCTTGTGGGGGCCGGGCGAACAGCCGCTCGCCTCGTCGGTGGCCGCGGCGTCGGCGGGCGCCGCCGAGATCGCGCCGCCGACCACCATCCCCGACATGATCGGGATTGCCCGCCACGGGCGCCTGATGATCTCCGGTGACACCGGCCCCTTGCACATCGCTGGCGCGGTCGGTACGCCGATCGTCGCGCTCTTCGGGCCGACGCAGCCCGAGCGCAACGGTCCATGGTTGCCTCACGACATCAGCATCTCGCGCGTGTCCCAATGCTCTTGCGTGTACGAACGGCGCTGCCGGAAGTCAGTGCCATGCATCGATGACATCGCGGTCGACGAAGTCGTTCGCGCGGTTCGGCGACGTGTGACATCGCATGGCTAATTTGACGCGACACACCCCTCAATGGCGGGCCCGCCTCGCCGAAGCGCTTGCGCG
>CAMCNL010000109.1 GCA_945876205.1 Candidatus Sulfopaludibacter sp. SbA3
CACCCTGGCGTTCCCGGCGGCGATCAAGCAGCTGGACCAGCAGTGGCGGGTCGGCCGGACGCTGATCGACGAACAGGACGTCACCATCGTGCAGGGCACCACGCCAGGGCTGCTGCCGGTCAACTTCTACTTCGACGACAAGTCGCACCTGCTCGTGCGCGTCGTGCGGTGGAACGAGACGCTGGTGGGGCCGGTACCGACCGAGATCAACTACGGCGACTACCGTACGGTTGCGGGCATCCAGATGCCGTTCACCTGGACTGCGACACAGACCTACATGCAGATGACGATCAAGCTGCGCGAGGTCTCGGCCAACGTGCCTCTCGACGCGGCGCGGTTCGCCAGGCCCCGCGAGTTCCGCGCCGCCGGCCGCTGAAACGCGGCGGCCGGCATTTCGGGTAACACCCGTGAGGGTGCCTGTGTCCGAACGGGAAAGTGCAAAAAATTTGGAGCCACTGATCGAAGAGTTCGGTTACCGCTAATTTGGACAAGAGGGGTGTTTCGTGATGAGTCGCATTTCGGGTGCGCTGCTTGCTCTGATGGTCCTCCTGCTGGCCGCCGCAAACGTGTGGGCCCAGGCTACCGCTCAAATCAACGGCACCGTCGCGGATGCAAGCGGCGCGGTGCTCCCGGGTGTGACCGTGATCGCCATCCAGACGGAGACCGGCTTCCGTCGTGAGGTGGTGACGGACGAAACCGGTTCGTACGCCCTGCTGAACCTGCCGACCGGCCCCTATCGCCTCGAAGCCACGCTGCCGGGGTTCCGCACCTTCTCGCAGACCGGCGTCGTCCTCCAGGTCGGCAGCAATCCGGTCATCCCCGTGAAGATGGAGCTGGGCAGCCTCGAGGAGACCGTGTCGGTCGAAGCGGCGGCGCCCCTGGTCGAGACGCGCAACCCCGCGGTTGGCGCGACCATCACCAGTGAACAGATCGACGCGCTGCCGCTCGAAGGCCGTAGCGCGGTGTCGTTGATTACGCTCACCGGCGCCGCGACCGACGCGGGCGCCAGCAGCAGCCGCAGCATGACCTCGAGCCGCGGCATCGCGATTTCGGGCGGCCAGCCCTTTGGCGTCGCCTATCTGCTCGACGGCGCGCTGCACAACAACGCCTACGACGGCTTCAACATGCCGCTGCCGTTTCCGGATGCGCTGCAGGAATTCAAGGTGGAGACCAGCACGCAGAACGCGCAGAACGGCGTGCACGCCGGCGGCACGGTGAGCCTGGTCACCAAATCGGGCACCAACCTCCTGCATGGCGACGCCTTCGAGTTTGCGCGGCATTTTCGCTTCAATGCCACCGCGCCGTTTGCCGGTATCAACCCCGCGACCGGCAAGCGCCTCGATGACGGCCTGGTGCGCAACCAGTTCGGCGGCGTGCTGGGCGGCAAGCTCGTCCAGGACAAGCTGTTCTTCTTCGGTGCCTACCAGACCTCGCGCTCGACGCAGACCCCCACTGACCTGGTCGCGTTCGTGCCGACGGCGGCGATGATGGCCGGCGACTTTACCGGTGTTACCGCGCCGGCATGCAACCGCGGGACGCAGGTCAACCTGCGGGCGCCGTTTGTCAACAACCGTCTCGCGCCGAACCTGATCAGTCCGGCGGCGCTGGCGGTTGCCAAGCGTTTGCCCGCGGCGTCGGACCCGTGCGGCCGGATTACCTATTCGAGTCCGACCAAGCCGGTGGAGACGCAGTCAATCGCCAAGGTCGACTGGCAGATCAACCAGAATCACTCGTTGTTCGGCCGTTACATGCTGACGACGACGTTCTGGGCTCCGCCATTCGCCAACAACGGCAACCTGCTCTCGACGTCGCTCGGCGGCCGCGACAGCGACGCCCGCTCGCTGGCGATCGGCGACACCATGGTGCTGAGCAACACGATGGTGAACAACGTGCGCTTCACCTATCACTACACCAACGTGCACCGCACGCACGAGCCCTTCTTCGGCCCTGAGGACGTCGGGATCAAGAGCTACAGCTACGCAGAGAAGGTCACGCTGATCGCCGTGAGCAACGCCTTCAATCTCGGCCTCGGCACCGAGCTCGACTCGTATTACCGTCCGCACACCTACGCGTTCTCGGATGACCTGACGTTGATCCGCGGCAGCCACCAGTTTGGATTTGGCGGCACGCTCGCCCTGAACGACTGGAAGACGCGCACCAACTCGCGCTCGGGTGGCAGCTTCACCATCAACGGCGGCGTCACCGGATTGTCGCTGGCGGACTTCATGGCCGGGCGCGTCTTTGAGTTCCGGCAGGCGAATCCATTCACGAACGACGCCACACAGAAGACCTTCGGCGTCTACGGCCAGGACACCTGGCGCGTCTCCGACAAGATCACGATGAACTACGGGATGCGGTACGAACCCTGGTTCCCGCAGCAGCACACGAAGGGGACGGTCTACAACTTCTCGACCCCGGCCTTCCTCGCCAACGCGCGCAGTAAGGTGTATCCCGATGCGCTCCCCGGGTTCACCTACCCCGGCGATGCCGGCTTTCCGAGCAAGGCGGGTCTGAAGACCAACTGGATGAACTTCCAGCCGCGTGTTGGCGTGTCCTGGGATCCCAACGGCGACGGCAAGACGTCGGTGCGCGCGGGCTATGGCCTGAGCGGCGACTTCGTCGCCGGGCAGTTTTTCACCGATGCCCAGCAGGCGTGGCCCTTCGGGTATGAGGAACGGCTGACCGGCGCGGCGGTCGGTCCGCTCGACGATCCGTGGGGCGGCGTCGGCCGCGTGAATCCGTTTCCGGTGACGCTCGGTACCGGCCTGGCGAAGGGGCCGGGCACCCCCTTTATCGAGGTGCCGCACGACCTCAAGGGCACGCGCGTGCATACCTGGAACGTCGCCGTCCAGCGCCAGCTGAGCGACACCACCGCGGTGTCAGCGACCTATCTCGGCAACCGGATGATGAACGTCTGGGGCGACGTCAACGGCAACCCCGCGCTCCTGCCGGCGAATCCGACCGGTCCGTGCACGTTGCGCACGACGACGGGCACGCAGACGTTCCCGAATTGCTCCACGGCGCCAATCAACCTTCGGCGGGAGATCTCGCAGAGGAATCCGATTGACGGTCAGTACATCGGCTATCTCGACTGGGTCACCGATCAGGGATGGCAGCGCTACCACGGCGTGCTGCTCTCGGGCCAGAAGCGCGCGGCCAATGGCATGAGCGCGAACGCCAACTACACGTGGTCGACCTGCGAGGGCACCGCGCAGAGCAACACCGGTGGCAACCCGCTCAACGTCGGCACGGGCTACAGCCGGCCGCAGTCGCTGCTCAATCCGCCGGCCAACTCGAAGGAGTTGTTCGAGCTGGACAAAGGGCCGTGCAGCTTGTCGCCGACCCATATCTTCAATCTGATCGCGAGCGCGGAAACGCCGCAATTCAGCAGCGCGGCGGCGCGGATGCTCGCGTCGGGATGGCGGTTGTCGGGGATCTTCCGGGCCTCGTCGGGCAACCGCTTGCGCGTCGTCACCGGCATCGACCGGTCGCTCGACGGGCTGGTGACGGCGGCGCAGCGGGTGAACCAGGTGATGGACAACGTCTACGGCGACAAGACGTTGAACAACTGGTTCAATCCGGCGGCGTTCGCGCAGCCGGCCATCGGCACCTACGGAAACTCAGGCTACAACGCCTACCTGGGCCCCAGCACCAGGACCATCGACCTTTCGCTCGTCCGGTCATTCCGGTTCCTCAACTCGCAGCGGATCGAGGCGCGCGTCGAGGCGTTCAATGCGCTCAACTGGCTGCGGCCGCAGAATCCGAACGCGACCCTGAGCAGCCCGACGTTCGGACAGATCCTGACGTCGTACGATCCGCGTGTCATGCAGTTCGGGCTGAAGTACCAGTTCTAGTTCCCGCGGCGTCATTCTTTGCCTTCCGGCGTCAGGCAGTACCCGTCACCATGAACCGTGTGGATGAACACCGGCCGTCCGGGATTCGGCTCGATCTTCTTGCGCAGCCGCGCAATCGCGTTATCCACAGACCGGGTGCTGGGCGCATCGGGGTACTTCCACACCTCGCGCAACAATTCATCACGCTGGACGACGCGCTCACGCCTGACGGCCAGGTACTTGAGCAGCTCGAACTCCTGGTGCGTCAGATGAATCTGTCGCCGGCCGGCCTTCACGGTCCTGGCCCGGAAATCCACCGTGACATCTCCCATCGCCAGTTGCTCCACCGTGCTCCGCGTGCGGCGCAGCACGACCTGGACGCGAGCCAATAGCTCCTCGAGATCGAACGGCTTGGTCACGTAGTCGTCCGCGCCGAGGCTCAGGCCGCGAAGCTTGTCGGCCTTCTGGCCGCGCGCCGTGAGAATGATGATCGGGATGCGGCTGCTCTGATGCAGCAGTCCGAAGAGCTCGAACCCCGACTGTCCCGGCAACATGATGTCCAGCAGGATGAGATCGGGCGCCCGCGCGCGTACGGCGGCGATCGCCGCGTCGCCGTCGGCGGCCCACTCGACCTCGAAGCCGTGGAACGCCAGGTTGTCGCGAAGCACACGGGCGAGCGCGGCGTCGTCTTCGACGACGAGGATGCGGGCGTTCATCACGTCAGGCGCTCGCGACGCGCGGTCGGGCATCAGCCTGGGATGCTGCCGGCAGCGTCAGGACGATGGTGGTGCCCTCGTCCAGCGTGCTGCGTACGGCGATGCTGCCGCCATGGTCCGCGACGATGCGTTCGGCGATGGCCAGGCCGAGCCCCGAACCGCCCGGGCTCGCAGTACGAGCGCGGAAGAATTTCTTGGCGACATGGGGAACGTCGTGCGGGTGGATCCCGATGCCCCGGTCGGTGATGTCCAGCACGACGCCGGCGGCGGTGAGCCGTCCGCTGATGTCGATGCGGCGCACGTTCCGCGTGTAGCGGATCGCGTTGTCCAGCACGTTGTCGAGCGCGAGCTGCAGCGCGGTCGCATCACCGAGCACGGGAGGCAATGACGGCGGCACGCTGACATTCACCTCGAAGCCTTCGCGCCGCAACTGCAGATCGAATCGCCGCAGCGCGTCCGCTACCAGTATGTCGAGCTGAATCGGCTCGAGCACGCGAACGGTGTGGGTGTCGGTCACTCGTGAGAAGGCCAGCAGGTTGTCGATGAGTTGGCCCAGGCGCTTGGCTTCCTGGACCATCATCCCGGCGTACTCGCGCTGCGACGCGGTATCCGGAATCCGTCCGGCCAGCAGCGTCTCGGCGGCGGCGCGGATGGTCGCGATCGGCGTCTTGAGCTCGTGGGTGACGCTGGCGACGAAATCAGCACGCAGTTCGGCCAGTCTACTGGTGTTGATGCCGGCGCGCACCGTCAGCCCGACGCCAACCAGGAGCGCGATCACCGCCGCCGTGCCGAGCAGCAGCATCCGGGTGACGCCGCGCGCCGCCGCCGCGAGCGTCGGATCGTTCGACGTCACGGCTCGCACGGTCCATTCCCGCAGCGGCAGGTGTGCCGGTGCGTTGGGGGTCAGAAGGAACGGGTCGAAAAACGTCGCGGGAAATGGCCGGCGCACTTCGTTGCCGGCGCTGTTGGTCCCGCCGGTGGTCGCCACCTCGCGTCCTGCGTCATCGATGATGGTGAGGGCGACACCGGATGTCGAGGGTGCGAGGCGCCCAATCTGGCGGGTCAGCTCGGAAAAATAGTGCTCGCGCACCCACGTCAGGTTGACGGCGAAGCCGAAGACCGCCGCGGTCTCGGCCGGAGGATACGCGTGATAGAACAGCCGGGAGACCACCTGGTAGGGCGTTCCCGCCAAGGTGATCTCGAACACCGAGAACCGCCGCCGCTCGCTGACGTCGCGCCGGAAGTGCTCGATCAGCATGGGGCCAATCGAAGAATTGTTGATCGCCACGACGGGAAAGCGATTAGGGCCGGTGAGAGGCGCCAGCCATGCCGCCGGACGATCGCGCCTGGCGAACAGCACGGGTGATGCGGAATAGTCGTTGGCGCTGAAAAACCATTCGGCGTACGGATACCGCGCAAACGCGCTGGCGACAGGACCGAGCTCGTCGAGTGGCGGCGGCAGCAGTGCGTTGGTCGTTTCAATCGATGACAGGATGGATCGATGCGCGCCCTGCATGTCTTTCGTCAGGGCGCTCACCAGCAGTCCGGCCGCTTCCTCGGTGCGGCGGTCCGCGAGCGCGAGCGAGCTGCGCTGCCACCCGCGCACGGCCGCATAGCCCGACCAGGCGAGCAGCGCGACAGACACGCACACGCTCGCGACGAGCATCGCGACGGTCTTGTTCATCGCGCGAGCTCGCGCTCGCGATAATAACGGGCCGCGCCTGCGTGCAGGGGCACCGGCGTTGCCGACGCCTGTTCGAGATCGACGTAGCGGAACGACGCGTCGAACGCGGTGAGCGCGGGCAGCGCGTCGAAGAGCGCCTTGGTGATCGTGCGAACCGTGGACTCGTCGAGATCGCTCCGGCAGATCAGGACGAGGTTCAGGCCAATCGTCCTGAGCGTCCCGTGATGGTAGACGCCGTCAGGAATCTCGATCGGGCGCAGAAACGGATATTGCTCGCGGAGATGATCGGTCGGGGTGCCGGCGAGCGGCAGCAGCCGCCCCCCGGCGGCAATCGCCGAGCTGACCTCGTCCAGCGGATAGGTGCCGTAGAAGATCGCCGCCTCGAGCCTGCCATCGATGAGCTGTCGCAGCTTGTCGCTGACCTCGAACGGCACGAGATCGACGTCGCCGCGGCCAAGACCGAAGGCCTCCAGGACGAGGGCGTTGATCGCTTCCGTCGATCCGCTGAAGCCGACGCGGCGACCGCGCAGGTCCTCGACGCGCTCGATTCCCGATGTCCTGCCGACGACGAGCTGAATGAGGCGGGGTTGCAGCACCGCGATAGCGCGGGGGTGATCGAATGGCGCGCGTTGACCGTCGAGCTGGCCAACCGAGCTGAGATAGACGGTATCGGCGCCCGCAATGGCGACATCGGCCTCGCCCCGCTCCAGCGCCTCGACGCTGTCGATGGAGTTTCCTCCGCGCTGGGCCTTGACGTCCACGTTGGACAGGGATGCGCGGAACGCCTGCGCGAGCGTCTCGGGGACGCCGTCGTTGGCCTGCTCGAACACCAGGACCGTGAGGGTCTGCCGGGGTGCCGGCTCGGGGGGAGCCGCACACGACGCCGTCAGCAGAAGCACAAGCGACAGACGTCCCGCCCGGGTCACGCCGCTGTCGCCGCCACGGTCGCGATGCATCTGAGGAGCGTACGTGCGTGACGCTGGTTGTCAAGTGGTCGTATCGGATTGATGTTCTGACGCCTGGCTGGGACACATTGATACAATCAACGGCCGCCGGACAGGATAAATCCTATGTGGTTTTGCGGAGTCTCTTCACCGGGGTTCCGTCGGTCGAAGTTTTCAGGAGGGTGTGAATGAATCGGGTTTCGCGAGTGCTCCTCGGCTTTTTGGTTCTCATGCTGGCGGCCACGAATGGGTGGGCGCAGGCTACGGCGCAGATTAACGGGACCGTCGCGGATTCAAGCGGCGCGGTCCTGCCGGGTGTGACGGTGGTCGCGATACAGGCTGAAACAGGATTCCGCCGCGAGGGCGTGACCGACGAGACCGGCTCGTTTGCCCTGCTGAACCTGCCGACGGGCCCCTACCGGCTCGAGGCGACGCTCTCTGGCTTCCGGACCTTCTCGCAGACCGGCATCGTGCTGCAGGTCGGAAGCAACCCCGTTATTCCGGTGAAGCTCGAGCTCGGCAGTCTCGAGGAAACCGTCTCGGTTGAAGCGGCGGCGCCGCTGGTCGAGACGCGCAACCCCGCCGTCGGTTCCACCGTCACCAGCGAGCAGGTCGAGGCGCTGCCGCTCGAAGGGCGCAACCCCGTCGCGCTGATTACGCTCGGCGGCGCCGCGGCTGATACCGGTACGCCCTCGAGCCGCAGCATGACCTCGAGCCGCGGCATCTCGATCGCCGGCGGCCAGGCGTTCGGCGTGGCGTATCTGCTCGACGGCGCCGCGCACAACAACGCCTTCGACGGCTTCAACATGCCCCTGCCGTTCCCGGACGCGCTGCAGGAGTTCAAGGTCGAGACCAGCAGCCAGAACGCGCAGAACGGCACGCACGCCGGCGGCACGGTGAGCCTGGTGACCAAGTCGGGCACCAACGCCTTCCATGGCGACGTGTTCGAGTTCGCGCGGCACCACCGCTTCAACGCGACGTCGCCGTTTGCCGGCGTCAACCCCGCGACGGGCAAGCGCCGTGATGACGGCCTGGTGCGTAACCAGTTCGGCGGCGTGCTGGGCGGTCCGGTCAAGACCGACAAGCTGTTCTTCTTCGTGGCTCACCAGAACAGCCGCTCCACGCAGACGCCGGCCGACCTGGTGGCGTTCGTGCCGACGGCGGCGATGATGGCGGGCGACTTCACGGCGGCCGCCTCGGCCGCGTGCAACGCCCGCGGCGCCGTGACGCTCGGCGCGCCGTTTGTGGGCAACCGGATCAGTCCGTCGCAGATCAGCCCCGCGGCCCTGGCGATTGCCAAGCGGCTGCCGGTCACGACCGACCCGTGCGGCCGGACCACGTATTCGAACCCGATCAACCCGATTGAGACCCAGACGATTGGCAAGGTCGACTGGCAGATCACCCAGAATCACTCGCTGTTCGGCCGCTACATGTGGTCGACGACCTTCTGGGATCCGCCGTATGCGACCAGCGGCAACCTGCTGTCCACCTCGCTTGGCGGCCGCGACAGCAAGGCGCGCTCGCTGGCGATTGGCGACACGATGGTGCTCAGCAACACGGTGGTGAACAACATTCGCTTCACCTACCACCACACCGACGTCCACCGGACCAACGCCGAATATTTCGCCCCGACCGACGTAGGCATCAAGGCCTACACCTACGTGCCGAACGTGACGCTGCTGGCGGTGACCAATGCGTTCAACGTCGGCCTCGGCACCGAGTTCGACGCCTTCTACCGCCCGAACACCTACTCGTTCTCGGACGACCTGACGATCATCCGCGGCAACCACCAGTTCGGGTTGGGCGGCATCGTCTCGCTCAACGACTGGAAGACGCGCTCGAACGTGCGGACCTCCGCCGGGTTCACCGTCAACGGCGGCGCCACCGGCCTGAGCCTCGCGGACTTGATGGTCGGCAACCTGTTCACGTTCCGGCAGGCGACGCCCTTCGTGCTCGACGCGACGCAGCGCGGCTTCGGCGTCTACGCGCAGGATACGTGGCGGCTGTCGAACAACGTGACGGCCAACCTCGGCGTGCGGTGGGAGCCGTGGTTCCCGCAGCAGCACCAGAACGAGGCGGTCTACAACTTCTCGACCGCCGGCTTCCTCGCGAACCAGCACAGCACCGTGTATCCGGATGCGCTGCCTGGCTTCACCTATCCGGGCGATTCGACGTTCCCGACCAAGGCGGGAATGAACACGAACTGGATGAACGTGCAGCCCCGCGTGGGCATCTCGTGGGATCCGGGCGGCGACGGGAAAACGTCGGTGCGCGCCGGCTACGGCCTGAACGGCGACTTCATCTCGGGCCAGTTCTTCTTCGATGCCTCGCAGGCCTGGCCGTTCGGCTACGAGGAGTTCCTGCAGCGTCCGGCGGTCGGCTCGCTCGACGATCCGTGGGGCGGCGCCGGCCGCGTCAACCCGTACCCGGTGACGCTCGGCACGGGCCTGTCGAAGGTGCCGGGCGGCAACTTCATCGAGGTGCCACATGATCTCAAGGGCACGCGCGTGCACACATGGAATGCCGGTGTCCAGCGCCAGCTCGGCGAGACGCTCGGCGTCTCCGCCACCTACCTGGGCAACTCCATGCTGCACATCTGGGGTGACGTCATCGGCAACCCACCCACGGTGCCGGCCGGCGGCGTCACCGCGCCCTGCACGCTGCGGACGGCGACGGGAACCCAGACGTTCGCCAACTGCTCGACCGCGCCCATCAACCTGCGGCGCGAGATCTCGCAGGCGAACCCGGCCGTCGGTCAGTACGTTGGCTATCTCGATTGGGTGACCGACGCCGGCTGGCAGCGCTACAACGGGCTGCTGCTGTCGATGCAGAAGCGCGCCGGCAACGGCCTGAGCGCCACCGCCAACTACACGTTGTCGAAGTGCGAGGGCACCGCGCAGAGCAACACCGGCGGCAACCCGCTCAACGTTGGCACCGGCTACACCCGGCCGCAGTCGCTGCTGAATCCTCCGTCGAACTCGGACGACCTCTTCGAGCTCGACAAGGGGCCGTGCAGCAACTCGCCGACGCACATCTTCAACATGACCGCCAGCGCCGAGACGCCCGCGTTCACCAACACCGCGGCGCGGCTGATCGTGTCGGGGTGGCGGCTCTCCGGGATCTTCCGCGCACAGTCCGGCAACCCGCTGCGCGTGACCACGGGCGTCGATCGCTCGCTCGACGGCGTCACGACCGGCACGCAGCGCGTCAACCAGGTGCTCGACGACGTCTACGGCGCCAAGACCGTGAGCCAGTGGTTCAACCCGGCGGCGTTCGCGCAGCCGGCGCTCGGCACCCACGGCAACTCGGGCTACAACGCCTACAGGGGCCCGTCGAGCAAGACGATCGACCTGTCGCTCGTCCGGTCGTTCGCGGTGACATCGTCGCAGCGCATCGAGGCGCGTGTCGAAGCGTTCAACGCGTTCAACTGGTTCCGGATTGGCGATCCGGTCACGTCGTTCAGCAGCCCGGTCTTCGGCCAGATTCAGACGGCTGGCGACCCGCGCATCATGCAGTTCGCCGTGAAGTACGTGTTCTAGTCACAACGAGTCCCGGGGGAGCCTGCGACACACTGATACACACGCAGGCTCCCCGGGCGTGTAGTTTGACGATCATGAACCGTTATCTCATTCCGGCGCTGGCGCTGGTTGCGCTCGCGTTCAGTCCACAGGCGTTCGCGCACCATTCATTTGCCGCGACCTACGTCGAAGATCAATCGGTGACCATCGAAGGGCAGTTGGTGCAGTTTCTGCTCCGTAACCCGCATTCGTTCGTGCACGTGATGGTCAAGGAGAAGGACGGCTCCACGGTCCGCTACGTGGTCGAGTGGGGCTCTCCCGCGCAGCTCGGGGGCCAGGGCGTGACCCGTGACACCCTGAAGCCCGGCGACTACCTGGTCATCAGCGGCAATCCCGGCCGTGACCCGGCGGATCACCGCGTTCGGCTCCTCAAGTTCAGCCGTCCCAAGGACGGGTGGAGCTGGGGCCTGCTGCCCGCTGAAAAGGTCGATTAATTCGATATACTCGCCACCGCCCGGTCGACAATTTCAGAGCAAGCGGGATCATGCCCGACGCCGGAACGTCTGGCCGGCGTGGCGTCCGCGGAGCGCGAACCATGACTTCACGAACGACGCGTCTGATCACGATGTGGATGGTAAGCGTGCTGGGTATCGGCACGCTGGCGTCCACCGCTGTCTTGACGCAGGGTCGGCAGGGCGTCTTGACGCCAGGGGGGCAGGGTGGTGCGCGTCCCGCGGCGGCGTGGCCGCCGAAGCTGGAAGCCCCGGTCGCAGGCCAGGTGGAAGTCCTGCCGGTACAGGGGCAGATTTTCATGATCGTCGGCGCGGGCGCCAACATCACCGTGCAGGCCGGTGAGGCGGGCGTGCTGGTGGTCGACACAGGCACGGCGGCGATGAGCGAGAAAGTCATCGCGGCGATCCGCACGATCTCCAGGAAGCCGCTGCGCTACATCGTCAACACGATCGAGTGGCCCGAGTACTCGGGCGGCAACGAGAAGAGCGCGGCGGCCGGCGAGATCATTCCGTTCCGCGAAGCGAACTACACGGCCGGGCCCCAGGGCGCGCTGGACATCAAGAAGGCGTCGGTCATTTCGTACCTGACGGTGTTTCACCGGATGTCGGAGGCGGGCGGCCCGGAAAACGCGTGGCCGGACAATACCTACTCGACGCCGCAGAAGCGGCTGTCGTTCAACGACGAGCCGGTGGTGATGCTGCACCAGGTGGCCAATACCGACGGCAACAGCCTCGTGCACTTCCGGAAGTCCGATGTCATCAGCGCCGGGCCGCTGCTCGATCTGGAGTCCTATCCGCGGATCGACGTGAAGGCCGGCGGGAGCATCCAGGCGATGGTCGAGGGGTTGAACCGGCTGATTGAGCTGGCGGTGCCGGAGGCCAACGCGGGCGGCGGGACGCTGGTCGTGCCGGGCCACGGGCGCATCGCCGACCATGCGGAAGTGGCGTATTACCGCGATATGATGACGATCATCCGCGATCGGCTGCAGGACGGGATCAAGAAGAACCTGACGCTGGCGCAGATCAAGGCTGCGCGGCCGACGCGGGACTACGACGCGCGGTACGGCAAGACGACCGGGCCGTGGACGACCGATATGTTTGTCGAGGCGGCCTATGCCAGCCTCGTGAAGAAGTAGGAAAAGGAGACATCGCATGACACGTCGAATCCTGGCGCTGATGGCCGTCGTGGCGTTGCTCGGCAGCGCCGCGCCCCTCATGGCTCATCACTCGTTCTCGGCGA
>CAMCNL010000110.1 GCA_945876205.1 Candidatus Sulfopaludibacter sp. SbA3
GCGATTGAAGGGACACAAGGCCATGCCGCAGCTCGTCGCGGCACTCCGCGCGCGGGATCAACAACTCGGACTGGTCACCGACGTCGAGAAAGTTGCGTAGTCGTCAACCGAGCCGCCGCTGAATTTCAACAGCCGACGGGACAACTCCACGTCGCAACCTCGTTCTCCAAGGAGAGATAACTAATGTACGCACGCATAAGTGCGTTCCTTCTGGTCTTTGCACTCGCCCTTACCGGCGTCGCGCAGGCTCAGGAACGCTTCGGCAGTCTTTCAGGAACGGTGACCGATCAACAGGGCGGCGCGATTCCGGGGGTTACTGTCACCGTTACCAACATTCAGAGTGGTGACGCTCGACTCTTTGTGACCGACGCCAACGGGCAGTACGTCGCGCTCGACTTGAATCCAGGCCGCTACACCGTCGCGTTCGAGCTCCCGGGCTTCGCGAAGGTCGAGAACACGGATATCACTGTGAGCCTTGGCCGCGCCTTCGACCTCGACGCGCAGATGAGGGTCGGTGGGCTGACCGAGACCGTCCAGGTCACCGGCGAAGCGCCTCTCGTCGACCAGCGCAGCACGCTCATCGCCCACAACGTCAGCGCCGAAGAGTTCGACCGCCTCCCCAAGGGGCGCTCGTTCCAGTCGATCGCACTGACCGCGCCATCGGTCAACCAGGGGGAGATTGAAGGCGGTATGCAGGTGAACGGCGCCTCCGGATCGGAGAACGCGTTCACCGTCGACGGCGTCGTCACCAACAGCCTGATTGGCGGCCAGTCGCGTCAGAACACCGTCTTCGAATACCTGCAGGAAGTCCAGGTCAAGACCAGCGGCATCTCTGCCGAATACGGCGGCGCGCTCGGCGGCGTCGTCAGCGCCGTGACCAAGAGCGGCGGCAACACGTTCCGCGGCGAGGGGCACTGGTACTTTGACGGAAGCGCGCTCAGCGCCAACCCGGTGAAGCGCCTCGTGCTGAGCGCGATCGACGACCGCACGGTGACCTACGTGCAGGACGAGAAGAGCCCGACCCGGCAAAACGAGTTCGGCGGCTCGGTCGGCGGTCCGATCGTGCGAGACCGCCTGTTCTTCTTCGGGTCGTATTCACCCCGCAATGAGAACCGTGTCAATACGTACAACACCACGACCGGTGCGACTGACGTCGAGCGGAACATCTGGAAGCAGCAGGCGTTCGGGAAGCTGACGGCAGCCGGGCGCAAGTGGACGGCGAACGTCTCTGGCCTGTGGACGCCGACGACGGCGACCGGCACGCTCTCGGCGTACAACGGCATCGCGCCAAACGCCTTCATCGGGTCGACGGCCTCACTCGAGCCGCAGAAGAGCCGCGGATACGAGATCAACCAGGTCAACACCAGCGGCACCTTCGATTACTCGATCACCAACAGCGCCTTCCTCAGCGTGCGAGGCGGGTTCTTCCACGATCGCTTCTCGGATACGGGCATCTCCTCGACCACGCCGTGGACGTACCAGACGCCGACCACATCGCTCGGCGCCTTGATTCCGGCTGCGCGGCAGGGCGGCACCAATACCACCAACACCCCGCGCGCGTTGATCACGGAATTTGACACCACGCGGCGCACGTTCGCCAACGTCGACTACAACCAAGCGTTCAGCCTCGGCGGCTACCACACGCTAAAGGCCGGGTTCGGCACGCAGAGCACGACCAACGACACCAACGCGTTCTACCCCGGTGGCTACGTGTTCCTCTTCTGGGATCGCAGCTTCGCGTTTGGCGGCGTCACCACCGGCCGCGGAACCTACGGCTACTACGAGGTGAACGACCGCACCATCACCGGCAAGGTTGGCGGGAACATCCACTCCCTCTACCTGCAGGATCAGTGGACGGTGGGCGATCGCCTGACGCTGAACCTCGGCATCCGGACTGAAGCCGAGAACGTGCCGACCTTCCGTCCCGAAGTGCTCGAGAACGCGTTCGAGTTCGGCTTCGCGGACAAGATCGCGCCGCGCCTCGGTGCGGCATATGACGTCACCGGCGATGGCCGCATCAAGGCGTTCGGCAGCTGGGGCCGCTACTACGACTGGACGAAGTACGAGCTCGTGCGCGGCTCGTTCGGCGCCGAGCGGTGGTGCATCCACTACCGCGCGCTCGATACGCTGAACATCGACTCGCTCAGCCTGAGCAACATGCCGGGCCGCGATCTCTGGGTGAATCCCGGAAGCTGCCGCGACCGCCGCGTGCCCTCCTTCCAGGAGAGCATCGACCCGGACGCACAGCCGATGTCGCAGGACAGCACCAGCGCCGGCCTCGAGTTCCAGGTAAACAGCAACAGCACCTTCACGATGCACTACATCCACAACGACCTCCGCCAGACGATCGAGGACATCGGCTTCCTGAACGCGCAGGGCGACGAGGGCTACCTCATCGGCAACCCCGGAAGAGGGCTCGCGAAGACCCAGTTCCCGACCGGCCGCACCCCTGTCGGTCAGCCGACGCCGACGCCGAAGCGCAAGTACGACGCGCTGGAGATTGGGTTCAACCGCCGCCTCGAGGACAACTGGTTCTTCAGCGCGAACTACACGCTCAGCCGTCTGTGGGGCAACTACTCCGGCCTCGCCTCGTCGGACGAGATCCGCACGCCGACGACCGGTATCACCAGCCCCTCGGCGCAGCAGCAGGCGGGCACGATTTCCCGCTCGGGCGGCAATGTGAACCGCGCGTGGGACATCGACGAGATGTTCTATGACTCGAAGGGCAACGGCGATCTGGTTGGCCGCCTCGCGACCGATCGGCCGCACGTCGTGAAGCTCTACGGCTCGTATACGCTGCCGATCGGCACGTCGCTGGGCGCGTTCTTCTACGGCGGCAGCGGCACACCGATGACGACCTACGTGACGTCGAATCACGGCACGCACCTGTTCGTCAACGGCCGCGGCGACCTGGGCCGCACGCCGGTGCTGACGAGGACGGACCTTCTGGCTGCGCACAACTTCAACATGGGCGGCTCGAAGGACCTGCGGCTCGAGCTGAACGTGCTGAACGCGTTCAACCAGAAGATCGCGCGGCACATCTTCAACTTCGTCAATCGCGGTGAACCGGCCCGCGGCTCCTCGCTCATCGACCTGTCCGACGTCAACCTGTTGAACGGGTACGACTACAACGCGCGCATCCTGGCCACCCCGGACGGGGCCAACGCCCGCGACCCGCGCTTCGGCCAGGAAGACCTGTTCGATGACGGCGCGCGTGCGCAGCTCCTGGTCAAGTTCCTTTTCTAGATTTCACTGAAGATCGGTACGACTCGGGGGGCCTTCGGGCCCCCCTTTTTTTTGCGCGGTCGCCGTCGGGAGTACTAGAGGTCCTGCGTGTCGATTTGCGCGCGCTGCAGGCGGCCGCTGAAGTCCACGTAGATCGACTTCCATTCCGAGAACACATCGAGCGCCGCGGTGCCGGCCTCGCGGTGACCATTACCGGTCGCTTTCGTCCCACCAAACGGCAGGTGCACCTCCGCGCCGATGGTGGGCGCGTTGACGTAGACGATGCCCGTGTAGAGGTCGCGCATCGCCACGAACGCCGCATTCACGTCACGACTGTAGATTGACGCCGACAGCCCGTAAGGGACGTCATTGCCGATGGCGATCGCCTCGTCGAGCGAGCGGCAACGCATGACCGAGACGACCGGCCCGAAGATCTCTTCCTGAGCGATGCGCATCGACGGCTCCACGTCGGCGAAAATCGTCGGCTCGTGGAAGTAGCCGTGCGCGTATGCACCCGACTCGAGGCGGTGGCCGCCCGTCACGAGCCTCGCGCCTTCGCCCAGGCCGATAGCCACGTACTTCATCACCGTCTCCAGCTGCCCTTCGCTGACGACCGGCCCCACCTGCACCCCCTCGTCGAGCCCGTTGCCGACGCGAAGCGCCCGCGTGCGCCGCACGAACTGCTCGACAAACGCCTCGTAGACCTTTTCGTGGACGACGACGCGGCTCGCCGCGGTGCATCGCTGCCCGCTCGTGCCGAACCCACCCCACACGCACCCTTCGACCGCCAGCTCGAGCTGGGCATCGTCCATGACGATGATGACGTTCTTGCCGCCCATCTCGAGGTGGACCTTCTTGAAGCCCGAGGCGGCGTTCTGGTTGACCAGGCGGCCAACGGTCGACGAACCGGTGAACGACACGACGGCGACGTCCTCGTGGGTCGACAGCCTGGTACCCACCTCGGGTCCACCGGTCACCAGGTTTACGACGCCCCTGGGCACGCCGGCCTCGGCGAGGACGTTGCAGAAATTGATCGCCGACAGCGGCGTGAGCGACGCAGGTTTGAGCACGACGGTGTTGCCGCACACCAGCGCCGGCGCGATCTTCCAGGACGGAATCGCCATCGGAAAATTCCAGGGCGTGATCGCTGAACAGACGCCGAGCGGCTGGCGCACCGACATGGCGAACTTGTCCCGCAGCTCCGAGGGCACCGTCTGGCCATATTGGCGCCGCCCCTCGCCCGCCATGAAGTAGGTCATGTCGATGGCTTCCTGGACGTCGCCCCGGGTCTCCTCCAGCACCTTGCCCATCTCGCGCGTCATGTCGCGCGCGAACTGCTCCTTGCGCTCGGCAATGATCTGCGCGGCGCGGAACAGGATCTCGGCGCGTTTCGGCGCCGGCACCAGGCGCCACGTCACGTAGGCGCGACGCGCGGCGGCAAGCGCCGCGTCAGCGTCCTCGGGCGTCGACTCCTGAAAGACGCCAATCAGGTCGTCGCGATCCGCCGGGTTGCGGTTCTCGAACACCCGCCCGCCCGCCGAGGGGACCCAGTGCCCATCTATGAAATTGTTGAAGGTTTGCGTCGCCATTCCTGCACAGAGTGCCGTATCGCGAACACGTCCGGCAAGTGCTGCCCTGAAACCCGGCTAGGGTGCCGGCCAACCGCGAGGGTAAGTGTCAGAGGGTCAAGATTTGGCAAACAAACGAGTTACCAGCCCGGCGGTGGGCAACTTGGCAGAGGACACCCACGGCCGGGCCTCCTGAAAACAACGGAACAGTGGCGAATAGGCGGTTTTTTGCGTGGCACGGATCCTGAATCAGGGATTGGCCAGAAGGGCGGTTACGAATGGTCAACATGACCCCGGTCGCTGTCACGCCAGTCCAGAAAGTTGTCGTCGTCAACGGCAACACCGACGTGCTCGGCATGCTGGAATCTGTGCTCGATGCCGGCCGCTACGACATGGTGTTCGTGGAATCGAGTGACCACGCCTATTCGCAGATCAAGAAGGTCCTCCCGAATCTTGTGATTCTCTGCGCGCGGATCGAACAGCTCGAAGGGTTTCAACTGCTCACGATGCTGAAGCTGGATCCGGAGACCCGGACGATTCCGGTGCTGACCTACACCACCGAGTACGAGGGGCAGGACTTCGACGAAGCAATCTCGCAGCTCGCCGAAGAGGAAGAAGAGTTCCTCCCGGCCTCGCGCCCCGCGCTCCGGATGAACTGAACAGTCTGCTATAGTCGCCTTCGATGCAAGGCGAGAAGCGGGACGCGGAGCGCGTCCCCATCCTGGGCGAGCTTCAGGGCGAAATGATGGTCTTTCAGCCGATGCTGGTGAAGGACATCAGCCGCGGCGGCGCCACCGTCGAAACGCGGTTTCCCCTCCACCTCAACTCCCTCCACGACCTCCGGCTGACCCTCGGCACGACGTCGATCGTCGTCAAGGGACGAGTCGTGCATTCGCGCATCAGCGACGTCGATCAGGACATCGTGACGTACCGCTCGGGGATGGAGTTTGTTGAGCCGTCCGAACGCGTGATGAACACCGTCGCCGAATACCTCGACTCGGTGAAAATCGACCGCAGCGGCGTGTAGCTAGCGGGCGCCGGTGCCCGCCCTGTCTCTGGGGAAGTTGCCGACGTTACGAGAATCGCCCGTTCCGCCGCCGCTGGCGTTATCCTGGGTCGCGGGGTCCGGCCCCTCGCCTTTCGTGAAGCGCGCTTCGGCCGCGCGGGTGCTGGCCATCATGCCGAGCAGGCCGTAGTTGCCCTCCTGGCAGGTCGATTCGTAGACCTGATTCACTTTCTCCGGCTGCCGCTCCAATGGCATCTCGAAGGTCCACGGTCCTGTCCACGTGGTCGGATCTTCCACCGTCACGCGGTAGTTGATCCGATCCGCCGAGGCGCGGGTGATGCGCTCAGTGAGTCTCAGGTTCTCGCGCGCGCCCCGAAAGTCCATCTTGTGAGTGAAATTCGCCACGCTGACCACCAGGGTATCGCCCTCCCAGTGACCGCGTGAGTCGCCCTGCAGGAATCGCAGGGCAGACGGCGGATGGGGACTGCCATCGACCGGGATGGTGCGAAGAAAGCCCTGGCCCTGCCCGAAGTCGGCGTAGATGCCCACCTGCCCCGGTGACTGGACGATCCGGTACATCACCCGCTCGTAAATCGGCATCGCAATTCCGAAGCATCGCTCCATCGTCGAGCGATCTTCAGGTCCATCGGAGCGGTTCATCCGATCGACGTTGTATCCGGGAGGCGGCTGGTCGCGACGCGGTGAGAGCGAGGCCCCCGGGCGCCCGGTGGCGGTGCCGTCGAGCAGGGCGCGCAGGTACTCGCGTTCCTCTCGCGTGCGCTGCTGTGCGGCCGGCGTCATCGGCGGGATGCGGCCGTCCGGCGGATCGACGATCAGGCCGGTGCGCCGATCGGACAGCCGCGCATGCGGCGGATTCCAGTGGTCGTTATACGCCGCGGCGACGTCACGTTCGGTGCCTCGCTGAGAGCGATCGTCGCGTCCTGGCGTCGAGTACACCCACTGCTCCACCGCTTCGGCCTGTTCCGGCGTCAGCACGGGGGTGTCAGCCCACCTGGCGGGCCGCTCGAGCGGCGTAATCGTCTCGCCGTTCCAGATACCCTGCAGGTCCGGTTCGCCCCACGGCGTCCGCAGGGTCGTCGCGGACTTCCGCGTCGCGGGTGAGGTTCGCGCCTGCTGCGCGGCCAGACCGAGCGCGAGCCATCCGCACGCCACGACGGTGAGCACGAACACGATACGCCGACGCTGCATCAGGATTCCCTTTCGTCGCGGCATCAACTATGGCCTAGGACGCCAACGTGACGGTCGAGAAACGCGCGAATCGCCGAGTAGATCCACAGATTCTCGTCAACGCTGAACCCGCCGTGGCCGCCCTTCGGCACGGTGACGAGCTCGTTGGGCACACCGGCCTTGTCGAGCGCATCGCGGAGCCGCAGTGCCTGAGTATACGGGACCGTCGGATCGGCGTCGCCGTGGATGGTGATCACCGGCGGGAGCCCGCTCCGCACATACGTGAGCGGCGACACCTGCGTCGAAATCGCTTCGCGGTTGGGGAGGCTCCCGTGCCACATCACGGCGAACGCGCGGCGATTGGGGCCGTCGAGCAGCTCCTTCACATCACTGATGCCGTACCAGTTGACGATTGCCGCCACCTTCAACGGATCGGTATTGACCGGGCCGGCGCCGCGATCGCCAGGGCATCCGAGATCGAGCCCCGCGTCCTCGGTGAGCATGCCGCCGATCAGGGCCAGGTGACCACCGGCTGAGTTCCCGGTGAGCACGAGCCGGCTGAGGTCGAAGTTGTATTCCTTTGCATGCCGGTACACCCAGCGCATCGCGCAGCGGACATCTTCAACGGCCGCCGGGGCGAGCGAGACGCCCGCCATCCGGTACTCGACGTTGACGACGGTCCAGCCCATCTCGAGATACGGAAGGGCCGACATCAGGCCCGCGTCCTTCGTGCCGTTGGTCCATCCTCCGCCGTGGAAGTAGATCACCGTCGGCGACGGCGTCGAGGCGCGGCGGGGGCGGATGATGTCGAGCTTGGCGTCCCAGTTGTTGGCGGTGCGGTAGATGACGTTCAGTTCGACGTCATAGGTGCTGGCGATCTGGACGATGCGGTTGAAGTTGTCACTGGGCGCCTGCGCCCCGAGCCGTGGCGATAACGCGAACAGTGCCGCGGCGAGGACCGCTGACGCCAGGCTGATGCGTCTTGTCATGGGATCTCCTCGCGCGTACCACCCGCTGGAGCGGCACGCGCGATGGTGAACATACGCTAGAAGTTGTACGTGCCGCTGAACTGCACGAGGCGCCCGTTGAGAATCAGCGTCGGCCGCCGCCAGCTGCTGCCGAAGGTGGTGTTCTCTCCAAGGACGTCGGCCGCGTTCAGGACATTGTAAAGGTCGAAATTGAGCTGGATGCGGCGGCTGGACGCGAGCGCCAGGTACTTGGTGAATCGCACGTCGATCTGGGTGCGCCGTGCCTCCCGCAGTGTTTGCGGCATCACCAGCGGAACGGCGACGGTGCGGGTGCCGCCCGACAGGTTGCGCCCCAGCGACGGCAGGATTTCCGCCGTGGTCGCATTGTAGGTGGCGATGTAACTGGTACCCGGAACGTTCTGCATCGTCGCACTGAACATGAAGTCGGCCGGGAGCGGGTAGCTGCCATTCAGCTTGAACTGCGTGTTGCCGGCGAGCGGCGTCACGACATGGCAGGTCTTCTGACCGTCGATGGTCGTCGCCGTATGCGGAATCGGAGCATTGGACGCGCCCGGCAGACTTGCGGCGACGGCCCCGGGAGAATCGACGTTGAAGCAGGAGTCTTCGACGCTGCGGCCCGTATCGATGCCGCCGGCGACCCGGCCGCCGTTGCCAAGCCGTGTTTCGAAGCTGACCGTGAAGAAATCGTTCACGCGCGTCTGCTTCCCGAAGTTGCTGGCCTGCGTCACCTCATTGGAAACGACGCCGAATCGATCGGGATTCACGTCGTACAGGCCGCACACCTGGTAACCGCCCCCTTTCGGCAGGTGCGCATCCTTTGGAGCCGTTACGCAGAACGGCGAAAAATTCTCGGGGCTGACACGCGTATTGTCGGTGACGAAGAACGCGCCGTCGCTGTTGTGATAGTAGCCGCCTGTCAGCGACATCAGCCTGCCCAACTGGTGTTGCACTTCGGCGCCCATGTCCCACGTGTACGGACGGATGCCCCACCCGTTGGTCACGTCCTTCGCGTACGAGGTCGCGTTCGGGTCGGACTTGCCGAAGGAAGAGTTCGCCATCGGACCGCACTCGCCGTTCTGGCCGAAGTTCTTCAGGTCGCAATCGGGCACGAAGTTGCCGTTGGCATCGGTCCACGCGCGCGTGGTCGTGTTCACGGCACGGAACAGCGGGTGGTAATTGCGAACCTGGTTGTTACCGGTCATCGAAACGTAGCGGCCGAACGAGGCCTTCACCGCCGTCCGGCCGTCGCCGAACACGTCGTAGGCAAGGCCAAGGCGCGGGCTGATGTCCTTCCACGACGGTGCGCCATGCACGGCGGGATACTCGGCGGCCGCGGTGAAGTCGTGCGCGGGCTCCTTCACCGCTGGAATGTATCCGTTGTAGTAGTCGAAGCGGAGGCCCATATTGATCGTGGCCCGCCCCTTCGTCCACTGATCCTGCGCATACACCCCCATCTCCGCCTTCTGGAAGTACGTCTCGTGGTAAATCGAGTCGTACCGAATCGACACCGGAACGCCGCGATTGAACGTGTACGAGACGCCCTTGGCGCCCGGCAATCCGGTTCCCTCTTTGATGATGTCGGAGTAACCCTCGTCGATCTGGAAGCCGGTCTTGAACGTGTGCGAACCGGTGACGTAGGACGCCGCCACCCGCTGGGTGAACCGATCGCCGACGCGCCGCTTCGGGTGGTACAGGCCGCCGACGTTGTTATAGCGGAAATTCGTCGACTGCTCGGTGATCGCAACGTAGTCCTCGCTGGTACCGGGCGCAAGCTGCCCAGGCCAGTGGAACATCACCATCGAGGCGCCGGCCTCGAGGAGCAGCTTGTTGGTGCGCGGCGACGTCCACGTCGCCTGCATGAGTCCGTTGGGCCATAGGCGCCACCAGGCTTCGCCTTCCTGCGCGCTGGTCGCGCCGCTGCCCAGGCCGGAGGCCGAGCCGCCGCTCTGGCAGATGCAATCGTGCTTAAGGTCCGCGAAGATGTTCAGCTTGTTCCGTTCAGACACCTGCCAGGTGATGCGGGTCGCATGCGATTGGTACCTCTCGTCGCGGAACGCCGGTTTCGAAAGGTCGGGCGTGTAGAACGGCGTGCCCTGGGTCTTGTTCACGTAGAGACCAGCGGCCTGGTTGCGCACCCCCCACCGCCGGACAGCCGCGAAGAACCACACCTTGTCGGCTCGAATGGGCCCGCCGATGGTGAATCCCGCGTCATACATCCGATTCAGCTTCGGCACGTCGGTGATGCCACGATCATTGAGCTCAGACGTGAGGTTGTTGCTCTGGAAATTGTGATTGGTGAACAGTCCCGACACGCCGTAGTTGAAGCTGTTTCCGCCTTCCTTCGGCACCATATTCACCGACACGTTGGGCGAATCGCTATCGGCATTCGCGCCGCCGGTCTCCACCACCGTTTCGACCACCGTGAGATTGTTGAACAGGTATCCGGGAGAATCGCCGGAGCCGGCGTAGTTGTCGATGCGCATGCCGTCGTAGTTGATGTGACTGCCGCGCTTGCCGTGAAACGTTCCCTTGGTCTGCTGTGAATGGTAGGCGCCCGTGCTGCCGCCGACCGTCGCGTTGCCGGTGTAGCCAGGCGTCAGCGCGATCAGGCTGACGATGCTCTGCTGACCAGTCGGCAGGGTCTGCAGCGTTTCTGCCGAGAGCACTTTCTGCTGCCGCGCGCTTTGCGTATCGACCAGCGGGGCCTCGCCGGTGACGGTCACCGTCTCTTCAAGGGCGCCCACCTGCATGTCAGCGTTGACTGAAGCCGAGAACCCGGCGGCAAGGACGACTCCCTCGCGCTTGAAGGTGTTGAAGCCAGGCAAGGTAAACGTCACCACGTACACACCCGGGGGGAGCGCGACAATGTTGTAGCGGCCTCCACCGTCGGTCACGACGGTGCGGACCTTCTCGATCAGCGCCGGGCTGGCGGCTTCCACGGTGACGCCCGGAAGGATGGCGCCAGAGGTGTCCTTGACGAGGCCGGCGATAGCACTCTGCGATTGTGCCTGGGCGGGGCTCGCCAGGAGAAAGGAACAGAGTACCGCGACAACGGGAAGACCCAACTGACCGACTCGCACCATCGTTGCCTCCTTAAGGTCATCGAACGACCATGGCTTCAAAACGACCGACGACGATCGGAGTACCCGAATGGACTGGTAGTGACGCAGGAAAATGGCGACGCGGGTATGGACAGGGGGGAATATATACCTCCGCCGCGCAAAGTCAATACAGTTTGCGACGCACGCTATACTCCCGCGCAGCCACCCTTCAAGGAACGAACTCGGCAATGCGTGCCTGGCCTGTGACCCTTCTCGCGACGATGTTGACGCTGCCGGGATGCAGCGCCGGCCAGCCCGCCGCGCCGCGTGCGGCCACCGTGGCAGTCTCCGGCGACTGGTTCGTCGACGGCACGGCGGATGCCGGCATCACGTTCGTGCACTTCAACGGGATGTCCGGCGCCTATTATTTTCCCGAAGTGATGCCGCCGGGCGTTGGATTGCTCGACTACGACAACGACGGCGACCTGGACCTGTTCCTCGTACAGGGCCAGACGCTCGGCACCGGTACTCCGCTCGTGCCGCCGGCCGGTCCGCTCACCTCGCGGCTGCTCCGCAACGATCTCGGAATCGCCGCCGACGGCACTCGGCGTGCGCATTTCACGGACGTCACCCCCGGCAGCGGCATTGCCACCACCGGCTACGGAATGGGTGTCGCGGCCGGCGACATCAACAACGACGGCTGGACGGACCTGTTCGTCACCAGCTTTGGCCGCAACCAGATGTTCCGCAACAACGGCAACGGGACCTTCGCCGATATCTCCTCCTCCTCTGGCACCGGCGCCAGCGGCTTCTCGGTGTCCGCGGCATTCGTCGATTACGACCGCGACGGGTGGCTGGATTTGTACGTCGGCAACTACGTGACCTACCGCATCGATGCCGACCAGCGGTGTGCCAATCTCGCCGGCGTGCGCACATATTGCCCGCCGCAGGTCTATCCCGCGCAGCCCGACCGGCTCTATCGCAACCGCGGCGACGGCACCTTCGCCGACGTGACGACGCGCGCGTTGCCCGGCAGCGATCTGGGCCGGGCGCTCGGCGTCTCGACCGCCGACTTCGACGGAGACGGGTGGATGGACGTCTACGTCGCCAACGACGGGAGCGAGAACATCCTCTGGATGAACCAGCGCGACGGCACGTTTCGCAACACGGCGCTGCTGGCCGGCGTCGCGGTCACCGCCGAGGGCCAATCAGAGGCGAGCATGGGCGTCGATGCCGGTGACTTCGACAACGACGGCGATGATGACCTGGTCATGACCGAACTGAACGGCGAAGGCAGCAACCTCTACGTGAACGGCGGGA
>CAMCNL010000111.1 GCA_945876205.1 Candidatus Sulfopaludibacter sp. SbA3
GGACCTGGTTGAGTACCGCGACATGGTCACCTACGTCGTCGACGTCGTCGACGACATGATCAAGAGCGGCTCGACGCTCGAGCAAATCAAGAAAGCTGATCCGACGTTTCCCCATCGCGCCCGCTACGGAACCGATACCGGTCCATGGACGACGGACATGTTTGTCGAGGCGATCTACAAGAGCCTGACGGCGAAGCCATCATGAGCGCACGATCCGTACTCCTCGCTTTGGGTGTGTGTATGGTGCTCGCCGCGCGCATCGGCGCACAGACGCCACAGGCCATGGCCCCGATCGATCTCACCGGCAACTGGGTCGCGGTGATCTCCGAAGACTGGCGGTGGCGGATGATCACGCCGGCGAAAGGCGACTATCCGAGCGTCCCATTGACGCCGGAAGGGATGAAGCTTGCCGACGCCTGGGACCCGGCCAGAGACCAAGCCGCTGGCGAGCAGTGCCGCTCCTACGGCGCGCCGGGCCTGATGCGAGGACCGATCCGCATGCGCATCAGTTGGCTCGATGCGAACACGCTGAAGGTCGAAACCGATTACGGCATGCAGACCCGCCTGTTTCATTTTGGCGACTGGACGCCCCCGAGGGCGCAAGCCACGTGGCAGGGGAACTCAGTGGCGAAGTGGCAACTGCCGACAGGCGCGGCGGCTGCGGGCGCGCCAAAGACCGGCAGCCTGACCGTCACGACCGACCGTCTGCGTGCGGGATACCTGCGCAAGAACGGCGTGCCCTATAGCGCCAACGCGCGGCTCACGGAATTCTGGGATCACACGCAACAGAACGGGACCCGCTGGATCGTCATCACCAGCATCGTCCATGACCCGAGGTACTTGCTCGTGCCGTTTACCACGTCATTGCAGTTCAAGAAGGAAGCGGACGGTGCCAAATGGGACCCTACTCCGTGCTCGGCGACATGGTGAGCCCGAGGCGTGGGGGCCGGCTTCAGGCGGCCCTGGTGCTGGCGATGCTCGCACTGGTCAGCGCGCCGGCGTTCGCGCAGGTCGATCTCAACGGCGGCTGGCAGGCGCTCCAGCATGAAGACTGGGTGGAGCGCGGTCCTGGATCCGATCCGGTCGATTACACCGGCATCGCACTGACCGACGCCGGGCGGGCGAGGTCGCTGTCGTATTCCTACGCGCAGTACGCGCTGCTCGAGCGGCAGTGCATCATGTACACACCGCAGTACGTGATCTGGGGTCCGCAGGGTCTGCGCATCTGGAGCGAGTCCGATCCCATTCGAGGCAACGTGGTCGCCTGGAAGATCAGCGCCGCCGTCGATCGCGACATCGTCACGATCTGGATGGACGGCCGGCCGCATCCCTCTGACAACGCCTTCTATCCGTTTTCAGGATTTACGACAGGGCGGTGGGAAGGTGACGTGCTGGTCGCCCACACGTCGCACATCAAGGCGGGGTTCCTGCGGCGCAACGGCATTTCGAGCAGCGACAAAGCCACGGCCGACTGGCGCATCTTCCGGCACGGCGATTTCCTGACGATCATGGTGTTCGTCAACGACCCGATCTACCTTGCCGAGCCGGACGTCGTCACGCGCTCGTGGGCGCTCGACCCGAAAGCGGCGCTTGCGCCCACCGCGGCGCCGTGCGTACCCGTGTCAGAGCTGCCGCGCGTCGAAGCCGTTGGCACCGTGCCGCATCATCTTCCCGGCAGGAATCCCGACGTCAACGAGATGACCGATCGGTACCGCATCCCGCGCGAGGCGGTGCTTGGATACCCGGAGACGCTCTATCCGGAATACCGGAAGAAGCTGAAGGCCGACACCTTCATCACGCAGGATCGCTGCAAGAGGTACTGCTGTGGGTGGGTGGCGCTGGGCGATCCGGGTTCATCAGCGCCGGGGTTGACCTGCATCACGAACGGTACCGACAAGCCCAACACGACGCCGCTCGGCACACCGTTCATCCCGCCGCCGCCGCGGTAGTGGAGGCCGTCAGGTCTCCGGCTACCTGCGAAGACTGACCCCCGCCAACTGGGCGACACCGCCCAGCGTGGTCTGCGCGGCGTTCAAGCCGAGACGGAAATCCTTGTCGGAGTACGCCGTGAAGACGTCCGTCGGCTGGTGGTACTGCGGGTTCCATCCGGCGCCCGTCTGCATGCCTCGCTCGTTCTCGCGAAGGCTGATCGCGGGGACGATGTCCATGAAGGGCGTCGAGTCGGTGTTGGTCATGTGGTTGCCAACCGCCGCGGGATAGTCTGTGGCGTACTTCTCGTTCGCGTCCCTGAAGAAGAACGCCAGCTTCATCGCTTGGTCCGCCAGCGCCGCGGTGGACTGAAACTCGATGTTGACGTCGGCCTCGAGCCGTTGCTCCGGGTTGACCGAGCCATCCGGCCGCGGCATGCCGTGATCCCACATCATCATGTCGTGCTGGATCATGCCGAGCCATTTCGGCTCGGGATATCGTCCCGATCCGGGCGGGTCCTCTTTTCCCTGCAGTGGCGCCCGCTGATCGACGTAGGCGCGCGACCCGACGAGCCCGCCCTCCTCGTTGTTCCACAACGCGAAGCGAATCGACCTGTCGGTCTGCACGTCCGGGCTGCTGAAGATCCGCGCCAGCTCCATCACCAGCGCGGTGCCGGATCCGTTGTCGTCGGCCGCCTCGCCGAGCCCGCGTCCGTCCATGTGGGCGCCGACGATGTACATCTCGCCCGGGCGCGTGGTGCCGACCTTGGTGCAATAGACCTCTTCCCGTGGACCGGGTGGCACCGACTGGGCGTTGAGCGCGCGCAACCTGGGGTCCGGCTGCGCATCGAGCTGGGTGGGCGAAGGGCCTACGCCCGTTCGTGCGGTGGTGATGCCACGCTGGCGTGAACCGCCAACGCCGCTCCGCAGCTCACCGCTGGCGATCGGGCCAGTGGGTATCGGTGCGCCGGGAGACCCGGCCGGTGCCGGCGCGTAGACGTAGCGAATCCGCTCGGTGGCGCAGCCGTAGCTCCTGAGCTGCGCCTCAATCCAGTCGATCGCCGCCTTGTTCCGGTCGGTGCCCTGCAGGCGGTCGCCAAACTGCGTGAGCCCCTTGATCGTGGCCTTGTAGCGGTCCAACTCGAGCCGTCCAACCAGTACCTTCACTGGATCGTCACCCGGCGCCTGCGATTGGGAAGCGCGAAACTTCGCGAATGCAGGCTTCGTGGCGCCCTCGATGAATGAGGACCAGGCTGCCAGGAACAGAAATGCGACGACGGCTTGCCGCACGACCTTACTGAAGCAGCGCCGTGGCGTTGCGCTTGGGTACGAATCCGACCGGGATCCGCATCGTTTCCTTCATCGTCTTGACGTCGACCACCGATACGTCGTTGGTCACCGGGTTGGCCACGTAGGCCGTCTTGCCGTCAGGCGTGAGCGTGACCCAGCCTGCGCCCATGCCGCCAAGCTCGGCGCCGCCGAGCGCCTTCAGGTCTGGCAGCGAGTAGAAGTAGAGGTAGTTGTTCAAGCGGCTGCAGACGACGAGCGTCTTGCCGTCGGAGGTGACCTGCATGCCGTGCGACGGATCCGACCCTTCGGGAACGGTCTTCTTCCCGGGCGGCAGGTCCGGATTCTTGATGCGCCTGACTTCCTTGTGCGTGGCGAAATCGACCACTGCGAATCCGTTGAAGCCGCTCATCTGCACGAAGATCCATTTCGTGGATCCGTCGGCATTGGTCGCGAACGTCATCGGCCGGACGCCGAGATCCATTTTCAGCGTCCATGCGGGCTTTTCCGTCGCCGCGTCAATCACGTTCACCGTCTCGCCCGAGATCGACCCGGCCACGACATACTTGCCGTCTGGCGTGACGTACGGATTGTGAATCGCGCCTTGCGTCGGAATGGTCTTCACGAACTTCTTCGACGCCGTGTCGACGACGTCGACGCCGCCGGGTTCCGGGTCGCGGATGCCGACGTACACCCGGCGGCCGTCCTTGCCGACGGCGATGTTGTTGGGATGGCCGCTCAAGGGCACCCTGGCCGTGACCTTCAGCGTTTTCACGTCCACGAAATCAAGCATGCTGTCGGCTTCGTTGCTGACGTAGATGCGGCTGCCGTCGGGAGAAGCGCCCGCACCGTGGTTGACCTCGATGCCTTCGATCACGCCGACCACCTTGTTGGTCGCGGGATCGATCAGGTGCACGTTGTCGCCGGCGCTATTGGTCTGGATGATCCGAACCTTCTTCTGCGCGGCCAGCGTGATCGTGCAGAGCGCGACGAGGGCTACGACGGCGAGACACCCGCCAAGGGCGCGTCTATTCATCATTGTCATCTCTATCCCCTGCTGCTATTTCGCCGTCTGTCCCATGACCCAGGACTTGAGTATCTGCCACTCGGGATCGTTCTGCGAGGCGAAGTGCTTGCCGCCGTTGTGGTAGAAATCGCCGCCGGCTTTCTCCTCGAGCGGATGGACCAGAAACTTGCTCTTCACGTTGCCTGGAGCGACGAAACGCCGGATGGCGTCGAAGTTCCTGCGGGATTCCTCTTCGGTCCAGGTCGTGCGTCCCGGCGGAAGCGGCGACAGATCGAGCGGAGTCGTCGTATGCGCGTGGCAGGCAATGCACCTCGCGTGACCGGGACGTTTGTTGAGGAGAATCGGCTGGACGTCAGCCTTGAAGAACTCGTAGTCCAGTGTCGGCGCCTTCGCAGCCGCCGATTGTTGCAGCGCAGACCCTGTCAGGTGTGCACTCAGCAGCCCCGCACACACCAGGGCGACGCACGCGACCGTTCTTCGATGCTGGGCTCTATACACGGGCCCTCCTAGGGCAGCAGGACCGCCGTTGTGTCCAGAGGATGGTATCTCAGGCGAGGCTCTCGTATACACTCCCCAACGGACGGGGGTCAAGGTCATGACGAGGCGGAACGAGGTCACGCGGCGAGAGATGTTGAAAGGCACGGGCGGCATGCTTGCGGCGGCGGCGCTACCGCTCGGAGAAGGCCTCGGCGAAGGCCTCGCCGAAGGAAAGGCGCAGGGCACAGTGGCGCGTCCACCTGCCGAGGGCGGCGCCGACATCACCGGCCAGCTCGCGCGCTACATGGTCGAGTCACGCGACCGGGCTCTTCCGGCGGCGGTGGCGCGCGAGACCAAGCACCACATCCTCGACACGCTTGCCGCGATCGTCTCGGGCTCGACACTCAAGCCGGGAGAGATGGCCGTTCGCTATGTGCGCACGCAGGGCGGCGTCCCGGAAGCATCCGTGTTCACGACCGACATCAAGACCTCCGCCGTGAACGCCGCGCTCGCCAACGCGATGTTCGCGCACGCCGACGAGACCGATGATTTCGAGCCGTTCACCAAGGCGCACCCCGGCTGCTCGACGGTGCCCGCGGCATTCGCGGTGGCCGAGCGTGAAGACCGATCGGGCCTGGAACTGCTGCGCGCGGTGACGCTCGGCTACGACGTCTGCTGCCGCTTCCTGATGGCGCTCGGCCCGGACCACGTCCGTGCGACGCACCGCAGCGCCGAAGGCGTCAGCTCCAACGCCGGCGCCGTCGCCGCCGCCGCGTCGCTGGCGCGGCTCGACGAGACGGGCACCCGCTACGCGATCTCGTACTCCATGCAGCAGGTCTCCGGCGTATGGAGCTGGGAGCGTGACGCCGAGCACGTCGAGAAGGCGTTCGACTTTGCCGGCATGGGCGCGCGCAACGGCGTGACGGCTGCCATGGTCGTGCAGGCGGGATGGACGGGTGTACGCGACGTCCTCGAAGGCGAGCACAACGCGCTCGAGGCGATGTCCACGCAGCCTAAGCCAGCCGAGATGATCGCCGGCCTGGGCACGCGGTTCTGGGTGATGGAGACGGCGATCAAGACCTTCTCGGTCGGCTATCCGATCCAGGCGCCGGCCGACGCACTGCTCTCGCTGCGCAAGGAACACGGTCTCACCCCGGCCAACGTCGCGAAGATCGTCGTCAAGCTCCCCGCCGACGGCGCCGGCATCGTCAACAATCGCGCCATGCCCGACGTCAACGTCCAGCACATGATGGCGGTGGCCCTGATCGACGGCACCATCTCGTTCGACGCCAGCCACTCGTACGAGCGGATGTCCGATCCGCAGGTGCGCGCGGTCAAGGAACGCGTGGAGCTCGTCGCCGATCGATCCCTGATGGATCCGCTCGCGCCCCGCAGCGGCCTCGTCGAGGTCACCCTTCGAGACGGCCGCATGGTGAGCAAGTTCACCCGCTTCGCGCCTGGAACGAAAGAAAACCCCCTCGACACCGCGGGCGTGAACGCAAAAGCGCGCTCCCTGATGGAACCAGTCATCGGCGCGCAACGAACCGAAGCCATCATCCAGCGCGTCAACGCCCTGGAAGACGTCGCCAAGATCCGCGACCTCGTCCGCCTCCTGACTTCCTGAGCCTTGCCAGATGCGGCGCGGGCCTTCACGGCCCGCGAAACCGAGGGCCCGGCACCAGCCCATCCTCCTGAAGGATTCCGGCGCACCGTCGATTAGATGGGGGACGTCACGAATCGCTCTGCCGCGCCGTCGAGCTGCGGATCTCACTGAAGTATCAGAGAAGGAAAGGGTTACAGGCATGTTCGGCACTTGGACACTCGGCAGGAAGTTGTACGCGGTCACGGCCGTCTTCACCGTGCTCCTCATCGCGTCAGGTGCCCTGTCGCTCTGGACTGCGGGCGATCTTCAGGCCCGCCTCATCGAGTCGGGGCGCCGGAGCCGCCAGATTCTCGAGGCCAACGAGAAGGCCGCCGGCGTCACGGTCGGAGCGCAGCAGAAGGTTTTCGACGAAGAGATGGCGTCTGCCGAGGCATCGTTCGCGCTGACGTGGTGGACCATCGTGGCGGGCATCGCGCTGTCGCTCGGCACGGGGGGCGTTGTGGCATTCATGGTACGGGGGATCTCCGGCACGCTCCAGGCGTCGGTCCACGAGCTGCGGAGCGGCGCGGAGCAGGTCGTGTCGGCCTCGGGGCAGATGTCGGCCACGGCGCAGTCGCTGTCGCAGGGGTCGACGGAGCAGGCGGCCTCGCTCGAGGAGACGTCGGCGTCGATGGAAGAGATGTCCTCGATGACGCGGAAGAACGCGGAGAACGCGCAGCAGGCCGCCGTGCTGGTCACCGACGTGGCACGGCAGATGACCGAGTCGAACGCCGCGCTGACCGAGATGGTGCTGTCGATGGCGGCGATGAAGGACTCGAACAGCAAGGTGGCGAAGATCATCCAGACGATCGACGAGATCGCCTTCCAGACGAACATCCTGGCGCTGAACGCGGCGGTGGAAGCCGCGCGGGCGGGCGAGGCGGGGATGGGCTTCGCGGTGGTGGCCGACGAAGTGCGCAATCTGGCGCAGCGCTCGGCGCAGGCGGCCAAGGACACGGCCGGGCTGATCGAAGAATCGATCGCGCGGTCGCAGGAAGGCGCCGACAGAGTCGAGCAGGTGGCCGCGGCGATCAGCACGATTGCGGGGAGCGTCGAGCAGGTGAACGGGATCGTGCAGGAAGTGCGCGAGGCGAGCCAGCAGCAGACGCAGGGAATCGATCAGGTCACGCAGGCCATCGCGCAGATGGAGCGGGTGACGCAGACGACGGCGGCCACCGCGGAGGAGAGCGCCGCTGCCAGCGAGGAGCTCAACGCCCAGGCCGAGACGGCCGCCGCCATCGTAGACCAGTTGGAGGCGCTCGTGGGCGTGGCGGACATGGCGGCAGCCCCCCCGGCCCAGGCGAACGATCGGGGCCGTGTGCTCGCGATGCAACACAAGCCGTCCGCCAAGCCGGTCAGCCTGCCGAGGTCGGCTGAGGAAGAGATCCCACTGGGCGACACAGGCACGTATGGGAAGTTCTAGGGGCCGCGGATTCAGGGATCAGGAGCGATGACGATGGAAGCGATGTCGGGGAGACACGGCGCGGGGACGCCGGCACAGCAGGGTGCCGCGGCGCTTGCGGGCAAGTACCTGACGTTCACACTGGGGACCGAGGAGTACGGCCTGCCGGTGCTGAAGGTGCGGGAGATCATCAAGGTGATGGACATCACGCAGGTGCCGCAGGTGCCCGAACACGTGCGAGGCGTGATCAACCTGCGCGGCAAGGTGATTCCGGTCATCGACCTGCGGCTGAAGTTCGGCCTCCCTTCGCAGGAGGCCACGAACCGGACGTGCATCATCGTCGTGGACGTCGCGATGGTGGCGGCGACCGTGATGCTGGGGGTCGTCGTCGACTCGGTATCGGAGGTGTTGAGCGTGGCGGCCTCGGAGATCGATCAGGCGCCGGAGTTCGGCGGGCGCGTCGTCACCGACTACATGCTGGGGCTGGCGAAGGTCAAGGGGACCGTGAAGATCCTGCTCAACCTGGACCGCGTGCTCGGTGCGGACCGGGAATTTGTCGCGCACTGACCCCATGAAGCCCAGATTCAAGACCGTACCGGTGAACTCGCCCAGAGAGTTCCTGATCAGCGAGCTGTTCTTCTCCACGACCAACCAGAAGGGCATCATCGTGTCGGGCAACGATGTGTTCAGCCGCGTGAGCGGCTACCCGGCCGAGGAGATGGTCGGCAGGCCGCACAACATGATCCGCCACCCGGACATGCCGCGCGCCGTCTTCGCGCTCCTCTGGGACTACCTGCTGGCGGGCAAGCCGATCGCGGCCTACGTCAAGAACATGGCCGCTGACGGCCGCTATTACTGGGTACTCGCGCTCGCGGCGCCGATCGACGGGGGCTATCTCTCCGTGCGCTTCAAGCCGTCGAGCCCGCTGTTCGCGATCGTCACCGACATCTACGCCCGGTTGCGCGAGGTCGAGCAGGCGCACGATGACCGTGGTGAAGAACCCAAAGCCGGCATGCGTGCCGCCGAAGCCATGCTCGGCGACATCCTGCGCGGCAAGGGGTTCGCCGACTACGATGCCTTCATGCGGACGATGCTCCATCAGGAGCTGAAGAGCCGCGACAGCATCCTCGCCCGCGAGCATCGCAGCATGTTTCCGCCGCTGCCACCACGGCATGCCGATGAAGGGCCGCTCGGCGCCGCACTGCGCGTGATGTATCAGGAGTCGCAACAGACGTACGGGCGGATCAACAGCGTCTACGCCCAGCTGGACGAATGCGCCCGGCTCAACGAGCAGCTGATGGCGCAGTCGAGCACGATTCTCGGGCTGACCAGCGAGTTCCGCCTCGTCTCCTTCAATGTCGCCGTCAAGTCGAGCAAGCTGGGTGACACCGGGCGTGCCCTGAGCGTCATCGCCACCCAGCTCGGGGACGCCTCCTCCCGGGTCGCCACCAGCGTCTCCGGCCTCACCTCGCAGGTGGCCGCCGTGTCCAACTGGCTCGGCGAGACCGTGTTCAGCCTAGCGTGGGCGCGCCTGCAGTTCGAGATGACCATCGTGTACCACCATGAAATCCTGACGGCGCTCAGCGACCCAGGCCGCGACATGGCGCTCTCCGCCCACCTGAGCAGGCTGGGGGATCTGCGGTGTGCGTTTTGCGAGACGATCGCGCACGCGGGGCAATCGCTGCGGGGCCTGGCCGCGGAGCTGAGCGGCCTCAATGCCGATGTTGGAGACCTGCGCAAGGCGATGCTGTCGCTCCAGGTCACGCACGTCGGCGGCCTGGTCGAGGCCCGTCGTCTGACCGAGGACGACAGCTTCAGCGCGATCTTCGAAGACGTCCGGAGGCACATCGACGGCACCAAGGCCGAGCTCGTGGCCTTCAGCGACGTGATTCAAGGTCTCGGCGCCCTGGCGCGCCAGGCGCCGCAGATCATGAGTACGGTGTCCAGTGCGGCCGACCAGATGAGGCGCGGCGAAGAGGACTTGGGCAACATGGTCAACCAGATCGGGGTCGCGCCCCTCGCCGCCACGGGCACCTACGGGACCTTCCAGGGTTGGGACACGAACAGATGACTGGCGCAACCGACTGGATCACCCGCGTCGATGGATTGCTGTCCCGGCTCTCCTGCGAGAGCCTGATCGAGCCGGTGAACGTCGAGCGTCTCCGCGAACAGTTGCTGGCCGCAGCGGCGGCGATTGGTGAATCCGACGATTCAGGCGCGCGATGTCTTGCCGACCGCGTCAGGCAGGCGTCCCCCGCTGTCTCCCCGAAGAACGTGGACACGATCGTCAAGGAGGTGCTCTCCGGGTGGGAGGCTCTGAGGGAGGGAGCGCCGCCGCCGGTCGTCCAGGCTCCGGACGAGGATCTGGCCGTGCTGGCCGACGATCCGGAGATGCTGGGTGTGTTCATGGGCGAGGCGATCGACCACCTCGGCACCATCGAGAGCCTGCTGCTCCAGGTGGAAAGCGCGCCGGGCGACGTCAAGCTCCTCAACGACGTCTTCCGGCCGTTCCACACGATCAAGGGGAACGCCGGCGCGCTCGGCGTGACGTCTGTCCAGGGCGTGGCCCACAAGGTCGAGAACCTGCTCGACCTGGCGCGCTCGGGCAAGCACGCGATGGGCTCGGACGAATGCGACGTCGTCCTCAAGGCGGTCGACCTCCTGACGCTGATGATTCAGGAACTGCCCGCGCGGATCGCGGGCGAACCGTTCACCGATGTCAAGGCCCAGTGCCGCGGGCTGATAGGCGCGGTCGACGCGCTCATCGCCGGCGGCGGTCGCGCGGCCGCCACCGAAAGCCAGGCGCCGGTTGTCGCGGCGTTGTCCGAGGCCGACGGCGGCAGCGCGCCGCAGCGCCGTCGGGACGAGAGCCAGAGCGCCGTGAAGGTGGATACGCGAAAGCTCGACAACCTGGTGGACATGGTGGGCGAGCTGGTCATCGCCCAGTCGATCCTCGCCGAGCACCCGGTGCTGCTGGGGTCCAGAGACGAGCGACTCAGCCGCCAGCTGGCGCAGCTCAAGCGCATCACGAGCGAACTGCAGCGCAACGCGATGGCGATGCGCATGATGCCGATCCGCCCGACGTTCCAGAAGATGTCCAGGCTCGTACGCGACCTCGGAAAGAAATCCGGAAAGTCGATTGAGTTGACGCTGCACGGCGAGGACACGGAGCTCGATCGGAAAGTCGTGGAGGAGATCAACGACCCGCTCATGCACATGGTGCGCAACAGCGTGGACCATGGCATCGAGCCGGCCGATGTCCGGAAGGCCGCGGGGAAGCCGGCCCTCGCCGCGCTCCGCCTCAGGGCCTTCCATCAGGCCGGCAACATCGTCATCGAGATCTCGGACGACGGCGCGGGGCTCGATACCGAGAAGATCTACCGGAAGGCCGTGGCCAAGGGGCTCGTGCCCGAAGGCGCACCGATGACGCCCGAGGACATCAACCTGCTGATCTTCCAGCCAGGCTTCTCGACGGCGGACACGGTCACCGAGATTTCCGGGCGCGGCGTCGGGATGGACGTCGTGCGGCGCAACATCGAGGCGCTGCGCGGGCGGATCGAAATCCAGACCGTCCGCGGCCAGGGGACGACCTTCGCCATCCGGCTGCCGCTGACGCTCGCCATCGTGGACGGCATCCTGGTCGGCGTCGGCGACGAGCGCTTCGTGATTCCGGCCGTTGCCGTGAACGAGTCGCTGCGGCCTGCGCCGGGCCAGGTGCACTCGGTCCAGGGACGGCCGTGCATGATTCAAGTGCGGGAACAGCTGATCCCGCTGATGCACCTGGCCGAGGCATTTGGCGTGACCGGCGCGAGACAGGAGCTTGGCGACAGTACCGTTGTCGTCATCGAGGACAACGACCGCCTGATCGCGCTCGTGGTGGACGAACTGCTCGGCAAGCAGGAGGTCGTCATCAAATCGCTTGGCGACGTGTTTGGGCACGTGCGAGGTGTAGCCGGCGGCGCCATTCTCGCCGACGGACGTATCGGGCTCATTCTCGACGTCAGCGGGCTGGCGGCGCTGATGGGCAAGAGCACGTTGAAGCCGGCGGCCTAGATGGTGCGCAGGTGATGGCGAGCCCGCAGGCGGTGCCGGTCGAGACGTCTCCAGAGCTGAGCGATCAGGAGATGGAGGCCGTGGCCCGGCTGGTCTACGAGAAGAGCGGGATCACGCTCCATGCCGGCAAGCGTGCGCTCGTCCTGGCGCGCCTGCAGAAGCGCGTGAAACAGGGAGGCTTCGGAAGCTTCGGGCAGTACCTGCGGCATGTCCACGCCGACCCGTCACGGGAGGAGCTGACGCAGCTGCTCGATGCGATCGCCACCAATCACACCTCGTTCTTCCGCGAACCCGCGCACTTCGAATTCCTGCGCGACGTGGTGCTGCCGCCGCTGGCCGCGCGTCCAGGCGCGGCGCCCATTCTCGGATGGAGCGCGGCCTGCTCGACCGGCGAAGAGCCGTTCTCGCTCGCCATGACCTGTCTCGACCACCTCGACGCGGCCTCCGCCGGCCGCGTGCGGCTGCTGGCGTCGGACCTGTCGACCAAGGCGCTCAAGACGG
>CAMCNL010000112.1 GCA_945876205.1 Candidatus Sulfopaludibacter sp. SbA3
AGATCCGCACGCACAAGCGGCTGATCGACATCTTCGAGCCGACGCCGCAGACGGTGGACGCGCTGATGAAGCTCGACCTGCCCGCGGGTGTTGACGTCGAGATCAAGGCCTTCGGCAAGGAACACGGGAAATAGCCATGGTCAATGGAATCATCGGCAAGAAAGTCGGGATGACGCAGGTGTTCGGCGCCGATGGCGTCGTCGCGCCCGTGACCGTCCTCAAGGCTGGCCCCTGCGTGATTGCCCAGGTCAAGACCGCGGGCACCGACGGCTACGAGTCGGTGCAGCTCGGCCTCGTCGAAGCCAAGCCGAAGAAAGAGAACAAGCCGTCGCAGGGTCACTTCAAGAAGGCCGGCGTGCCGGCGACCCGCGTGCGGCGCGAGGTCACGCTCAAGGCGGGCGGCGACGCGGTCAAGGCTGGCGACCAGGTGAACGCGTCGATCTTCGCCGAGGGCGAGCGTGTCGACGTCATCGGCACCAGCCGCGGCAAGGGCTTCCAGGGCGTCGTCAAGCGGCACCACTTCGCGGGCGGCCGCATGTCGCACGGCTCGATGTTCCACCGCGCGCCCGGATCGATTGGCGCCTCGTCGTATCCCTCGCGCGTCGTCAAGGGCATGCGCATGGGCGGCCACATGGGCAACAAGCAGATCACCGTGCGGAATCTCAAGATCGTCCGCATCGATCTGGAGAACAACCTGGTGCTGATCGAGGGCTCGGTGCCCGGCGGCCCGAACGCCGTGGTCGTGATTCGCAAGGCCATCGCGGCCAAGCCGATTCGCATCGCCCAGGTCGAGCCGGTCAAGAAGAAGGGCAAGAAGTAGCCATGACTGTCGACGTCGTAAACGCACAGAACCAGAAGGTCGGCTCGCTCGACCTGCGCGACGAAGTGTTCGGCGGCCGGATCAAGACCGACTTGATCCACGAGTCGGTCGTCCGCGCGAACGCGGCGGAGCGCCGCGGCACGCACGCGACCAAGACGCGCGCGATGGTCAGCGGCAGCGGCAAGAAGCCGTGGCGCCAGAAGGGCACCGGCCGGGCGCGCGTCGGCGAAATCAGAAACCCGTTGTGGCGCAAGGGCGGTACGACGTTCGGTCCGCAGCCGCGCAGCTACGAGTACCAACTACCGAAGAAGGTTGAGAAGGGCGCGCTGCGCGCGGCGCTCCAGCAGAAGCTCCGCGACGGCGCGGTGATCGTCGTCGACGCGCTCAGCGTCGGCGCGATCAAGACCCAGGCGGCGGCCGAGATGCTGCGGCGCCTCGGCGTCGACGGCAAGGCGCTGCTGGTGGACGTGAAGCCGGAAGACAAGCTGACGCTGTCGGTGCGCAACCTCGAAGGCATCACGATCCTGCCGAGCAACCGTGTGAGCGCCCGCGACGTGATGAACACGCGCCGGGTCGTGCTGACGCAGGCGGCTCTCGAAAAGCTCCAGGAGGCGCTGGGATAACCATGAAGACCACAGACGTCATCCGGCGTCCCCTGATCACCGAGAAGACGACCGTCATCCGGGAAGAACACCAGACGCTCGTGTTTCAGGTGGCGATGGACGCCAACAAGATCGACATCAAGCGCGCCGTCGAGAAGCTCCTCGGCTCGAAGGTCCAGAGCGTGCGCACGTCGCTGGCGCACGGCAAGATGAAGCGCCAGGGCAAGTTTCAGGGCCGGCGCTCGGACTGGAAAAAGGCGTACGTGAGGCTGCGGGAAGGCGAAAAGCTGCCCGACTTCCTGCAGGGAGCGTAGAACATCATGCCGATTCGCAAGTACAACCCGACATCGCCCGGCGTTCGCGGCAAGACGTCGCTGACCTACGAAGAGATCACGACCAACGAGCCGCATGCGCCGCTGACCGAGAAGCTCGAACGCTCCGGCGGCCGCAACAACCAGGGGCACCTGACGTCCTGGTGGCGCGGCGGCGGCCACAAGCGGCTCTACCGGATCATCGACTTCAAGCGCGACAAGCGGGACATTCCCGCGAAGGTCGCGACGGTCGAGTACGACCCGAACCGGTCGGCGCGGATCGCGCTCCTGACCTATGCCGATGGCGAGAAGCGGTACATCCTGCAGCCGTCCGGGCTGAAGGTGGGTGACACCGTCGTCTCCGGCGACGCCGTCGACATCCTGCCGGGCAACTGCCTGCCGCTGAAGAACATTCCGCTCGGCACGACGATCCACAACGTGGAGCTGCGTCCCGGCAAGGGCGGGCAGATCGCGCGCAGCGCCGGTTCCTCGGTGCAGCTGGTCGCGCGCGAGGGTGAATACGCATCGGTCAAGATGCCGTCCGGCGAAATCCGGAAGATTCTCGTCGAGTGCGTGGCGACGATCGGCCAGGTCGGCAACCTCGATCACGAGAACGTGTCGATCGGCAAGGCCGGCCGCAACCGCTGGCTGGGCAAGAAGCCGCACGTCCGCGGCGTGGCGATGAACCCGGTGGATCACCCGCTTGGCGGCGGTGAAGGCAAGACCTCGGGCGGCCGCCACCCGGTGACGCCGTGGGGCCAGCCGACCAAGGGCTACAAGACGAGGCGCCGGAAGACCACCGATCGCTTCATCGTCCAGAGAAGGACCAAGTAATGAGCCGCTCCCTGAAGAAGGGTCCGTTTGTCGAGACCTCGCTGCTTGAAAAGCTCGAGGCGATGAACCGGGCCAACGAGAAGAAGGTCATCAAGACCTGGTCGCGCCGGTCGACCGTGGTGCCCGAGATGGTGGGGCACACGATGGCCGTGCACAACGGGAAGAAGTTCATCCCGGTGTACGTGACCGAGAACATGGTGGGCCACAAGCTCGGCGAGTTCGCGCCGACGCGCACGTTCAAGGGCCACACCACCAAGACCGAAAAAGCGGCGGCGTCGGCACCGGCGGCGGGCGCTGCGGGCGGAAAGGGCTAGCGATGATTCAAGCAGAAGCCACTGCCAAGGGGATCCGCACCTCGGCCCAGAAGGCGGGGCTGGTGATGGATCTGATTCGCGGCAAGGGCGTCAACCAGGCCCTGGCGACCCTGCAGTTCACGCGGAAGATCATCGCGCGCGAGATCGCCAAGGTCCTCCGCTCGGCCGTGGCCAACGCGCAGCAGAAGGAAGGCTTTGGCGGCGACGTCGAGCGGCTCTTCGTGCAGGCGTGTTTCGCCAACCAGGGCACCTCGATGAAGCGCGTGCGTCCGGCCCCGATGGGCCGCGCGTTCCGCGTGGTGAAGCGCACGGCGCATCTGACGGTGCGCGTCGCGGAGCACCCGCTCAAGATCGCGCGAGTGGCACAGGACGGCGACGCGGCCAAGCCGGCGCGGGCGCGAAAGACCGGGGGCGCCGCCGGCGCCGCCAAGAAGACGGCGGGCCGCAAGACGGCCGCCGCGAAGGCATAGGAGAAAACGTGGGCCAGAAGGTTCATCCGTACGGATTCCGCCTCGGCTTCAACAAGACCTGGCGATCGCGCTGGTACTCGGACCGCGACTACGCGAAGCTGCTTCACGAGGACCTCGCGCTGCGGGCCGATCTCAAGAAGCGCTTCTCGCCTGCCGGTGTCTCGCGCATCGAGACCGAGCGCGCGGCCAACAAGCTGAAGATCGACATCTATACCTCGCGCCCGGGCATCATCATCGGCCGCAAGGGCACCGAGGTCGACAAGCTGAAGCAGGAGATCCAGAAGCGCACGAGCCGGCAGGTCTTCATCAACATCCAGGAGATCCAGAAGCCGGAGCTCGAGGCGCAGCTGATCGCCGAGTTGGTGGCGGTGCAGCTCGAAAAGCGCGTCGCCTTCCGTCGCGCGATGCGCAAGGCGGTCGAGTCGGCGCTGCGCTTCGGCGCGCGCGGCATCAAGGTGCGCGTCTCTGGACGGTTGAACGGCGCCGAGATCGCGCGCTCGGAGTGGTACCTGCACGGGCAGCTGCCGCTGCAGACGCTGCGGGCCGACATCGACTACGGCTTCGCGGAAGCCAGTACGACCTACGGCCAGATCGGCGTGAAGGTGTGGCTCTATAAAGGTGAGCGGCTGGTTCCGCGCACGGGCCGTGATGAAGAGTATCGGGATCGGGCGCCTCGCCGTCCGGCCGAGCGCAGGTAAGAGGTAACGAACCATGTTGATGCCGAAGAAGGTCAAGTACCGCAAGCAGCAGCGCGGGCGCATGACCGGGAAAGCGTGGCGCGGGTCGGATGTGTCGTTTGGCGACTACGGCCTCAAGGCGATGGAGCCGTGCTGGATGACCGCCCGGCAGATCGAGGCGGCCCGCGTGGCGATGACGCGCTTCGTCAAGCGCGGCGGCAAGATCTGGGTGCGCGTGTTCCCTGACAAGCCGATCACCAAGAAGCCGCAGGAAACGCGCATGGGCAAGGGCAAGGGCAACCCGGAAGAGTGGGTGTGCGTCGTCCGTCCGGGCCGCGTGATGTTCGAGATGGAAGGCGTGACCGAGGTCGAAGCGCGCCGCGCGTTTCAGCTGGCCGCCGCCAAGCTGCCGATCGCGACCAAGTTCGCCACGCGCTTCGCGCAGGAGAAGGCGTCATGAAGGTGAGCGAAATCCGCGAGCTCTCGGTCGACGACCTCCATGCGCGGGAGAAGGACCTCGACGACCAGATTTTCCGGCTGCGCATCCAGAAGTCGATGGGGCAGCTGGAGGCGCCGGCGAAGGTGCGCGACCTGCGCAAGGACCTGGCAAAGATCAAGACGATTCTGCGTGAGAAGCAGGTAACTACCACATGAGCGTCAAAGCACAGCTGACCGGTACCGTCGTCAGCGACAAGATGGACAAGACGGTGATCGTCACCGTGGAGCGGCAGACGCGCCACGAGGTCTACGGCAAGTCGCAGCGCCGGACGTCGAAGTTCGTCGCGCACGATGAGAAGAACGAGGCGAAGGTGGGCGACACGGTCGCCATCGCCGAGTCGCGTCCGCTCAGCCGCCGCAAGCGCTGGGTGCTGACGCGCGTGGTCGCCAAGGCATCGCAGGTCTAGGAGAACAGCCATGATCCAGATGCGATCGATCCTCGACGTCGCCGACAACTCCGGCGCCCGCAAGATTGCCGTGATCAACCCGATCGGCGGGTCGACGGGGCGCTACGCGCGCCTCGGCGACATCGTCACGGCGTCGGTCAAGGAAGCCACGCCCGACGGCACGGTGAAGAAGGGGCAGGTCGTCAAGGCGGTGATCGTGCGCACCACCAAGGAGCAGCGCCGCCGTGACGGCAGCTACATCCGCTTCGACCGTAACGCCGCCGTGCTGGTGAACGACCAGAACGAGCCGATCGGCACGCGCGTCTTCGGGCCCGTGGCCCGCGAGCTGCGCGAGCGCCGGTTCATGAAGATTATTTCGCTCGCGCCTGAAGTGCTCTAGGAACCGCAACATGTCGAGACTGCAGACACCAATTCGCCGCAACGACACGGTCGTGATCACGACCGGGAAGGACAGCGGCAAGCGCGGACGGGTACTGAAGGTACTCCCCGTGAAGAACCGCCTGATCGTCGAAGGCATCAACCTCATCAAGCGCCATACGCGGCCGAATCCGCAGCGCAACATCAAGGGCGGGATCGTCGAGCGCGAGGCGTCGCTGCACGCGAGCAACGTCCAGCTGATCTGCCCCGAGTGCAGCAAGATGACGCGCATCGGCCGCCGAGTGCTGGCCGACGGCCGCAAGGTCCGCATCTGCCGCAAGTGCGAGGGAGTGGTGGACAAATGAACCGCTTGAAGGATCGGTACCAGAAGGAAGTCGTGCCGGCGCTCTCCAAGGAGTTCGGCTACTCGAACATCATGGCGATCCCCAAGGTGACGAAAGTCGTCATCAACATGGGCCTAGGCGAGGCGACGACCAACGCCAAGCTCGCGGACGTCGGTGCCGACGAGCTGAGCCGCATCACGGGCCAGAAGGCCATGATTCGCCGCTCGACCAAGTCGATCGCGCAGTTCAAGCTGCGCGCCGGCATGCCGGTGGGCGCGATGGTCACGCTGCGCGGCGAGCGGATGTACGAGTTTCTCGACCGCCTGATCAGCATCGCGCTGCCGCGCGTGCGCGATTTCCGCGGCGTGTCGCCGAAGGGCTTCGACGGCCGCGGCAACTTCACGCTCGGCCTGCGCGACCAGCTCCTCTTTCCCGAGATCGACTACATGAAGGTCGACAAGGCGAGAGGCATGAATGTCTCCGTGGTGACCACGGCGAAGACTGACGAAGAAGCACGGAAGCTGCTCCAGCTTCTGGGCATGCCGTTCCGGACGAACTAAGGACGATATGGCGACAACCGCAAAAGTGGCCAAAGAGGCCAAGACGCCGAAATACAAGATCCGGCTCCGTAACCGGTGCCGGCTGTGTGGCCGCCCGCGGGCTTACATGCGCAAGTTCGCCATGTGCCGGCTGTGCTTCCGCAAGGCGGCGCTCGAAGGCGACGTCACAGGCGTCACCAAGAGCTCCTGGTAGGTAGAGGAAACGAGAACATGACCGACCCTATTTCCGACATGCTCACGCGCATCCGCAACGGGGTGTCCGCCAAGCACACCCGCGTGGATCTGCCGGCGAGCAAGCTGAAGGTCGAAATCGCGAAGATCCTGCAGGATGAGGGTTACATCCAGGGCTTCCGCATGGTGGAAGAAGCGCCCGACAAGCCGGGCCGCCATGCGCGCCAGATGATCCGCCTGTTTCTCAAGTACGGACCGCATGGTGAAAAGGTCATCAGCGGGATCGAGCGCATCAGCCGGCCGGGCCGCCGCGTGTATCTGGGCGTCGAAGACGTGCCGCACGTGCTCGGCGGCCTCGGCACCAACATCCTGACGACCTCGCGCGGCGTGATGACGGGACGTGCGGCCAAGAAGGCGGGCGTCGGCGGCGAAGTTCTCTGTAACGTGTGGTGATGATCCATGTCTCGAATTGGTAAGAAGCCGATCGTGATCCCGAAGGGCGTGACCGTGAAGGTCCTGCCCGAGGCGATCGAAGTGAAGGGTCCGAAGGGGACGATCACGCAGTACGTGCCGCCGGGCATCGACTTCTCGCAGGACAACGGGACGCTGGTGGCGAAGCCGGCGCGCGAGGAAGCGAGCCTCGGGAAATTCCACGGGCTCGCGCGCAGCCTCGTCGCCAACGCCGTGACCGGCGTCACCGAGGGCTTCAAGAAGGAGCTCGATATCGTCGGCATCGGCTACCGCGCGGAGCTCAAGGGCAAACAGGTCACGTTCGCGCTTGGCTACTCGCACCCGATCGTGTTCGACATCCCCAACGGGATCGATATCGCGGTCGACAAGCAGACGCACATCACCGTCACCGGAGTCGACCGCCAGCTGGTCGGCCAGGTGGCGGCGAACATCGCCCAGATGCGCAGGCCCGATCCCTACAAGCAGAAGGGCGTGCGCTACATGGGCGAAGTGCTCAAGAAGAAGGTCGGAAAGACCGGAGCGAAATAATGCGGATCAAGACCAAGGACGATCGGCGCCAGCGGATCAAGTACCGGATCCGGAAGCGTGTAGAGGGTAGCGAGGCGCGTCCGCGCCTGACGGTGTTCCGCAGCGTCGCGCACATCTACGTGCAGGTGGTCGACGACGCAACCGGCACCACGTTGGCGTCGGCGTCAACCGTCGAACCGACCGTGAAGGGCACGATGGACACGCAGGCGCGCGGCGGCAACGTCGCCGGTGCGAAGGCCATCGGCAAGACCATCGCCGAACGGCTCCTCGAGAAGGGCGTCAAGCGCGTGGTGTTCGACCGCAACGGGTTCCTCTACCACGGGCGCGTCAAGGCAGTGGCCGACGCGGCCCGCGAAGCAGGTCTGGAGTTTTAACGTGGGACTGATGAATCGCGAACGCGAGAAGATCGACGCGTCGCAGCTCGACATCAAGGACACGGTGGTTTCGATCAACCGCGTCACCAAGGTGGTCAAGGGCGGCAAGAACCTGAGCTTCAGCGCGCTCGTCGTAGTGGGAGACGGCCACGGTGTGGTCGGCTTCGGCGTCGGCAAGGCGAAGGAAGTGCCCTCGGCCATCAAGAAGGGGATCGAGGCCGCGAAGAAGAACTTGATCCGCGCGCCACTTCGCGGCACGACGATTCCGCACATGGTCGTCGGCCGGTTCGGTTCGGGCAGCGTCCTGCTCAAGCCGGCGCCCGAAGGCACCGGCCTGATCGCCGGCGGCGCAGTCCGCGCGGTCGTCGAGGCCTGCGGCATCCAGAACGTGCTGACCAAGTCGCTGGGATCGGCCAACCCGCACAACGTCGTGCGCGCGACCTTCGCGGGCCTGATGGGCCTGAAGGATCCGGCGCTGGTGGCGCGCTACCGCGGTAAGGAAGAAGCCGACCTGGTGGGCGCGTAGCGCGCAGCGCTGAACCTGGAACTAGGAACCGGAACCATGGCCAAAAAGACAGCGCTCAAGAAGGACGCCGCGAAGAAGCTGACGATCACCCTCGTCCGGAGCCCGATCGGCTTCAACAAGACGCAGGGCAAGACGGTCGAAGGCATGGGGCTGCGCCGCATCCGTCATTCGGTGACGCTCGCGGATACGCCCGAGACGCGCGGCATGATTCACAAAGTCCGTCACCTCGTGACGGTACAGGAGTAGGTCGATGGACCTCAGTAATCTCAAGCCCTCGCAGGGATCGAAGCACTCGAAGAAGCGCGTTGGCCGCGGCCACGGCACGGGCCAGGGCACGCAGGCCGGCCGCGGGCACAAGGGTGCGCAGTCGCGATCGGGCTACAAGTTCAAGCGCGGATTCGAAGGCGGCCAGATGCCGCTGCACCGCCGCGTCCCGAAGCGCGGGTTCCACAACCCGTTTCGCGTCGAGTACTCGGTGATCAACCTCGATACGCTGGCGCAGCGCTTCCAGGCGGGCACGGTGGTCACGCCGCAATTGCTGCGCGAGGCGGGTCTCGTGCACGGCGAGCGGCACCAGATCAAGGTCCTGGCGCGCGGCGATTTCGCGGTGAAGCTGACCGTCCAGGCGCACAAGTTCAGCGGCAAGGCGGCGGAGAAGATTGCGGCCGCGGGCGGCGCCGCCGAGGTTCTCGCGTAGCACCGGGATAGAACGATGGCTGATAACGCGCTCAAAAACCTGTTCGCCGTCGCTGACCTGCGGAACCGCATTCTGTTCACGCTGGCGCTACTCGGTGTCTACCGTATCGGAGGGGTCATTCCGACGCCGGGAGTCAACCAGGCAGCGCTGGCGGTGCTGGCCGAACAGACACAGAACACGATGTTCGGCCTGTACAACATGTTCTCCGGCGGCAACCTAGCAAAGGTGACGATCTTCGCGCTGGGCATCATGCCCTACATCAGCTCGTCGATCATCCTGCAACTGCTGACCGTGGTCTGGCCGTACCTCGAGCGGATCTCGAAGGAAGGCGAGCTCGGTCGCCGCAAGATTACGCAGTACACGCGGTACCTGACGGTTGTGCTCGCCGTCGTGCAGGCGTTGAGCATCGCCATCTGGCTCGAGCGACAGACCGGTATTGCCGGGGGGCTTCCGCTGGTTTACAACCCCGGCTGGGGCTTCCGGCTGATGTGCGTGCTGACGCTCACCACCGGCACGGCGTTCATCATGTGGCTCGGCGAGCAGATCACCGAGCGCGGCATCGGCAACGGTATGTCGCTGCTGATCTTTGCGGGCATCGTCGTCGGCTTCCCGAGCGCGGTGCTGACGACATTCGACCAGATGCAGACCGGACAGATCAGCCTGATCCGCGTTCTCTTCCTGTTGATCATGATGGTGGCGGTGGTCGGGGCGATCATCTTTGTCGAGCGGGGCCACCGGCGCATCACGGTGCAGTACGCGAAACGCGTGGTGGGACGCCGCCAGTACGGCGGCTCGAGCACGCACATCCCGCTCAAGGTCAACACGGGCGGCGTGATTCCCGTGATCTTTGCCTCGTCCATCCTGGCGTTTCCGGCGACGCTGGCGCAGATGTTCGAGGCGGGCGGCTGGGGCCGGTCGGTGATTGATCAGCTGGCGTACGGCATGCCGCTGTACAACCTGCTCTATGTCGCCGGCATCATCTTCTTCGCGTACTTCTACACGGCGATCATCTTCAATCCCGATGACGTCGCGGAGAACATGCGCAAGTACGGCGGGTTCATTCCCGGCATCCGGCCAGGCAAGCGGACGGCCGAGTACATCGACACGGTCCTGGCGCGCATCACGCTGGTGGGCGCGCTGTACCTGGCGATGGTGGCGATCCTGCCCGAGTTCCTGATCACGGGCTTCAAGGTCGCGCCGATTCCGTTCATCGGCGAACAGCTCGATGCGGTGACGCCGAGGTGGATCACGGAAGGCCTGGGCGTCACCTTCTACTTCGGCGGCACCTCGCTCTTGATCGTGGTCGGCGTCGCAATGGACACGGTGCAGCAGGTCGAATCGCAGCTGATCATGCGGCACTACGACGGTTTCATGAAGAAGTCCCGGATCCGCGGACGGCGCGGGTAACGAGAGGCGAATGGGCCTGAACGTCATCATGATGGGGCCGCCCGGAGCCGGCAAAGGCACCCAGGCGGAGCGATTCGCGCGCGCGCGCGGCTTGCCGAAGATTTCGACGGGGGACATCCTCCGTGATGGCATCAAGCGGGAGCTGGCGGCGGCAGTCGAGGCAAAGGCGCGGATGGATCGCGGCGAGTTGGTCGAGGATGCGACGATGATCGAGATCGTGCGCAACCGGCTGCTCCAGCCCGACACCACGCCCGGATTCGTGCTCGACGGCTTTCCCCGCACCGTCCCGCAGGCCAAGGCGCTGGACGAGATTATCGACGAGCGCGGCAAGGGGCCGCTGGTCGTCGTCGACGTGGTCGTGCCGGAGAGCGAGCTGATACGGCGTCTCGCGGGGCGGCGGATCTGCTCGACCTGCGGGACCAATGCCGAGCCCGCGGACGGGGCGTCACGGGCCGTATGCGGCAAGTGCGGCGGCGAGCTCGTGCAGCGGACGGACGACAACGACAATGTCGTGAGCGAGCGTCTCAAGGTGTATACGCGCCAGACGCAGCCACTCGTCGACTACTATCGCGAACGGGCGACCTTTCGCGTCGTCAACGGCGCCCAGGCGCCGGAGCGGGTGGCGCACGAGCTCGACACCGTGATTGGCGATGCGGCGGCGGTGGGTGCTGCGATGGGGACAGAGCCGACGTGATCGTCTGCCGTTCACACGGCGAGATCGAGAAGCTGCGGCGGGTCAATCAGCTCGTCGCGCGGATTCTCGCGGAGCTCCGCACGATGGCGGCGCCGGGTGTGACGACGCAGGAGCTTGACGAGGCGGCCGAAGCGCGCGTGCGCGAAGCGGGCGCGGAGCCGGCGTTCAAGGGGTATCACGGCTACCCGGCGACGGTGTGCGTGTCGGTCAATGAGCAGGTGGTCCACGGCATCCCCTCGACGCGCGGGTTGACCGACGGCGACATCCTGTCGATCGACATGGGCGCCAAGCTCGACGGGTTTTTTGGCGATTGCGCCGTGACGGTGCCGATTGGCCGCGTATCGGCCGAGGCGTCGGCGCTGTTGCGCGTGACCGAGGAAGCGCTGTTTCACGGGATCGAAGCGGTAAAGCCGGGCGCGCGGGTGTCCGACATCGGCGCCGCGGTGCAACAGCACGTCGAGGCCGCAGGATTCTCGGTGGTGCGCGAGTTCGTCGGGCACGGGATCGGAACCTCGCTCCACGAGGAGCCGCAGGTCGCCAACTACGGACCTGCCGGCCGCGGGCCGCGGCTGTCGGAGGGCATGGTGATCGCGATCGAGCCGATGGTCAACATCGGGCAGCCGGCGGTGAAAGTGCTGGCGGACGGATGGACGGCGGTGACGCGCGACGGGAGCCTCTCGGCGCACTTCGAGCACACGGTCGTCGTGACTCGCGACGGATGCGAAGTCCTGACGCGGCTGGCGACCGACGGCGAGTACGTGGGCACGGCGCTGTCGGGCTCGCTGTCGAAGTGAGTGGCCGACGACTCGAGGACAGTGGAAGGCACGGTGGTCGAGGCGCTGCCGAGCGCGCTCTACCGCGTCGAGATTGAAGGGCGCCACCGGATCACGGCGCACATCGGCGACGGCCCCGATCGGAACTTCGTCAGGGTGCTCGTCGGCGACCGGGTGGTGGTGGAATTGACGCCGCGGGATCTGTCCCGGGGGCGGATAACGAAAGTGGTCAGTAGGCAGTAGGCGGTAAGCAGCACGCGGGGGCATCGGCGTTTCGGCCTACTGCTTGCTGCCGACTGTGAACTGCGAGGGTCGACAATGAAGGTTCGAGCGTCAGTGAAGCGCATTTGCGACAAGTGCAAGATCGTCCGCCGCCGCGGCGTGGTGCGCGTCATCTGCACGAACGCGAAGCACAAACAGAGGCAGGGATAAGCAATGGCGCGTATTGCAGGCGTCGATCTTCCGCGTACCAAGCGCGTCGA
>CAMCNL010000113.1 GCA_945876205.1 Candidatus Sulfopaludibacter sp. SbA3
GTATAGAAGTTCATACCCGAACACCTGCCACCTCGCATCGAGGATGGCCTGTCGAGCCACGTACAAAGTTTCCCTGGTGTCGGCGTTTGGCTGTGCCCTTGGTATGGAAAGGGAATCGGCACAATGCCGGAGAGCTTTAATCGGACCTAAATGGCCGAGATGAGGCCAAATTCTGTCAGGCGCCGGGCGGGCTGAGCTCGAGCAGGGCCGTGTCAGGCGAGTGCTCCTCGTAGAGATCCCCCCGGGGGTCTACCCGGTAATCCCCGACGGCTTCGTCAATCTGGTTCCCATACATGTCAAATTGGGACTCCGTGTAGGGATCCGCTATAGCCGTCGCGTCTTCGGCGACCCCTTCGACGAGGGGAATGGATATGGATGTGGTCTCGATCTGATGGACGGCGGTGACCCTCGGGGTCCACATTTCGTGTCCGGCGATGCCCGCCAGTACCCATATAACGACCACAAGTAGCCGAATCATCACCATTCCGAAATCCCAATCGCCGGAATAGCAACGCAAGTGCCACTTAATATCTGGTGGCATGGCCGTTGCGACAGGGGTGTGGGACTTGGTGACCTTCTCCACTCGCCTGGCCGCGGCAATCAGCGCTCATCGTCGACTCTTTGTTGGGTTCATCGTCGCGCTGGCGCTGCTCATGTGGAGTGCCGTCGGCGTCGCCGCCTGGTTCGCCATTGACGTCACGACCGGCCTGCCGGGTGGTGCCGCCCTCCGCGGCGTCAGCACGATGTCGCAGTCCACGACGCTCCTCGACGTCCACGACCAGCAGGCATTCACGATCTTCAAGGAACAACGGATCGACGTACCGCTCTCGCGGGTGTCGCCGCACCTCGTGAAGGCGCTGCTCGCGATCGAAGATCAGCGCTTCTTCGATCACGGCGGGGTTGACGTGATCCGCGTCGCCGGCGCCGCGTGGAACAACCTGTTCCGCGGATGGGGTACGCAGGGTGCCAGCACGATTACCCAGCAGCTCGCGCGCCAGAGTTTTCTCACTCGCGAAAAAACCGTTCGCCGCAAGCTCAAGGAGGTCATCGTCGCCGCGCGGCTCGAGGCAGAGTTCTCGAAGCAGCAGATACTCGAGCTCTATTTCAACAAGGTCTATTTCGGCGACGGGCTGTACGGCGTTGAAGCGGCGTCGCTCGGATATCTTGGCAAGCACGCCGCCGACCTGACGGTCGCCGACGCTGCGCTGCTGGCAGGACTGGTCAAGGCGCCCTCTTCGTACGCGCCGACGGTCAGCATGGAGCGCGCAGTCGCACGCCGCAATGCCGTGCTCAAGGCGATGCGGGACGCAGGTGTGATTAACGAAGCGACGTATCAATCGGCCCGCAGCAGCACCGTTCACCTGCGCGACACGCTTCGCGGGCAGGACAGTTACGGGCAGTATTTCAGGGAAGCCGTGCGGCGTGAGCTGGTTGATCAGTTCGGCTGGGAACGCGTGTACGAAGGCGGCTTGAAGGTCTATACGACCGTCGATCTCGAGATGCAGAAGGCCGCGGAATCCGAAGTGCTCCGTGCGATCGACGAGATCGAGAAGCGTCAACTGAAGCGAGCCAGGAAGGGCCAATCCACCAAGCGTCCTCCGCTCCAGGCGGCACTCGTGGCGCTCGACCCGCAGACCGGCGAAGTGCGCGCGATGGTCGGCGGCCGAAAATTCGATGAGAGCTCGTGCAACCGCGCGACACAGGCGAGGCGCCAGCCCGGCTCGGCGTTCAAGCCGCTGATCTACGCGGCCGCACTGGAGCGCGGCTACACGCCCGCTTCGCTCATCACCAATCTCGACGCACCGATCGCCACGCTGCAAGGCGCGTGGGTACCCGAGGACGGCCACGCCGGCGGCGAGTCCATGACGATGCGCTCGGCGCTGCGGATATCGAGCAACCGCGCCGCGGTGCAGATGCTGCAGCAAGTTGGGATTGCGCCGACGGTGCGCTACGCGGAACGCCTCGGGCTTGGAACCGTGCCGAGCGTTCCCTCGCTGGCGCTCGGGTCCGGCGAGGTCACGCTGATGTCGCTGACCGTCGCGTACTCGGCGTTTGCCAATCAAGGAATGCTGCCCTCGCCGACGTTGATTCGCCGTGTCGAAACGACCGACGGCCAGGTGCTCTTCACGGCGAGCCCGCGGCAGGAACGGGCGGTGAGCGAAGCGACCGCATTCCTGATGACGTCGATGCTGGCGGACGTGGTGAACATCGGCACCGCGTGGCCGGCGCGCCGCGTCGGATTCATGCTGCCCGCCGCCGGTAAGACCGGCACGACCAACGACTACAAGGATGCCTGGTTCATCGGCTACACGCCGCACCTGGCGACGGGTGTGTGGGTCGGCTACGACCAGCCGCGCACGATCATTGGCAATGGATACGCGGCGGAGCTCGCGGTGCCGATGTGGGGTCGCTTCATGATGGCGGCCACGCGCGACGACAAGCCGGACTGGTTCCAGCCGCCCGTCACCGTCACCTCGGCGACGATCTGCCGTCTGAGCGGCAAGCTCGCCACTGACGGCTGCAGCGGCGTTGCCGTCGTCGACAAGGTCGGAAACACCTCGATCAAGTCGATGGTCTACACCGACTACTTCGTCCGCGGCACTGAACCCATCGACTATTGCCCGCTCCACGACCACTATGGCGATGAGGGCATCGTCGTCACGACCGGAGTTGGATCCCCGTCCTTACCTGCACCCAGTCCTCCTTCGCCAGCGCCATCGGGAGTGGCGGCTGTGGCCGCGGTCGAGGCGTCAGCTGCCGCGCCCTTGCCGACGTCGGCGGACGGCGTGACCGAGCCGCGTCCGGCGCCGCCATCTCGTGGATTCTGGTCCCGATTCTTTCGCCGCGGCGACAAAGGTGCTGGCGGCGGCGAGGGCGAGCCCAAGGCTCAGACCGAGGCGGCTCCTACGCCAACGCGCTAGGCGCTCTGTTGCTTTCGACGGGGGGCTCTCATAGAGTGCCTGTAAGACTCCAGAGTGCCGTTTCGAACCATCATCGGGCATCGTCGTCTCATCTCGCTCGTCTCTCGCGCGATCGCACGCGAGACACTTCCCCCGGCGTTGTTGTTTGCGGGCACCGCGGGCATCGGTAAGCGCCGAACCGCCGTCGCGATAGCGCAGGCCATCAACTGTCTTCAACCGGTCACCGGCGAATTCGACAAAGACGCCTGCGGGGAATGCGCGTCGTGCCGCCGCATCGAGCGGGGCGTGCATCCCGACGTCATCGTGATCGAGCCTGGTGACTCCGGCACCATCAAGGTCGACCAGATCCGCGACGTGATCGATCGGGCCGGCTATCGACCGTTCGAGGGCCGCCGCAGGGTGGTTATCGTCGACGAAGCTGACGCGATGGTCCCCCCCGCGCAGAATGCGCTGCTGAAGACGCTCGAAGAGCCGCCCTCGGCATCGATCTTTCTCCTCGTGTCGTCGATGCCCGACGCGCTCCTCGCCACCGTGCGATCGCGGACGCCGCGGCTCCGCTTCGGCATCCTCGCTCCGTCAGAGGTGGCCGAGGCGCTGCTGCGCGATCACGGATACGCGGACGTCGACGCGCGAGCCGCGGCGGCGGACGCCGACGGCAGCATCGGACGCGCGCTCGAGGCGCAGTCGGTGGACCTCACCGATGCACGGGCGCTGGCGCAGCGGATGCTCGAGCAGAGCGCGCGGACATCCGATCCCGCGAGGCGCATCGAGTCCGCAAAGGAGCTCATCGCGAAGAAGAGCTCGGCGGCCACCGAGCGCGATCAGCTCGCGGTGTGTCTTCGGGTGATGGCGTCGCTTCTTCGCGACCTCGGCATCCTCGCCAACCGCGCCGATGTGCGTTCGCTGGCCAATGCGGATCTACAGGGACCCTTGAGCCGTTTGGCGGAAACGTTCGACAGCGAGCGAAGCATGCGCGCATTTGGCGCGGTCGACCGTGCGCTCGGCGCGCTGGAACGAAACGCGAGCCCGAAGGTCGTGGCCGACTGGCTCGTGCTGCAGCTCTAGTCGTGTCCGTGATAACTCGTAAGCCCCGCGTCGCGATCACCGTTGGAGACCCGGCCGGCATCGGTCCGGAGATCGCGCGCAAGGCTGCCGCCGACCCGCGCGTGCGCGAGGTCTGCGATCCGATGTTGTACGGACCATCACCCGATGCGCGGTTTGAGCCTGGCGTGCTGTCCGCTGATGCGGGACGCGCCGCCTACGACGCCATCTACGCCGCCGTCCGCGACGCGCAGGCCGGCGAGGTTGCCGCTATTGCCACTGCGCCGGTCAACAAGCTCGCCTTTGCCCGCGCCGGATTGTCGTGGAAGGGGCACACGGATCTGCTCGGGCATCTCACCGGCAGCCCCCGTGTGGCGATGATGTTCTGGTCCGAACCGCTGAAAGTGATTCTGGCCACGGTCCACGTGCCCTTGGTCGATGTGTCACGCATCCTCACGCAGGAGCTGCTCGAGGAAACCATCGACCTCTGCGCTCGTGAGCTGCCGAAGTTCGGGATGGCTCATCCCCGCCTGGCGCTCGCCGGACTCAATCCTCATGCGGGTGAGGACGGCCTGCTTGGCGAGGAAGAAGAGCGGACGCTCAAGCCGGCGGTCGCCGCGGCCAGGCAGCGCGGCATCTCGATCCAGGGCCCGTTTCCCGGAGACACCGTCTTCGTCCGCGCGGTGCGCGGGGAGTTCGACGCGGTGATCGCCTGCTATCACGATCAGGGCCTCATTCCGGTGAAGCTGCTGGCGTTCGGGCGATCGGTGAATGTGACGCTCGGTCTTCCCATCATCCGCACGTCGGTCGATCACGGCACGGCGTTCGACATCGCCGGCAAGAACGTCGCCGATCCGTCGAGCATGGTGGAAGCGGTATTGCTGGCCGCGAGGCTGGCGGCCACGTAGCTGGGGTCAGACCCCAGTGACGCTCACGCTCAACTTTCCTGAGTCCCCCCTTCAATGGGGTCTGACCCCACTTAGGGAAAAGGGACGGTCGCGATCTCCCTGTCGGTATACGGGCAGTACCAATGCCCGGCCTTCCAGTCGAAGCGGCATCGGCTCTCCAGAACGACGAACCTTGCTGGCGTGACGTTGCCGGTGTCGCACGCTGTCGCAGCGACGGCAGGCGGCAACGGGTCGGCCGGGTTGTACGCCCGCCATTTTTCCACGGCCGGACACTTCGTCACGTCGACCGTCGCACCTGCCGCGTCGACGGCGACGATGCGGCGTGAGATGCCAGGATTCTCCCGGTCGAACGCCTCGGGCGACTCGTGAGCCTTCGAGTACATGTCGTAGCGAGAGGCGAGCGGCGGAAATTCGAGGAACGCCGCCGACAGGACGAACTGCTGTGCGAGCAGAGCCACGATGACGACGAGCTGCGCGCGCGACACATTCCATCGCGTGGGGTGAGCCACCCCGTCCGCGCGGCGTTGGCCCCACTGCCACGGTAAGAACCCGAGCAGCAGCAACCACCAGGCGTGCCACATCAGGCCCTGGAACAGGTAGAAGCCGACGAGCACGCTCATCGCGGCCAGTCCAGCCGCCAGCCGGATCATCGGCGACTTCACGAACGCCGCCCCGATGGCCATGCCCTCGATCAGCACCGCGCCGGCCGACAGCGCGACAGCCAGCCTCGGCATGGTGGCGATCGCGAGTCCCCAATCGACGTGCGCGTTTCCGTAGTCGGTGACGAAGTGATAGCGGACGGCGCCGTTGATCACCCAGCCTGGGCCGTCTCTCAACTTCGCCCACGCGGCCCCGGCCCAGGCGATGCCCAGAACCAGGCTCAAAAGCCATGGCGCATATCCGTAACGCCGGTCCGGGATACCGTCGGCGTCGCGGATGCGCCAAAGCGGCGGAGCGCCGTCCCATGGGACCACGAGCAGACCGAGCAGCGGCAACATGAAGACGCCGAACGGATGGCCGTCGGCCTGAAGCGAGAGCGCCAGCAGCCACTGGATGGTGCCGGCGACCGCGACCGCGAAAAGCGCCCGCGGCAGGATGCCGACGGCAAAGAGTGCCGCGGCGATGGCGGCTCCGTATTGTCCGGCGCGAACCGCCGACGGATGCGCGGCAAGCCATTGCATCGGCGCCAGGGCGCCGATCTGCACGTCGGGACGCTGCAGCGCGCGGGGCACCACGTCGCGCGGAAACGGGTGCAGGTAGATGTAGAGCAGCAACGCGATGCCGAACACGAAGCGGAAGATCGCGAGCTCACGCGGCGAGAGCGCCGGGATGCCTCGCGTCATGAATCGCATGACCCGTGCCCGCGTCGGAATCGTGTGCGGCTTCGCGACAAAGAGGGCGCTGAAGGCGGCGAGCAGCAAGAGGAGGATCGGTCCACGATCGACCAGCGCGAACGCGAGGCGCGGCCATCTCTCGCCGAGCGGGCCCGGACGACGCGGTCCGCGGGGTGCCTCGCTCGTCAGCTCGAACGTCGTGCGATCGACGAAATGCGTGTCGGCGACGTTCTCGTCCTTAACGAGTGATTCGAGCAACGCGCGAGACGCGTCGGTGAGCTCGTACCGCCAGGCATTCGGGGCCACCCGTACCGCCGGTTGCAGTCCGAAGCGGCGCTCGAGCGCGACGCGAGCGACCGGATCGACCGAATCCTGCCAGCGGAGATTGATCTCGGGATTGGCGGCGCGAATGAAAAGGCCGCTCGAGGCCCAGATGGCCATGGCGGCGGCGAGGCTCGCGCCGCCGATGACGCCCCACATACGACGTGACACCACGTCGATGATACGCTGCCTGTGGATGGGATTCCCGCCTCTCGTCGTGCTCATCGACGGCGGCTGCCCGATGTGCCGGCGCACCGCACGGGTGCTCGGTGCCGTTGACTGGCTCGATCGCTTGACGTTCGTCGACGGCACCGATGCCGCCACGCGGCATCGCTGGGCACCGGGCCTCGATGAAGCCGCGGTCCTCGAGGAAATGTTCGTCGTCCAGCCATCCGGGGCCCGCGATGCGGGATTCGCCGGTTACCTGCAGATTGCCAAGGCGGTGCCTGTGCTCTGGCCCATGCGCCTGGGTGTTCTTCCCGGGATTCGGCAGGCTGGGGACGCGGCGTATCGCTGGATCGCCGCCCGCCGCCGCCGCGATGGCCGTTGCCGTGACGAAGTGTGCACGCCGCAACGTCCTCTTGCTGCTAAGTCCAAGGTAGTCTAAAGTTCCGTCACGGCGCGACCCGACCATAACCGAATTTCAGAAGCGAGTAGTTGATGATGCATGCGATCTCGTCGAAGATCCGTCTGCTGTGTGCGGTAATTGTCGTCGCTGTTGCACTTGCGGCGACCAGCTGCGGGAGCAGTAGCACTCCAACATCGCCAAGCCCGGCCCCGGCTCCGGCGCCAGCCCCGGCTCCGGCACCCGCGCCTGCTCCAGCCCCGGCACCCGCGCCAGCCCCGGCTCCGGCGCCCACGCCGGCACCCGCGCCCGCACCGGCGGCATTGGATTCCGTGACATTCAGCCCGGCCACCGTGCAAAGCCAGCAACGAACGGTCGCCACCGTCAGACTGACCGCCGCCGCCCCGTCGGGAGGCGCCAGCGTCACCCTGTCGAGCAACAACACGGACGTTGCCCGCGTGACTTCGAACGTGACGGTGGCGGCAGGATCGACGACCGCCACGGTCAACATTGATGTGACCACCGTCGAGACCAACACCACGGTGACCATCACGGCGGTCTACTCCGGGGTGACCAAGACGAGCCAATTCGTGGTCACGCCGACACCGCTGGAGGCGCGATTCACGGTGACGTCGACGTCCAAGGGCGCCAACGCCTGCGCCATCGACGAGCCGGACGGTCACCTCGATTGCGAATTCGACGGCGGCGGGTCGTTCGGATCGATCTCCCAGTGGCTGTGGCGGTTGATCATCGACGGCGACAACTTCGACCAGAACAAGAACGAGCCGAAAACGACGCTGTCGCCAACGTGCAACTTCCTCCAGCGGGGCACCAAGGGGAGCGACGATTCGGTCCCGGTGACCGTGGAGCTCAGGGTGCAGGGCAAGAACGGCTCGAACAGCACCACGACTTCCAGAACGATCAAGCTTTACCGCGGCGAATACTGCCCCAATAGCTAGACCACGATGTGCCGGCGCGGCCCGTATCCTTAGATACGGACCGCGCCGCGTTCGGTCCCACGCAAGCCCCCGCTATGCGCATCCTGTTCTTCCTGCACAACGTTTCGAAGTCGCGTCATTTCGACGGCGTCCTCGAGACGCTCGCGGAGCGCGGCCACTCAATCGTGCTGGCGGCGGCACGGCAGCGGAACAGGCCGCTCTCGCTCCCCAAGAATCTCGGCCTCGTCAACCGCCGCCTGATCGCTGGCGGACGGCCGGGCCGCATCGAAGTGACCGCGTGCCCCGTGCGGCGCGTCGACGAGTGGGAGAACGTTGCGCCGGCACTGCGCCAGGCGCGCGACTACGTCCGCTTCCTCGATTCGCGCTACGCACACGCCGAAAAACTCGAGCACCGCTCGGCCTCGTCGACGCCGCCGGCATGGCGCCAGTTCATCGCCGCTCATCCTGCCGTGCGTCGTCACTGGCGCGCGGTGGCGCGCCTGCTTCGCATGGCGGAAGCAGTGATTCCGAGCGAGCGGCTGTTCGAGCTGTTCATCAAGTACGAGCGTCCCGACGTGGTGATGATTACGCCGCTGGTCGACTACGGCTCGTACCAGACCGACTACGTGAAGAGCGCCAATCGGCTTGGTGTTCCCGTGGTCTTCGTGCCATTCAGTTGGGATAACCTCACGAACCGCGGCATGATCCGCGTAGAGCCCGATCGCGTCCTGGTGTGGAACGACATCCAGAAGAATGAGGCGGTTGAACTGCACGGCATGCCGCCCGAGCGCGTGGTCGTCACCGGTGCGCCGCGCTTTGATGCGTTCTTCGCGATGTCGCCGTCGACGACGCGCGAGGAATTCTGCAGGCACAATGGGCTCGACCCTGCGGCGCCGTTCCTGCTTTACGTGTGCTCGTCCGAATTCGTCGCGCCGCGTGAAGTCGACTTCGTGAAACGGTGGGTAAGAGAAGTGCGCGGCGCCTCGGATCCCGCGGTCCGCACTTGCGGCATACTCGTACGGCCTCATCCCGCGCACTCGAAGCAGTGGAGAAATGAGACGCTGACGGAGTATCCACACGTCAGCCTCTGGCGTGAGAAGGAAACGATGAACGCCGACCAGGGCTTGTACGATTCGCTGCATCACTCCGCCGCCGTCGTGGGCCTCAACACGAGCGCCATGCTCGAGGCGGGCATTCTCGGCAAGCCGGTACACACGATCGTCTCCAGCGATTTTGCCGGCGGGCAGGAACAGACGCTCCACTTTGCGTACCTTCGCGCGCAGAATGGAGGGCTGCTTCACGAAGCGCATAATTTCGAGGAGCATCTCGAGCAGCTCGCGGCCAGCGTGGGCGCGGACAGCGGCGCCCGCGAACAGAGTCTTCGCTTCGTCGATCGATTTGTCAGGCCGCGCGGCCGGCACGCGGCGGTGACGCCGATCATGGTGGAGGAAATCGAGAACGCCGCCCGGATCGAGAAGCGTCCGCAGCATCGGACGCCGCTCTGGCACCACGTCGCGCGCCTCGGCGCCCGCGTGGCTTTGGCGCGGCGACGGTCCGATGCCTGAGTCTCTCCTCGGCCGCCTCCTGGCGCGACTGCGACCCTCGGGCAACGGTACCGATAGCGCGGACGCGGTACGAAAACTCGAGCAGAAATTCTCGCAGCTCGACAAGAAGCTCGATCTCCTCACCAAGCGCAATCAGGACGATCGACTGATCCTGCGGCGCGTGGCGGAGCTGCTCGAGCGTGGCGTGCCGGCCGCCGGCGATACCACCGAAGGCTCCGAGGCGCCGCCACCGCCGCCGATCCGTCCGTCTTCGCGTGAGGACTGGGTTGAGCTCACCGCCTGTCCGGTGTGCGGTGAGACGGCGTCCACGCTGATCTCCGAATACAACCGGTTCCTGCTCGCGGACGACGTGCCTGACGAGTCGTCCAAGGTTTACAACTACTCGCTCTGTCACGGCTGCGGCATCGTCTACGCCGCGCGGCGTCCCGTGGGCCGGCGGTTCCGCGAGCTTCTGGCCGGCTTTCATGAAAACCTCGGACGCGTCGGCCGGCCGAGTGCGTGGCTGAATCCCGGCGCGTTGTCGGAAGGGGAGCGCCAGCACATCCGAAACCTCGCCAAGCCCGGCTCGCTGGTGTCGGAGCACACCGGCACGACGGATAAGGCGTGGATGCCCGGCGCGCTGAGCGATCGGCTCGCCACGGCTCCACACGTCGTGCTGTTGTCCTCGCTCCTGACGCTCGACAAGCCGCGGGTGCTCGAAGTGCGGTCGCGCAGCGGCGCCATCCTCGATGCCCTGCGACGGATGTGGGGCGCTTCGGTCTACGCGCTTGCGATCTTCGAGAGCCAGCAGGAAGTGGTGAGGGCACTCTACGGGATTCCGGCGGACGCGCTCATCGACTTCGAGAATTTCCAGATTCCCTACGAAGGCGCCTTCGATCTCGTCGTCAGCAATCACATGCTGACGCATTCGGTGAGGCCGGGGCACTACCTCGATACGATCGCGGCGGCGCTCGCACCCGGCGGACACCTGTACCTCTACAACGAGATGGACGAAGCGGAGTTCCTCGGCGAGACGCGGTCGATGTTCAGCGTCTTCAACCCATTTCATCTGCAGATTTTCAGCCCGCTGTCGCTCACGCGCGCGCTCGCGGCGCGTGGCTTCGAAGTCATATTCCTCGGCCACAGCGACCGCATCCACATGATCTGTCTGGCCCGGAAGGCGGCGCCGGCGCAGTCGACGATGCCGAAGGGCGAATTGAAGAAGCGCGCGCGTCAATACACGGCGGCCCGTGACCTGTCGATCCTGGCGCTGCCCGAGCATCGGCGCTCCGCGTTCGCGGCCGAGTGGGATCAGGTCGTGGAGAGAGCCGTCCTTTCGGGGATGGCCACGGTTGACGCACGCGGCCGGATCCAGTTCAGCGGTGCACGGCGCAAGGCGAAAGACTCAGAGGAAGACACGCATGTCTGAGGGCGGATCCGCCCTCGCCCGGTTTCTGCGCCGGCTCGCCGGTGGCCGCGACCCGGCCATGGACGATGTGGCGCGCTCGATCCGCAAGCTGACGGAGGCGCAGCGCGACCAGACGACCGCGCTCCAGTCACGGCTCAACGCGCTGGCGGACCTGGTCGGCCAGCGCGCGACGACGAAGGATGCGACCGAGATCGTCCATTCGGTGCGCGCCCTTGCGGCGTCGATCGACGCGCCCGATTCAGACGCCAAGCTGTTCGAGGCGCTGGACGGCATCGCGAAAGGAACAGGCCCGATCATCGCCGGACCATGGACCGGTGAAGTGGGCTTCGAGATCCTCTATTGGGTGCCATTTCTCGAGTGGTTCCGGACACGGTGGCGGGTACCGGCCGAGCGCTTTGTCATCGTCTCGCGTGGCGGCGTCGAGTCGTGGTACGGGATGTCGGGCGCCCGCTACGCCGACATTTTCTCGACGATGCCGCCGCAGACGTTTCGCGAGCGCACCGACCCGGATGCCCACAAGCAGCGCGAGGTGTCGCCGCTCGATCAGGAGATCGTCGACGGCGTGTCGCAGCGTCTCGGTCTCGATGGAGCGGCGCTGCTGCATCCGCGACTGATGTACCGGGCCTTTGCGCCGTTCTGGAAGGATGAAGCAGGGTTCGGACTGATCGAGCGATTCACCAGCCACCGCTCACTGGCGCCCGTGAACGATCCCGTGGTCGCCTCGCTCCCGTCGGAGTACATCGCGGCGAGGTTCTATTTCAGCGATTGCTTCCGCGACACGCCGGCCAATCGCGCGCTGGCACGATCCGTCATCGGTCGGCTCTCTGAGCGTGTACCGGTGGTGCTGCTCAATCCCGGCCTGCGCGTTGACGACCACGCCGATTACGCGGCCGCGGCGTCGAATCGCGTGATTTCGATTGAGACCGGGCTCGCGCCTGAGCGGAACCTCGCCGTGCAAAGCGCCGCGCTCAGCCATGCGCGCGGTTTCGTCGGGACGTATGGGGGGTATGCGTACCTGGCGCCGTTCTACGGTGTTCCGGCGGTGGGATTCTATTCAGATCGCGCGTTCAAGCTGCATCACCTGCACGTCGCGCAACGCGTCTTCGAACGCCTCGGCTCCGCCACGGTGATGGCCATCGACACCGCCCACGTCGAGCTCGTGCACTTGGTCACTGACGCCGTCTGAGCGTCGCGTGCCCTGTCACGTCGCGTGCCCTTGTACGTCGCG
>CAMCNL010000114.1 GCA_945876205.1 Candidatus Sulfopaludibacter sp. SbA3
GATACGACAGGCAGGTGATAGACCTGCCCCCAATGCAACACCGCCTGTTCGCCCTGGAACTTGCTCAGCGCGTACGGGTACTCAGTATTGATGACCGCGTGCTCCGTCGTCGGCAGTTCGCTGGCCAGCCCGTAGCAGGAAGAAGAAGCAGCGTAGACGAACTTCTTCACACCCGCGGCGCGCGCCGCCTCGAGCGCGTGGACGGTGCCCATGACGTTCGCCGACATGTACTCCGTGGGCCGCTCGATCGACGGCACGATGTCGCCGATGCCCGCGAAGTGAAACACGTAATCGGCGCCGGCAAAGATCGGCGAGCCGGGCTCGATCCGGCGAAGGTCCTCGACATGCACCGCGAGACGTGTGTTGCCCTCGTGGTGTTTGAGGTTATCGAGACGCCCGCCGACGAGGTTGTCGACCACGCGCACGGTGAAGCCGCGTTCGAGCAGCAGGTCCACCATGTGGCTGCCGATGAACCCGGCGCCGCCGGTGACGACGGCGATCTGCGAACTCATCGGAGCGCGAGCTGCTTGACGGTCTTCACGTTGATGTAGCGATCGTCGTCCATGCTGTTCGGGAGCTTCCCGGCCTTGAAGGCCTTGCACAGATCGCGAACCGCATCTTCGATGGTGTGGCGCGGCGCCCAACCCAGCTTCTGCAGAATCTTCTTGGACGAGACGTGGTACGAGCGAAGGTCGTTGCTCGGCGTGGTCTCGATGGAAATCGGCGCCTTCTCCGGGAACTCCTCTTCAACAATCTTGCGCACCTGCTCGGCAAGCTCGGAGACGGTGAAGTTTTCGTAGCCGGCGTTGAAGGTCTCGCCCGCGATCTGTTCGGCCGGACGCTCGAGCAGGTCGACGTAGAGCTCGGCGATGTCGTCGATGTGAATGTTCGGGCGCTTCTGCGTCCCGCCAAAGACGGTGATCTTGCCGCGATTCACCGCGTGATTGGTCAGGATGTTGATCGTCAGGTCGAGACGCATCCGGGGCGAGTATCCGCAGACAGTGGCCGGCCGGATGATCACGGTCGTGAACGACGGCGACTGGTATTTCAGGAGGTACGGTTCGCTCAATCCCTTGTACTTGTTGTAGTCGCTGACCGGCAGGAGCGGATGCTCCTCGGTGACTTCAGGCGCCTCGCTGACGCCGTACACCGAGCTGCTCGATGCGTAGATGAAGCGCTTCACACCCGCATCGACGCACGCCTTCACGTTCGGCTCGAAGCAGTCGAAGTTGATCGACTTGCTCAACTCGGGATCGAGCTCAAAGCTCGGATCGTTGGAAATGCAGGCGAGGTGAATCACGCTGTCGACGCCCTTGAGCGCGGACGCGAACTTGGGCTTGTCGCGGAGGTCGCCTTCGATCACCGTCAGGCCCGGATGGCCCTTCGGCAGACCGTCGGCTCCAAACAGCATCAGGTCGTAGACCACGACCTCGTACCCCGCATCGAGTAGCTTCGGCACGAGCACGCATCCGACGTACCCCGCCCCCCCGGCGACGAGAACCTTCTTCTTCAAACTTCCTCCTAGGTGATTTCGCGGGGGCTCAAGCCCCCCGCGCTACGAGCCCGCGCGCTAGACGCTTTGCTATGCGCCGCCGCGCACCGGCGCGGAGACGGGAATGGTGAAACCCGCCGCGACCGCATCCTTGTGGAACATCTCGACGGTTTCGAGTGAGTAGGTAGTCAAGTCCTTGCCGACGAGCGAGAGCTTGTTGAGCACGTCTGCCGTGGCGGTGATCACGTGGCAGCCGACTTCGTCAGCCTGGAACACGTTGAGCAGCTCACGCGGACTGGCCCAGATCATCTCGGCGAGCGGCAGGTCGCGCAGGTGCTTCAGAGAGTTCGCGATGATCGGCAGCGGATCGCATCCGGTGTCGGCAATGCGCCCGGCGAACACGGAAACGAAACACGCCGTCTTCGGCGACAGGACGCCGGCGATCTCGGCCACCTGGGCTTCAGTCAGGATGGCGGTGACATTGAGCTGCACGTCAGCCTGCGCCAGCCGCGCCACCAGCGGCGCCGCCGACTCGCCTCGCGTGTTGGTAATCGGGATCTTGACGAAGACGTTGGATCCCCAGGACGCGATCTCGAGGGCCTGTAGTTCCATTTCGGCGAAGTCGTCCGAAAACACCTCGAACGAGATCGGCAGGTTGGGCACGACCCGCAGCACATCGCGAGCAAATGTGACGTAATCGCTGATGCCGGCCTTGCGCATCAGCGTCGGATTGGTGGTGAAGCCCTTGATGAGCGGGTTCGCGGCCATCGTTTTGATGACCTCGATCTCCGCTCCGTCAGCAAACAGTTTCACGCGCAGATCTTTTACATTGGCCACGTCATCCCCCAAGCGGACGCACACCCTGAAGGGTGCGCGCTACAGGTGATTGGAATATCTGATCAGAAATAATTAAATGGCTCGCATCGAGCAGAGACGGCACCGCTGCATCGAATCCTTCCGCCTGACGCTCGTCGTATCCGCTCTCAATCAAAATCGTGCGGCAGCCCGCCGCCTGACCCGCGCCGACGTCTCGCCACCGATCGCCGATCATCACCGACGACGGCAGATCGATCTGCCACTGCTCCGCTGCATCGAGGAGCATCCCCGGCTTCGGCTTCCGGCATCCGCACTGGTCGGCATCGGTGTGGTAGCAGACCCTGATGTCATCGATCGGAAGCGTCGCCAGCAGGTGCGCGTGAATCTCCTCGACCTTCTCGCGCGTCTGGCGGCCGGCACCGACGTCGGGCTGATTGGTCGCCACGATCAGGCGAAACCCTGCTTCATGCAGAGCGCGAATCGCTTCAGGCACCCCAGGCAGAAACTCGAACTCAGCGAGCGCCTGCGGCGGATACGGCTTGCCGTCGCGGACGACGGCCCGATTGATCACGCCGTCGCGATCGATGAATACCGCTCGATTCATGCGCGCGCCGGCCCGCTGACCGATTCCCACTTCGCTCGCTGGACCGCCAGCGCGGGATGCGAAACGAGGGCATGCCACACGACGGCTTGGAACGCTTCCGCCAGGGGCGTCACCAATTCGGCGTCCACCGTCGGCACCACGATCACTTCGTCGCCAATCTGGCGGGTATATCCACCATCGCGTCCGACGATGCCAAAAATGCGGAGGCCGCGCCGTTTGGCTTCGTCGAGCGCGCGAACGATGTTCGGGCTGACGTTACGCGCCACATCGCCGCCGCCCACCGAAAAGACCAGCACCGCGTCCTTGTCGTTGGCGCGGCTCCCCTTGAGCCACTCGGCGAAGACGGTGTCCCATCCCTCGTCGTTGGTCCGCGCGGTGAGCTCCGACACGTTGTCGCACGGACTGTAGGCTTCGATGCCCGCCAGTTTCCGGAAGTCGTTGACCGCATGGCTGCAGTTGGCCGCGCTGCCGCCCACGCCGAGCAGGAAAAGCCGGCCGCCGCGGGTGCGAAGGTCAACGAGCGCCTGGGCCAATCGCTCGATGCCGGCGGTGTCGAGTTTGGCGGCCACGTCGGCAACCAGGGTGAAGTAGCGCTGTGTATGTGTAGCCATTTGATAGAGCTTCGCCCTCTCGGTTACAGAGGAAGGCCTGAACCGCCGCTGAGGAAGCGTTGACCCCGCGAAAACACGGGCGAAATGACCGATCAGCCCTCGGCGTGGACGAGCACACCTGCGCCCTGACCTGTGCGATGGCCGAGGACGGCGAAGTGTGCTGGGAATCCCGGACGAGAGATGATCAAACTGCTTGCTCGGCGCGCAGTCCGCGCACACTACCCGCCGATAGCGAGCCTGCGCCGTAAACCATTGTCAGATAAGCTGCTTGTTGCCAGGACTTTGCGCGACAAGCCGGTTAGGAGTCTACCTCATACGGGGGCCCTGTTCAAGGCGATCGGCTGGGGTGGAATCGAAGTATCTGGCCGCAAAACCGGGCGAAAGTGTGCCTCGGCCGCCCTTCCGGGCGAGCAGGCTGGGTTGTGCCCGGCCGTCGATCATCTTGCGAGGCGCCAACCGGCTCAGAACCTCATCGTGCCGCTGCTGCGCCGCGGTGCGCGGCAGATCGGGATCGTCCAGCGCAGCCACCATGTCCTCAACGGCCTCGAGGATGTCATCGGGCGTGTTATCGACCCATGCGAAACGGTCGAAGTCGACCGCCGAGTACACGAATTCGTCGGACAGCATCTCGGCAATCGAGAGGTGGCGTCCGCGCGTGCGGTCGAGGACGCGTTTCGAGATGTACCGGTCACTCTCGCGAATCGTGTTGTAACCGGCGCGGAAGACGTTGACTGACAGCGACGGCACGCCGGCCAGTTGCGCGAGGAAGTACGGACCAGAGTCGCCGGTAATGAAGAACCGGCTGTTGATCGCCGCCCACAGCTCGAAGGCACCGGTTCGCCACGGCGCGGTGGCGAGATCGATCACGCCAGGCCAGGCGCACGGCGTCATCGACGGGTCTCCAATCCTGACAACCTGGTAACCGCGCTCGACGAGCCACTCGATCGCCGGGCGATACGTCTCGATCCGCGCATCGCGGACCCGGTCCATCACCTGCTGCCGCTCGGCACCGCGCTGCCGATAGCCCGACTCGCGCACGTGCAGGATCACCATCGGACGCTGAGGATCAAGGCCCGCGCGTCGCGCGAGCTCGTCGACACTCGCCTGTGCGTCGCGCCGAAGTCTCAGGCGGATGCGCTGGCGCTTGGAGTCGGTCGCCCGTGCACGCTCCCGGGCTTCGCCAAACAGAGCCCGCCACGCATCGGTCACTCGTTTCTCGTACGAGTTGGCCACCCGACGGCAGGCATGGCCGAAGCGGTCAAGGCGCCGATCGGCCTCCCGCCACCCTCGTCGCCTGGCGAGATGCATCACGGGATGGACGGCCGGCCTGACGAGCGACGCCGTCGTGCTCGCGGTCCACGCCCCCGGAGCGCCGTATCGGACGGGTGTCGCTATCCGCCATAGCGCGCGGAGCGCCGGCGCGCGCCAATCGGATTGACCGAGGATCGTTACGTCGGGACTCTCCAGGTCGAACACCGCCGCGTTCAGCGGGCGCCCGGAAGGGATGAACAGGAGGGTTGCGCCGAGCGCGGCCGCCGTCCGAGTCGCCTGTTCGGCGTTGCGCAGCATGTTCCCGTAGCCCGCGGGTTTGCCGTCAGGCGTCGTCTGGGGGTCGCAGAGAAGGTAGCGGGTGGCGCCCAGCCGAATGTCGAGATGCTGCATTCCCGGTTACACGAGCGGTGGACCGGGAATCCACGACACCGCAGGATAGCTCTGCGACAGGCGTCGCGCGATTCGCTCGGCAGCGCCGCCGGCAATACCGACGAACACGGCGCTACCGTCGGGCACTTCGTCTGGACTGAGGACGGTGCGTTCAAAGAAACGCTCGCCATGACGATGAATGTCCTCGTCGACGAAGAAGTCCATCGCGCGATCGACTTCCTGCGCCAGCCAGGTCGCGGCGATCGAGCTGCCGAACAGCCCGAACTTCCTGCCTGCGGCGCGGCCGCGAACCGCACGTGCTGCCTCGCGCGTCGCCCGCAACCAGTCGAGCGCCGAGGCGGCAGCATCACCGCGCATCGCGGGAACGGCGGCCGGCCCGTGGCCTTTCCTGGCAACCACGCTGATTTCCTTGGACACCCACTCTTCGCTCAGCGTCGTAATCCGGAACCCGGCGCTCTCGAGCAAGGCGGCAAGCGACGCCACCGTGAAATGGGTCGCGTGATCGGCAATGAGCAGGTCGACCGGGTTGCGCGCCGCGTCCGGCACCTCGACGAACAGCGTGCCCTCGTGCTCCAGTTTCGCGGCGACGGCTCGCAGGAACTCTGACGGGTTGGCGATGTGCTCGAGCACGTGCACGAGCGAGATCAGCCCGAAACATCCCGGAGTCTCTGCCAGGCCGCAGGTGTATAGCGCTTCGACCCCGCGAATCGCCTCCACCGTCGCCTTGTTCGTCTCCGAAAGCTCGGTGCCAGCCAGCAACCAGCCGGGGAGCGCGCTGGAGAATGCGCCGAGGAATGCGCCGTTACCGCAGCCGATATCCAGCAAGCGCCCTGTCGGGGGCAAGTCGACGTGCGCGACGATCTGTGAGACCAGCCGGTCGGAGCGCGACATCAGCTGCGCCGCCTCGCCGACAAACACCGCCTGCTCCGCCCCGGACGCCTGAAAGTAGATCGTGTAGTCCTGGTAAATGCGCGCGATATCGGCGCGCCATTGGTCGTTGATGATCTTCTGCATCGCCCCGCAACGCGAGCACACGCCGAGCTGCCCGCCAGCCGGCCATGGCTTGCAGTCGGAGGTCACGCGCGGGAAGGATGCGTATCCTGCCAGCTCGCGCACGTCGCCGTTGGTACACACGTGGCAGGTGAACATGTGATGCGGGAAGGACAATGGTACCATTCCGTGCCCGTGCGCAACCGATTAGGCACCCTCCTCCTTCCCGCGTTCCTCGTCGTCTACTCCGCGTTCTTTCTGGGCACGGTCGACGGCCGGCTTGACGGCGACGACCATTTCGCGCTCTCGCACGCGGCGGCCCTGCTCGCCGGCGACCGGTTGAACGTCGACTTATTCGACCCAGGCGTGCCGCTCCAGGTGGCGATTTCGTACATCGGCCAGGTGGCAACGGGCTCCAGACCGATCGCCGAAGTGATGATCGCGCTCGCCATCCGCATCATCGGCTTGATCGCCGTGTACGCGGTCACCAGGAGGCTCGTTCACAACCGGGTCGCCGGCGTGGTCGTGGCGATGGTTGTTGCGGTGTGGTTGATGGATCAGGCCGTCTACGGCGCCGAGAAGGTCGCCCTCTACCCGATCGCCATCCTCGCGGCGTGGAGATATCTCGAAGGGCGGCTGTCTCCGTACCTGCTCGCGGTGGTCATCGCTGTCGCGACCCTGTTTCGTCATGATCATGGTTTTTACGTGGCGCTCTGCATGGGACTGGCCGTCCTCGCGGGGCCGCGACCGCGCCAGGACATGGTGAAGGTTGTGGCCGGGACCCTGGTGCTGCTGGGTCCGTGGTTGCTCTGGATCCAGGGCACCGAGGGCATCCCGTCGTACCTCGTCAGCCGAATCGACTTCGCCCAGGACAACGGCCTTGGGCGAGATCGGCCGTTCGGGCTGAAGGCGCCGTTCTTCACCAACGAGAATGCCGCGCCGTGGCTGTGGCACGTCGCATTGTTCACGACGATTGCCGCGCTGGTCACGAGCATCCGCCGCCGTTCAATCCCGGTCATGGTGCTTGCGGGAATGTCCGTGGTCACGGCTGCGGGACTGATGAGAAAGACCGGCCAGGTCGGCGAGGTCGCGGCGGTGTGGGTGCCGCTGTTCGCGTGGCTGATCTGGAACTGGCGCTGGTACGGCAAGGTCGCGCTGGCGATTGTCGGCGTGATTTCAATCGCCGCGTTCCTGACGGTGACCGACGCCGTCAACGAGCTGTCCCAGATTGCGAAGGAAGGCGGCGGGCTTGCGCGTCGAGTGCCAAGCGCCCTGGCATTTCACATGACCACTCCGGCCATCAACGCCTACGCACCGGACGACCCCGAAGAGACCTCAGACAGTCGCCTGGTCATCCGATACGTGCACCAGTGTCTTCGTCCCTCGGACCGGATCTGGGAAACGGCGATGTGGTTTCCCGTCACCTACTACGCCGAGCGTCGCCCGGTGTGGCATCTCCACTGGGATCACGGGTTGAAGCACGACGAGGCGTCGGAGCAGCAGTTTCTCGAGTGGATCACGCACGAGCAGGCGCCTGTGATGATCACCCACTCAGGCGACGACCTCTTCTATGCGTTCAGGGAATACCCGCGTGTTCGCGAGTACGTCATGAAGAACTACCGCGAGATCACGTCGGCGCGATTCGCGGAATATCGCAAGCAGGACGGCGACAGGATGCGCCTGCTCGCAGACATGCGCCGCACGCCTACCGGCCGGTTCGAGCCGCTCGACCTGCCGTGCTTTGCGGAATAGACGCGCAGGCTAAAGCCTGCGCGCTACAAGCCCGCGCGCTACGCGCTCGCATCCCACCGCGCAAGACCGACGCCGGTGCGACCGTAATCGTTGCCGTTGTAGAGCAGGTAGCGGGTGCCGCGGTGATCGAACACACAGGGATACTCGACCGAGTCGCTGTCCCATCCTTGGGTTGACGGCATCAACCCGGCCGCTGCGTCTCGCCTCTGCCAGGTGATGCCGTCCGCTGATTCCGCATACCCGATCGTGTAGCGATCGCCTCGGACCGCGAACCACATCCGGTAACCGTCGGCATCTTTGACGACCCAGGGCCGCGCAAACGCGTACTCGCGTGCGTCCGCATAGTCGATGCACACGCGGCCATCACGCCGCCACTCCCGACCATCGTCCGACTCCGCGTATCGGATGTTGTAGCGATGACGCGGGTCGCCGGAGGGCGAAGCGATCCAGTCAGACCCCGAGACGTACCACATCCGCCAGCGCCGATCTTCCACTGCGACAAATGGCGATGCCGTCAGAAAAGGATCCACCGCCTGGCGGTCGAGGAGCGGCGCAGCTGATAACCGTTTGAAGGCGCCATTGCCCCGGCTCACCGCGATGCCGGCCATCAGATAGAACGGCACGGTCACGCCGAGGCTCCACCCCGTGTAGAACAGGAATCTGGTGTCTCCCTGGCGTACGAGGCTCGATGTCACGACGCCCGAATCGTCGAACGCGCCCAGCGGCCCGAGATCGAGGACGGGATCGGGTTCAAGCGGTGTCAGTGCCGGAGGATCGACGGTCAGTTGCGTGCGCCCGATGCGGGCGCGGCCGCGATCATCGCGCAGGCTCAGATACAGATTCCAGACGCCGTCTCGCACCGGCTCCGCGACCGGCAGCGCAGCATGGGTCGCGGCCCACGGCGCGCGCGACGTATCGAGATCGAGCTTGCCGATCCTCCTCCACCCGCCTTTCACAGCTCCACCACGCGCGAATGAGATTACCCTATTGCTCGAATGGGTGAGACTCCAACACAGTCAGATTACGGCGTGCTCGAGCGCGATCAGGTCGAGGGGACGCTGGGGGTACACGCGGAGCGCATTCGCCTCGCGGGCTATTCCATCATCGAGAACGCATTCACTCCAGAAGAGATTGCCCGCTTCGGCGAGCGTCTCGACGTCGTCCTTGCACAGCAGGCTGAAGAATTCGGAGGCGCCGATCGAATCTCGGCGATTGGCGATACGGGCACGGCCCGCCTTCCTTTGGCGTACGACGACGAATTCCTCAAGCCGGCGACGCACCCGGCACTCCTCGAGTTGTGCCGTCTCCTGCTGGGGCAGTACATCGTGTTGATGCAGCAGAACGGCGTCAGCAACCCTTCAGTCGACGTGCATTCCCAGGCGCGGTATCACCGCGATCTGCCGTACCAGCATTTCACGTCAAGCCGGCCTCTCGCGATCAGCGCACTGTTGTGCCTCGACCCGTTCACCGAAGCCACAGGAGCGACGACGCTCATTCCGGGGTCGCATCGCATCGAGCGCTTTCCGTCCGATCAGGTTGCGGCGGCGCTCGACGTCAGCGTCGAAGCGAAGGCAGGCTCGTTCATCGTGTTCGATTCGATGCTCTTCCACCGCGCCGGACGCAATCGATCGGGACGCAACCGCCGCGGTATCAATCACGTGTTCTCGATACCGCTGATCGGGCAGCAGATATCGATTCCGTCGGCGCTACGGGGGCGATTCTCGGACGATCCGGCGCTCCGGCCGCTGCTTGGTTACGGCGCTGCCGCCGCGAGTTCCGTGCTGGCGTGGCGCCAGCAGCGGCTCGCGCGCCTCAAATAGACGCGTGGCCTGAAGGCCACGCGCTACAGCCGATTGGCCTGCCGCCTGTAGCGCGCACCCTTCACCACACAGGCGATTGGCCTGCCGCCCGTAGCGCGCACCCTTCACCACACAGGCGATTGGCCTGCCGCCTGTAGCGCGCACCCTTCAGGGTGCGCGACATACCTTCAGGGTGCGCGGTGCACCAGATCGTCGAGTAATGCGCGTTCCCGTGCATGCAGCACGATGAACGACGCCGCGTCGACGCGTGAGAACGTGCGTCGCGCGAACTCCAGGTGCTGCTCGAAGAAGGTGGCTTCCGAGTAGAACGTCACCGATGGCACGCCGCAGAGCGGCGCGAGGTACGAAAAGCCGCCGTACGTCCCCACGAACGCACGGGCTCCCTTGATGACCGCTGTCTGGACGGCGAGATTGTTTTCGGGGGTCAGCAGGTGAGCGACCGACCGAACCGACGCCGCGTCTGGCGTCGCGTCAACGTGATCGTCCACCGCGAAGGGCGTCGTCAGCAGCACGACGGGAAGCCGAGCCGATAGCGAACGCACCACATCGGTCACCAGCGCGCGGTTTCCCGGGTTGTCGGGGAAGCACTGGCTGAAATAGAAGCGCACTGCCACATATTCGGCCGGGAGATCGAGCGTGACGTCGAGCTCCGGCGCAGCCGACAGCCGTGCAGGCTCGACGTACTCGAACAGCCGGCGGAGCGGCAGCGCGTCTTTCCAGTACGGATACAGCAGGTTGTACATCAGCGACGGATGCACCAGCACCGGCCGAACGCCGAGCGCTCGTGAGGCATGGCGAAGCAGCCGGCGGTCGAACGCTCCGACGCTGCGCTGCTTTCGCGTTTCGCGATCTGTGTGGGCGCGGAACTCGGCCGGATCGACCACGGCGAAGATGTCCTCGTAGCCCGTGGCAATCCCGTCGTACCACGCCGCCACGCCGCCGCGCGAGATGACCGACATCGGCAGCTCGGGCACGCGCGACTTCAGTTTCCGGAGAAACGGGATCCAGTACAGGAGCTCGAAGCCAATCTCCCCCGTCCATGGACCGGCCAGCAATGGACGTCCGGTCCGTCTGGCGCGATCGATCAGCCGCTGAAGCGCCTGCTCGTGGACGGACTGCTGGTCGAAAAACTCGGCCTGTCGCAGCGCCTTGTTGGTCGCCTGCAACTGGCTCAGGACGGCGCGCCGCAGCTCGCTCAGACCTTTTCTCGCCTGCGTCAGATCGCGGCGCGCCAGGCCGTCGATCCGATCGCGCAGCTGCGCCAGCTCCGTCGCATGCCGCGACGAAAGCTCCTCGAGCTTGCTGATTTCTTCGACGCGGGATGTGATCCGCCCGAGCATCCGCCGCTCCTCTTCCCAATCAGGGCGAATGAACGGGCGAGCGAGGCGGCCGAGATATCGGAGGAGACGTTGCAAGGAATCACGCGATGCTATGCTTGAACGCGCATGCCGTCAATGGAGGCGCAGGACGACGCGCAGGTGCGGCTGCGCATCCTGTTCTTCGTACACCAACTCGGAAAGACGCGTCATTTCGACGGAGTACTCGAGCGCCTGACGAAGCGCGGCCACAGCGTGACGCTCGCCGTGGCCGGCAAGAAGGGCGGCTTCAAGAGCTCCAAGACCCTCGGGAATGGACGCCGTGTTGAAGTGGTCATCTGTCCCTCGCGGCGGATCGATCGCTGGAAGACACTGGCGCCGAAGATCCGTCTGACCCGCGACTACCTGCGGTTCTTCGAGCCGGCACACGCACATGCCGCCAAGCTCGCCGCCCGCGCGAGCTCGTATGTGCCGGACTCTGTGCGCAGCTCGGTTGAAGCGCATCCGTGGATGCAGCGCCACGCGCGGATGATTGGACGCCTGCTGGCGACCGCCGAGGCGGCGATTCCGCCCGAGCGCTATTTCGAACTGTTCATCAAGTACCACGAGCCCGATCTGGTCCTCGTGACGCCGCTGGTGGACTTCGGCTCCTACCAAACCGATTACGTCAAGGCGGCTCATCGTCTCGGCATTCCGGTGGGATTTCTGCCGTTCAGCTGGGACAACCTGACGAACCGCGGACTGATTCGCGTTCAACCGGATCGCGTCCTCGTCTGGAACGAGACCCAGAAGCGTGAAGCGGTCGATCTCCACGGCGTCTCGGAGGACCGCGTCGTCATCACCGGCGCCGCGCGATTCGATGAATTTTTCGATTTGCGCCCATCCACCACCAGGGAGGAATTTTGCTCGGCCGTGGGCCTCGACCCCGCACGTCCGCTGCTGTTGTACGGATGCTCGTCGCCCTTCATCGCACCACGCGAAGTCGAATTCGTCAGGCGCTGGATCGACGAGATCAGGCACAGCTCC
>CAMCNL010000115.1 GCA_945876205.1 Candidatus Sulfopaludibacter sp. SbA3
CTTCGTCCGCGTTCGCGAGCTGCTCCCCGAGGACCAGCTCTCGCCAGCCCGCAGCCACACGATGCTACTCGACCCGCAGTGGGTCGCTGCCATTTCCATGGACGGCGAGGCCGTCTGGCCATAAAAAAGAACAGAGGCTCTGTGTCTCCGTGGCCCGTGACAGCGTGAGGGGCGACGACTTTAGAAGATCGTGGCGATCGATTCGGCGGCGTAGTCGAGCACGCGCGTCGGCAGGATGCCGAGGTAGAAGATCAGGATGACCGAGAGCGTGAGCGCCACCATACCCATGCGGGCGATTCGCGGGCGCACCGGCTCGGGGCCTTCGCGCTCGGACATGTACATCATCACCACCACGCGCAGGTAGAAGAACACCGACACGACGCTGGTGAGCATGCCGATGACCGCGAGCCCGTAGTACCCGGAGCTGACCGCGGCGCTGAAGATGTACCACTTGCCGACAAAGCCGACGGTCGGAGGGAGCCCGCCAAGCGACAGCAGGCAGACGGTCATCATCGCCGCCAGGGCGGGATGCGTGTGCCACAAGCCTTTGTAGTCTCTCAGCTCTTCGTTCTCATCGTTGCTCGACGCGAGCATGGCGATCACGCCGAACGCAGCGAGGTTGGTGATGGCGTAGGCCAGCAGGTAGAAGAGGATCGCGGCCTTTCCGATCTGGTTGGCGGCGACGAGACCGACCAGCAGGTAGCCGCCGTGCGCGATGCTGGAATACGCGAGCATCCGCTTCAGGTTGCTCTGGGCGACGCCGACGACGGTCCCCAGGATCATCGTTGCGGCGGCGAGTACCCAGATCACCGGCACCCACTGCTGGCTGAACGGCTCGAAGGCTGACAGGAAGACGCGGGCGAACGCCGCGAAGGCCGCGGCCTTGACGCCCGTCGACATGAAGCCGGTCACGATCGCCGGCGCCCCTTCGTAGGCGTCAGGCGTCCACATGTGGAACGGCACCGCGGAGATCTTGAACGCAAAGCCCACCAGCAGCAGGCCAAGCGCGACGAGGATGAGCGGGTTGTCGCTCATCGACTGCGCGGCGAGGAAGGCGCCGATCCGGTCGAGACGGGTGCTGCCGGTCAGCCCGTAGGTGAAGGCAATGCCGTAGAGAAAGAAGGCGCTCGAGAACGCGCCCAGCAGGAAGTACTTGAACGCCGCCTCGGTCGAACGTGGATCGTCGCGGCGGATGCCGGTCAGCACGTAGACGGCGAGCGACAGGATCTCCAGCGATATGAACACGACCAGCAGATCGTTGGCCGTCGCCATCATCATCATGCCGGCGATGCCGAACAGCAGCAGCGCGTAGTACTCGCCCCTCGGCAGATTATCGACCTCGAGCACCTGCGACGAGAACATGATCGTCAGGATCCCGACGATCACCAGCACCATCGTCACGAACAGGCCGAAGTTGTCGGCAACGATGACGCCGAAGCTCGAGGTATTGCGGTTCCAGAGCAGCGCGCAGGCGACGCCCGCACCGACCAGGCCGATGATCCCCAGGCCGCCGATCGGCATCTTCTCGTCGCGCGCGCGGAAGGCTTCCGCTCCCATGGCGGCCAGCGCCGCGAGGGTCACGCACAGCATCGGGACGACGGCGTCGAAAGACGAATTGAACATCAGTCGACCGCCTTGACCAGCTTGATGTGAACCTTGGCCGGCAGCTTCGGAGCAGCTTTCACCTGCAGCGTCTGCACCGACTGGGCGCGCTGCACCAGCTTCTGAACCGCCGGTTCCATCGGCTTGAGGAAGAGCGTCGGAAACACGCCCATCACGATCGCCATGGCGCAGAGCGGGAGGACAGCGGCCCACTCCCGTGGCTGCAGGTCCGGAAGCGATGCGTTCTCGTCGTTGGTGACCGGGCCGTAGAACACGCGCTGGAACATCCAGAGCATGTAGACCGCCGACAGGATCACGCCCAGGCCCGCGGCGACGACATAGCGGGGATCCCAGCGGAAGGCGCCCAGCAGGATCAGGAACTCGCCGACGAAGCCGTTGAGGCCCGGCAAGCCAATCGACGCCAGCGTGATGATCATGAAGGCCGCGGTCAGCCGCGGCATCACCGCCTTGAGCCCGCCGAACTCGCTGATCAGACGCGTATGGCGGCGGTCAGAGAGCATGCCGACCATCAGGAAGAGGCCGCCGGTGCTCACGCCGTGGGCGAGCATCTGGTAGACCGCGCCCTGCAGGCCTTGCACGTTCATCGCGCAGATGCCGAGCACGACGAAACCAAGGTGGCTGACCGACGAGTAGGCCACCAGCTTCTTCATGTCGGGCTGCACCATGGCGACCAGCGCGCCGTAGAGGATGCCGATGACCGCGAGCAGCGCCAGCCACGGCGCGAAGTAGGCGGCGGCGATCGGAAAGAGCGGGAACGCAAACCGCACCAGCCCGTAGGTGCCCATCTTCAGCAGCACGCCGGCCAGGATGACCGACCCGGCGGTCGGCGCCTGCACGTGCGCGTCGGGCAGCCACGTGTGGAAGGGAAACAGCGGCACCTTGATGGCGAACGCGATCGCAAACGCCAGGAAGAACCACATCTGCGTCTGCGGCGCGATATCCAGCGCGTAGAGCTTGAGCAGGTCGAAGCTGTAGCTCCCCGTCGCCGCGCTGTGCAGGTAGGCCAGTCCGAGAATCGCGACCAGCATCAGGACGCTGCCGGCCATCGTGTAGAGCATGAACTTGATGGCGGCGTAGATGCGCTGGTCGTAGCCCCAGATCCCGATCAGGAAATACATCGGGATGAGCATCGCGTCCCAGAAGACGTAGAACAGGAACAGGTCGAGCGAGATGAAGACGCCGATCATCGCGGCCTCGAGGGCCAGCATGAAGATCGAAAACTCCTTCACCTTCTTGTCGATCGATCCCCACGACGAGAGCAGCGCGATTGGCGTGAGGAACGACGTGAGCACGACCAGCAGCAGGCTGATGCCGTCGATGCCGACGTAGTAGTCGATGCCGAACGCCGGGATCCAGGGCTGCCGCTCGACGAACTGGAACTCGGCCGACGCGGAATCGAAGCCGGCCCAGAGCGCCAGCGTGACGACGAAGGCCACCAGCGAGATGGCCAGCGTCAGCCACCGGATCAGGCCGTTGCGGCGGCCATCGCCGTTGCCAATCAGCATCAGCAGGAGTCCGCCGGCCAGCGGCACGAGCCACGAGAGGGTCAGAAGCGGCATCATCTCCAGAGGTAGTAACCGAGAATCAGGACCACGCCGACAAAGAGCGAGCTGGCGTAGGCGCGCACCGAGCCGGTCTGCAGCCGACGCAGCATCGAGGCGCTGGCGCCGACGATCGTCCCGGCGCCATTGACGGCGGCATCGACGACGCGGACGTCGAACCCGCGCCAGAGCACGTCCGTCGACAGCACCACGGTCGGCCGGACGATGGCCGCATCGTAGATCTCGTCGACGTAGTACTTGTTGAGCAGCAGGTTGTAGAGCCCCGAGAAGCTGCGGGCCATCGAATCGGCGATCTCGCGGCGCTTCAGCCAGATGAACGCGGCCAGGCCGATACCGACCAGCGCAATCGTGCTCGACACGGCCATCAGCATCAGCTCCAGACCGGCTTCTTCTTCACCGGCCGCCGGCATGATGCCAAACGCAGGCTCGAGCCACGCGCCCAGGAGATTGCTTCCACCGAGCGCGTGCGGAACGCCCACGTAGCCGGCGAGCACTGACCCGATCGCCAGGACGATCAGCACGAAGGCCATGGCTGGCGGGGCGTCATGGAGGTGCGATCCCGACGCAATCGCACCTTCCCGTCGTTCTCCATGGAATGTCAGGAACACGAGGCGGAACATGTAGGTCGCCGTCAGGAGTGAGGTCAGCGCGCCGATCCCCCACAGGATCCAGTGGCCGTGTGCAAAGGTCTCGAAGAGGATCTCGTCCTTGCTGAAGAATCCGGAGAGGAACGGCACGCCGGCGATGGCGAGCGATCCGATCAGGAAGGTCCAGTAGGTCACCGGCAGCTGCTTCTTCAATCCGCCCATGTTGCGGATGTCCTGCTCGCCGTGCAGCGCGTGAATGACCGCGCCGGATCCGAGGAAGAGCAGCGCCTTGAAGAACGCGTGCGTGTAGAGGTGGAAGATCCCGGCGCCGAACGCGCCCATCCCCATCGCCAGGAACATGAATCCGAGCTGCGAGACCGTCGAATACGCGAGCACGCGCTTGATGTCGTTCTGCACGAGCCCGATCGTGCCGGCCATCAAGGCGGTCAGCGCGCCGATGATCGCGACAATCAGCATCGTGTCGGGCGCATGCGTGAAGACGACGGCCGTGCGCCCGATCATGTAGACGCCGGCGGTCACCATCGTCGCGGCATGGATGAGGGCGGAGACCGGCGTCGGGCCCTCCATCGCGTCGGGAAGCCAGACGTACAACGGGATCTGCGCCGACTTGCCGGTGGCGCCGATGAAGAGCAGCAGCGTCGCGATCGACAGCGTGCCGAAGGTCGCTTCCGGAGGGAGCGGTGCGACCGCGTCGGCGAGCTGGCGGAAATCGAGCGTGCCGAAGTGGGTGAACAGCAGGAGCGTCCCGAGGATGAACGCGTAGTCGCCGATCCGGTTCACGACAAACGCCTTCTTGCCCGCGTCTGACGCCGACTTCTTCTTGAACCAGAAGCCGATCAGCAGATACGAGCAGAGGCCGACGCCCTCCCAGCCGACGAAGAGCACCAGGAAGCTGGCGCCGAGCACCAGCACGAGCATGAACGCCGCGAACAGATTGAGGTACGAGAAGTACCTCGCGTACTCGCTGTCGGGCTCGTCGTGCATGTAGGCGGTCGAATAGATGTGGATCAGCGAGCCGATGCCGGTGATGACCAGGATCATCACGGCCGACAGCGGATCGAGCCGCAGCGTCAGGTCGAGCACGAAGTCGCCCGACGCGATCCAGGTGTAGAGCGTCTGGTCGATGACGCGCTCCTCCACCGGCAGCCCGGCCAGTTGCCATACGCTCATCGCCGCGACGGCGAATGACGCCAGCATCACCAGCGAGGCGACGCCGCCCGACACCGTCTTCGGCACGCGCCGGCCGAACGAGGCGTTGAAGAGGAACCCGAGCAGCGGAAAGAGAGGAATGAGGGCCAGCATCACCACTTCAACGACGAGAAGGTGTCCGGGTTGAGCGATTCGCGGTGACGGTAGAGCGCGATGATGATCGCCAGGCCGACGGCCGCTTCGGCGGCGGCGACGGTCATCACGAAGAACGTGATGATCTGGCCGTCGACGGTACCCAGCGACCGGCCGAACGCCACGAACGTCAGGTTGACGGCGTTCAACATGATCTCGATCGACAACAGGATGGTGATGAGGTTCTTCCGCAGGAAGACGCCAGCCGTGCCGATCGCAAACAGGATGGCCGAGACGATCAGGTAGTGGTCGAGCGGGATCACTGTCCTCGCTCCTGCCGCGCCAGCACCACGGCGCCAACCATCGCCACCAGGATCAGGATCGAGGTCGCTTCGAACGCGAACATGTAGTCGGTGAAGAGGCCGCGGCCGACTTCCCGGACCGAGCTCACCGTCGCCACGTCGCCGCGCGACGACACCGCGTCGCTGACGTCGTTGGCGCGCATCAGCGCCCAGGCAAGCTGGACGACGAGCAGCAGCGCCAGCATCGCGCCGAAGCGGCCGACGCCACCCTGCCGCAGCGGATGCGTGCGATCCCACTCCGCCGCGTCTTCCTGCGGCGCGTTGAGCAGCATCACGACGAACAGGAAGAGCACCATGATGGCGCCGGCGTAGATGACGATCTGCGCTACCGCCACGAACGGCGCATCGAGCTGGATGTAGAGGCCGGCCAGCGCGCCAAACGACGCGATCAGCAGCATGACGCTGTACATCGGGTTGCGCTGGCCGATGACCAGCGCTGACGCCAGAATCGCCAGCCCCGACAGCGCGTAAAAAATCAGCGTGTCAGGCATTGAAATAGAGCACCAGTGCAGCGGTGACGATCAGGTTGATGACCGCCGCCGGGAACAGCCACTTCCAGCCGAAATTCATCAACTGGTCGTAGCGGTAACGCGGGACGGTCCAACGCACCCAGATATAGGTGAAGAGGATCAACCCCACCTTCATGAGAAACCAGAGCCAGCCGAGCCCGTACTGCTCGAGGAACGGCCCGTGCCATCCGCCCAGATACAGGTCGGTCGCCACGGCCGACATCGTCGCCATGTTGATGTACTCGGCCTGGGGGAACAGCGCGAAGCGCACGGCGCTGTACTCGGTGTTGTAGCCGGCCACGAGCTCCTGTTCGGCCTCGGGAAAATCAAACGGCGCGCGGTTGGTTTCGGCGACGCCCGCGATCACGTAGATGATGAATCCGACCGGCTGCAGGAAGACGTACCAGCGCGGGATGAATCCAAGCCAGTAGCCCGACTGCGCGTCCACGACCTCGCGCACCGACAGCGACCCGGCCAGCAGAATCACCGCGGCCAAGGCCGTCGCGTACGACAGCTCGTAGCTGATCATCTGCGCCGAGGCGCGCAGCCCGCCGAGCAGCGAGTACTTGCTGTTGGATGCCCACCCCGCCAGGACGATCCCATACACGCCCATCGAGGTCACTGCGAAGATCACCAGCACGCCGACGTTGAGGTCGGCGACGCCAAGGCTCACCGGATCGTCGAGCAGCCCGAAGAAGGTCGTCTCGGCGCCCCACGGCACGGTCGCAAACGCGGTGAATGCCGCGGCCACCGACAGGATCGGTGCGAGGTTGAAGAGCCACTTGTCAGCGGCTTTCGGCCGGAGCTCCTCCTTGAACAGCAGCTTGACGATGTCGGCCAGCGGCTGCAGCATGCCGTGCGGGCCGACCAGATACGGGCCGTAGCGCTGCTGCATGAAGCCCATGATCTTGCGCTCGGCGAGCACCAGCACCGCCGACGCGTTGATCAGCATGAAGAACGTCAGGCCGATGATCCCGAGCTGAACGGCGAATCTGAGGTCCACGCTAGTGCGCCCCTGCCATGGCGTGTTTGGCGCGCCACGGCGCCGGCAGCGTGCACGCACCGGCGCGAATATGGGCCTCGTACTCGTCGCGGAACAGCTTCATCGTCGATAGCACCGGCGTCGCCGCCGCGTCGCCGAACGCGCACAGCGTCTTGCCGACGATGTTGTTGGAGACGCCGAAGAGGAGGTCGAGATCCTTGGGCTGTCCTTCACCGCGCTCGATCCGCATCAGGAGCTTGAGCAGCCAGTCGGTGCCCTCGCGGCACGGCGTGCACTTGCCGCACGATTCGTGGCGATAGAAGTGCAGCAGGTTCATCGCCAGCCAGACGGCGCAGACCGAATCGTTGAACACGATCAGGCCGGCCGAGCCAAGCAGCGAACCGGCCTTCTGCACGCCGTCGAAGCTGGCGGGAATGTCGAGTTGATCCGGCAGCAGCAGCGGCACCGACGATCCGCCGGGGATGACCGCCTTCATCGGCCGCTCGTCCATCATGCCGCCGGCAAACCGCTCGTCGTAGATCAGCTCGCGCAGCGTCGTGTCCATCGCGGCTTCGTAGACGCCGGGCTTCTTCACGTGTCCGCTGATGCAGTACAGCTTCGGCCCGCCGTTCTTCTCGGGCCCGAGCTTCGAGAACCACTCCGGGCCGTTCATGATGATGAGCGGCACGTTGCAGAGCGTCTCGACGTTGTTGACCGCGGTGGGGCACTGGTAGAGGCCGGCCACGGCGGGAAACGGCGGCTTGATGCGCGGCTGCGCGCGCTTGCCTTCGAGCGATTCGATCAGCGCGGTTTCCTCGCCCGCTTCGTAGGCGCCGGCGCCGCGGTGAACGTAGACGTCGCAGTCGAACCCGCTGCCGAAGATGTTCTTGCCGAGATATCCGGCCTTGTACGCCTTCTCGATCTCGGCCTCGAGAATCTGCTGCACGTGATAGAACTCGCCGCGGATGTAGATGTAGGCGACCTTCGCGCCGATGGCGTAGCAGCCGATCGCACATCCCTCGATCAGGAGGTGCGGATTGCGCTCCATCAGCACGTGATCCTTGAAAGTGCCCGGCTCGCTCTCGTCGGCGTTGCAGCAGATGTACTTCGGCTTCGGCGTGTCCTTGAGGACGAACTGCCACTTCATCCCGGTCGGGAAGCCGGCGCCGCCGCGGCCGCGGAGGCCCGACGCCTTGACCTGATCGATGATCTCGCCCGGCTTGAGCGTCAGCGCTTTGCGCAGCCCCTCGTAGCCGCGCTGGTGCTTCAGGTAGGAATCGAGCGTGTACGAGCCAGGCTCGTTGATGTACTGGGTGAGGACGCGTTGGTAGGCCATGCTTAGGTTCGGTCCCCCTTCCCCCTATCCCCTGTCCCCCTAGCCCCTGCCCCCTGCTGCGCCTCTTTGTTCAAGTGACATCCCGTGAAGGCCGCAGCGCCCTTCGTGCGGATGTCGGCGATCAGCTTGGCCGACTGCTCCGGCGCCAGCCGCTCGTGCCACTCGTCGTTCACCATCACCACCGGCGCGCGGTCGCAGGCGCCCAGGCATTCGACTTCGACGAGCGTGAACGTGCCAGTCGGATCGGTCTCGCCCGGCTTGATGCCGAGCGCCGCACTCAACTCCTCGGTCACCCGCTCGGCGCCGAGCAGCGCGCACGACAACGTCCGGCAGACGTTGATGACGTACTTGCCGACCGGCGTGCGGTAGAACATCGTGTAATACGTCACGACGTCTTCGACTTCGGCCGCGGTGCACCCGATCTGCTGCGCCACGTGCTGCATGGCGGCGGCAGTCAGGTAGCCCTGCTGGCCCTGCGCGAGGTAGAGCGCGAAGAGAATCGCCGACTTCCGCTGTTCGGGCGGATAGTGGGTGACGTTCTCGTCGAACTTGGCCTGGTTCTCCGGCGTGTACTTGAAGTCGCCGCCCTGCTCGGCCAGCGTACGTTCCGACTTGTGGAACTTCGCCGGCGCGTACTCCATCCGCGGATGAAAGCTCACCGGTCGCAGTCTCCCATCACGACGTCGTTGGATCCAATCACCGCGATGACGTCGGCAATCATGCCGCCTTCGATCAGCCGGGGCAGCGCCTGAATGGCGAAGAACGACGGCGCACGCATCTTGATTCGCCATGGACGGTTGGTGCCGTCAGACACCGCGTAGACGCCGTGCTCGCCGCGCGGGCCCTCGACCGGCACATACGCGTCGCCGGCCGGCACCGTGAAGCCCTGCGAGTAGATCAGGAAGTGCTGGATCAGCGCTTCCATCTCCGTGTAGACCTTGTCCTTCGGCGGCGGCACCACGCGCGGGTCGTCCACCGCCCAGACGCCGGACGGCGGAATGCGCTTGATCGCCTGCTTGGCGATCTTCACGCTCTCACGCAGCTCCTGCATCCGCACCCGGTAGCGCGCGAAGACGTCGCCTTCGGTCGCCGTCGGCACGTTGAAATCGTAGGTGTCGTAGCCGAGATACGGGAAGTACTTGCGGACGTCGTAATCGGATCCCGCCGCGCGCGCGATCGGACCGAGCAGGCCCCAGGCATACGCATCGGCCTGCGTCACCACCCCGACGCCCTCGGTGCGCCGCAGGAACATGTCGTTCTTCGTCAGCAACCCCTCGTACTCGTCGATCTTCTTCGGGAAGCGATCGAGGAAGGCGTTGACGGCTTCGTGAAACCCCCGCGGGATATCCTCGCGCAGGCCGCCGATGCGAATGTAGCTTGGGAAGAAGCGGAAGCCCGCGATCAGCTCGTTGATGTTCATCAGCAGCTCGCGTTCGCGCAGCGCGTAGAAGAGCATCGACACGGCGCCGATTTCCATCGCGTGCGTGCCCAGCCACACCAGGTGGCTCGCCATGCGCTGCAGCTCCGCGAGCAGGATGCGGATGTCCTTGACGCGCTGCGGCATCTCGAGACCGAGCAGCTTTTCCACGCTCAGGGCAAACGACAGGCTGTTCGACTGCGCGCCCAGGTAATCCATGCGCTCCACCAGCGGGATCACCTGCTGCCACTTCTTCTGCTCCGCCGTCTTCTCGATGCCGGTGTGGAGATAGCCGATCGTCGTCCGCGCCGACCTGATGATCTCGCCGTCGAGCTCCAGCACGAGGCGCAAGACGCCGTGAGTACTGGGGTGCTGCGGCCCCATGTTCACGGTCATCGTTTCGGTGCGCAGTTCGGCCATGCAGTGACTAATGGGTCGACGATCGCTTCACGCGATCACGTTCGAGGTTCGCCTTGAACTCGGCTTCGCTGATCTCGAGCGGCTCGTAGGTCTGCGCCGCCTTTCGGATCTGCACGGGGTAATCCTTGCGCTGCGGGTGCCCTTCCCAGTCATCGGGCATGAGGATGCGCCGCAGGTCGGGATGGTTCTCGAAGATGATCCCGAACATGTCGTAGACCTCGCGCTCGAGCCACCCCGCGGACGGCCACACCTCCTGCATCGTCGGCAGCATACCGTCGATCGGCACGCGCACCTTCAGCCGGAGGCGGCGGCGATGCGAAATCGACAGCAGGTGGTAGACGACCTCGAATCGCGGCTCGCGCGGCAGGTAATCAACCGCGGTGATTTCCGTCAGCACGTTGAAGTGCAGTGCAGGCGCCTCGAGGAGCGCAAGGCAGGTGGCCACCAGCCGATCCTTGGGGACGTAGATGGTGGCAAAGTCGATGCTCGCCCCCGCCTCGTAGGAGGCGCCGGGCACGAGCGGCGTGAGACTTTCGATAATCGCGGCGGCGTCCATGTGCGCGGCTACGCCTTCTGTCTGGCGATCTTCTGTTGGAGCTGCACGATGCCGTAGATGAGCGACTCCGGCCGCGGAGGACATCCCGGCACGAATACGTCGACCGGGACGATCTGATCCACGCCCTGGACGATGGCGTAGTTGTCGAACACGCCGCCGACCGAGGCGCAGGCGCCCATCGAGATGACCCACTTCGGCTCCGGCATCTGGTCGTAGATGCGGCGCATCGCCGGCGCCATCTTCCGGGACAGCCGTCCGGCGACGATCATCAGGTCCGACTGGCGCGGTGAGCCGCGGAACACCTCGGCGCCGAACCGCGCGATGTCGTAGCGGCTCGCCGCCATCGCCATCATCTCGATCGCGCAGCACGCGAGCCCGAACTGCACCGGCCAGATCGCCGACTTGCGCGCCCACTGCACCATCTTGTCGACGGTGGTGGTCAGGATCGGAAGGTCGGGATCGTAATCGGCCATGTCAGGCAGCCTTCCGCGGTCCGCGGCGAAGCGCATTGCGCGCGCGCGCGGCCGGGGCCCAGTCGAGCGCACCTTTGCGCCACACGTACAGGTAGCCCACCGAGAGAATCATGAAGAAGGTGACGATCTGCATCAGCCCGGGCCACCCGAGATCGCGCAGCGCCACCGCCCACGGATAGAGAAATGCGATCTCGATGTCGAACAGCAGGAAGATCATCGCCACGAGGTAGAACTTGACGGAGTGGCGCTCGCGCGCGTCGCCCACCGCCGGCATGCCGCACTCGTAGGGCGCCAGCTTCTCGGGCGTGGGATTTTTCGGGCCGAGCAGCACCGACAGGCCGATCATGACCGCGGCGAATCCGACGCCGAGCACGAGCATGATCAGTACGCCGAGCCAGCCATCCATAGATGTATGTCGCTAGGCCTCAGGGCTCAGGGCCCAGGCCTCAGGTGAGGCCTCAGCGGCGGTGCACTGCCGCGCTTGTGAAGAGTTTCCCAAACCTGTTCATGCTATAGAAGCAAGGTGGAAAGGTCAACGCTCGCGTGGTTCCGCACGGCCGATACGGACCCGTCGAATTCGCTCGACGACACCGCGCTCCTCATCGACCAGTTGCGCGCGACGTATCACATCGATGTCATCACCGAAGCGACCGCGCACGACTTTGTCTGGCGGCATTTCCGCGCGCCCTATGACCTCTGCGTCTACGAGCTGCGCGACGACGAAGCGCACCGTTTCATCCCCGCATACCTCGTGCACTACCCGGGGATCGTCATCCTTCGCGGCCGGCCCTTCCGCTCGGACCGCCTCCTGCGCTCCGCGCTCATCGTCACACCGCATTCCACGGCCACGGAGGCGCTGCAGGATGAATTTCCGGACGCGCGTATCCGCTTCGCGCCCGCAGGCATTCGCCCGCCTTCGCCGCTCCGCGGCTT
>CAMCNL010000116.1 GCA_945876205.1 Candidatus Sulfopaludibacter sp. SbA3
CTACAGGCGATTGTACTACCTCCTGTAGCGCGCACCCTTCAGGGTGCGCGACCATAACTCCTTCAGGGTGCGCGACGTTACAAATCAAAATGCAGGCATTGACCAACGCACCCGCCGGTGCCGCTCGGGGTGTGTCGGCGGCGGCTCGACCGCTCGTCAGCGTCGTCGTTCCGGTCTTCGACGAGGCGGGAACGCTGCCCGAGCTCGTCCGCCGTCTCACCGACGTCGCGCGCACCCTCGAGGTCCGCTACACCTTCGAGTTTGTGCTGGTCGACGATGGCAGCAGCGATCGGACGCTGACGGTCGCAGAAGGACTTGCCGTTCTGGATCCCCGGATATCGCTGGTGTCGCTGCGGCGCAATTACGGCCAGACCGCGGCGCTGCAGGTGGGATTCGAGCATGCGCGCGGCGACATCGTCGTCTCGATGGACGCCGACCTCCAGCACTTCCCCGAGGACATCCCGGCGTTTCTCGACAAGATCGAAGAAGGCTTCGACGTCGTGTGCGGGTGGCGCGCCGATCGCCAGGAGGGCGTCAACCGTCGCTGGCCATCCGCGGCGGCGAACTGGCTGCTCCGCCGTCTGACGGGCCTCACGATTCACGACATCGGCACGACGTTCAGGGCGTACCGAGGCGACGTGGTACGCCAGCTGCGGATGCTCGGCGAGCACCACCGGTTCATCCCGGTGCTGGCCGCGAATGTCGGGGCGAGCATCGCCGAGGTTCCCATCAAGAATATCGGCCGCCCCGTGGGCGCGTCGCATTACGGATTGTCGCGCACCTTCAACGTGCTGCTCGACATCGTCTTTCTGGTCTTCTATATCAAGTATCTCGATCGCCCGATGCGGGTGTTCGGACGCCTGGCGCTGGTGGCGCTCGCGGCCGCATCGGGCATCACGGCGGTGCTCGGATACATCTATCTTGCGTACGGTGTACCGGTGGTGCGCGAGCGCAGCGGCTGGTTTCTCCTCGCGCTCGTCCTGTTCGTGAGCGGCATTCAGTTCCTGCTCTTTGGCCTCATCTCCGAAGTCATCGTTCGACTCTATTTCTATCCAGGCCAGGCCAAGCCCTATCTGGTCCGCACAGTGACCGGCAACGCGGCGGACGTCCGCCGGTAGCCGCCCATGTGCGGCATTTTCGGTTTTACCTCCTGGGATCGGGACATGCCACCGGTGGCCGACCTGTGTCGCGCCACGAACCTGCTTCGTCACCGAGGTCCTGACGGCGGCGGCTACTGGCACGAGCACGGCGTGTTCCTCGGGCATCGGCGGCTGGCGATCATCGATCTCGCGACCGGTAGTCAGCCGATGGCCAGCATCGACGGCCGCTACGCCATTACCTTCAACGGAGAAATCTACAACTACCCTGAGCTTCGAGAGGAGCTTCGCCGCGAGGGCTGCGCGTTTCGTACCGCATCCGATACGGAAGTGATTCTCGCCGGCTACGAAACATGGGGAACCGGAATCGTGGCGCGGCTCGAGGGGATGTTCGCATTCGGCCTCTACGATCGAGAAGATCGCACGCTGCTGCTCGCGCGAGACAGGTTTGGAGAGAAGCCGCTCCTGTTTACGGACGACGGCGGACGCGTCGCGTTTGCGTCGGAGCTCGGACCCCTGGTCGCGATCGAACGCGGCAAGCGCGACATCGACATCGATGCGCTGGCGGGATACCTCTCGCTCAACTACGTGCCTGGCCATCGCACGATGGCACGAGGCATCGCCAGGGTCGCGCCCGGTGAGTGGCGCCTCTACGGCGCCGAAGGCCTGCGGCGGCGCGCGCGCTACTGGAAAGTAGCGCAGGTCATCGAGTCACAAGTTCCGACCGACGGCGAGGCGCTGCTCGACGAGCTGCAGCGGCGGGTGGATACGGCCGTGCGGCTGACGCTTAGAAGCGATGTGCCGGTCGGGCTGTTTCTCTCCGGCGGCGTCGACTCCGCGATCGTCGCGCAGAGCGCCGCGCGGCTCGGCAATCTTGAAGCGGCCTTTTGCGTTGACTTCGCCGACTCTGGATTCTCAGAGTGGCCGCGGGCGAACGCAATTGCGCGCAAGCTTGGCATCGATCTGGTTCGCGTACCCCTCGACGTCAGCGTGCTGGGTGAATTCCTTGACGTGACCCAGCATCTCGACGACCCACTGGCCGATTCGTCGGCGATGGCAGTCTGGACCGTCGCACGCGCCGCGTCGAGCCGTCTCAAGGTCGTGTTGAGCGGGGATGGTGGTGACGAGCTGTTTGGCGGATACCTGACCTATCCCGCTTCGCAGTGGCACGCACGCCTTCGGCCGTGGCTTCCGCTCGCGGGATGGTCGCTCGCCGCGTCAATGGCGGGACACATCCCCTCGAATGCGCGCGCCAAGGTCGCAACCGGATACAAGCTGCAGCGGTTCCTGCGCGCCATGCCGCTCGACACGTCCGAGGCTCACTTCACGTGGAACGGGACGTGGACGCCTCTGGACGCCGCGGCACTGGTCTCGAGCGCTGCGGCGAAGGATACGGTGTCGCAATCGATCCGCCGCCTGGCTGCCAGCCACGAGCTCGGCGCCAATCCGACGCTGCGGCAGTTGCAGGTCGCCGACGTGGAGGAGTACCTCCCGAACGACATTCTCGCCAAGGTCGATAGAGCGACGATGGCCCACGGCCTCGAAAGCCGTGCACCGCTGCTGAACAGCAGTGTCGCCGGCCTGGCGCTTGGACTCCCCGATCGCTTGCGCGTGAACGGCGCCGCGCACACCAAGGTCACGCTTCGTCGTCTATGTGAGCGCCACTTTGGATCCGACCACGCGAACGCACCGAAGCAGGGGTTCAGCCTGCCCATTCATTCGTGGCTCAGGCACGAAGGCCGCGCCCTCGCGACTGAATTGCTCTCTCGCGACCGCGTTGACGCGCTGCAGGTACTCGACTCGTCGGCGGTCGACCGCGCGGTTCAGGCGCACATGTCTGGCAAGCGCGCGCTCGGATGGGAGCTCTGGGGACTGATGGTCCTCGTCGCCTGGCACGAACAGCGAATCGCGCACCCGCCGGTATTGGATCGTGGTCTCGATTTAACTGACTTACGGGAGGTCACCCTCCCTCTCGGCGCCACCAAGTAGCCGTGAGGATACCGTCCTCTGTCCGCCATGCGCTGGCCGTCTGCGGCGCATTCACGATCCTCTTCGTGTGGCTGTATGCGAGTCCGATCCTCGAGGGGAGCTTTCTCGCCGACTCGGACATGTACGAGCAGTTCCTGCCGGTCTTCCTGTCACCGATCACGACCTGGTCAGCCTTCGAGTTCGGAGGCATGCCCGCGTTTGCGGATCCGCAGGACACGGCGTTCTATCCGGTGCACTTTTTCTTTGCGCGGATCGTGGGGTCGTGGACTGGCTTCATCGTCGCGGCATTCGTACTGACGGCGTGCTTTACCTACGCCTACGTGTATTCGCTGACGCGCTCCCGGACGGCAGCGGCCTTCGCCGGCCTGGCTTTCGGTCTCTCCGAGGCGATGATGGAGCGCATCGCCCACGTTACGACGATTCACGCGATCGCGTGGATGCCGTTGATGCTGCTGGCGATCGATCGCGTCCGTGGCCCGCGGCCCGCGCCATGGGTGGTGATCGGTGCGGCGGCCATTGCCTGCATCATCCTCGGCGGCCACCCGCAGGTCGTTCTCTACATCATGTATGCCTGTGCGCTGTACGCGCTCACAGGCGGCCTTGTCGAGCGTGCCGGTTGGCAATATTACGTGCACCTCGCCGCGGCCTTGGCGCTTGGCGTCGCACTGACGGCCATCAAGGCGATCCCCTTAGCGGAAACCACGGCGCTGACGGCGCGACAGGCCATGGACTTCGGCGCCTTCGTGAGCCATGCGAACACGCCGGCACAAATGCTGTCGATGCTCTTCCCCGCCATCGTTCACGAAGGCCGCGAAGCACCGACCTACGTCGGGCTCGCGACGTTGGTGCTGGCGTTCGCCGCGGCGTGGCGTCCCTTTCGACAGTGGCGCATTGCCTTCTGGCTGACAGTCACGATCGTGGCGCTGCTGATCGGAGCGGGCGACGCGACGCCGGCCGCGCAGCTCGCGTATCACCTGCCGATGTACGACCGGTTCCGTGTCAGCGCGCGTCATCTGATCCTGGCGTCGTTCGGCCTGACGGTGCTGGCGGGGCTCGGCCTGGCGGCGCTTCGCCGAGGCGAGATGCCGCGCCGCGTCCTCTATTCGGCGATTGCAGTGGTCCTGGCGGCATTGGCGGCAGGCGCGATCACGCTCGCAGGCTGGCCTTCAGCGTTCGAACTGGATACCGAGCGTGCGCTGCCATGGGAGCTGCCCGTCTGGAGCGGTGCGATCTGGATCGAACTCGCGATCGGGCTCGCGACAGCCGCGATTTGCGCCGTTCTCGCGCGCACGCCGCGCAGCCGCGCAGTGATCGTCGGCCTGATGCTGCTCGTCGGTTGCGATCTGCTGCTGGCACTTCCGTACGGGATCCTGTCGACGGGCGTTGATGCGACACGGATCCCCGGCGAAGCGATTCGGCCCAGTGTGCATGCCGCCCTGCTGGCGGACGAGCTCGCGCCAGGCCATCAACGGCTTCTCGCGCCAGGCGGCACGCAGCTCGACGCCGTCGTGCCGGCCGCCTTTGCGCGCGTGTGGCAGATCCCGATTGCGGGCGGCTACGGACCGATGCTGCTGGGGCGCCATGCCGCCCTGGCAATGATGGGCACCAACGGCGCAGTCGATCCCCTGCTTCTCGCGGACGACAACGCCGCGCTCGATCTGCTCGCGGTTCGGTATGTCGTGATGAGGGAGGAAGAGCTCGCACCATCCGACACGATTGAGCGCGATGGCCTGACCTGGGCGTCGCGTCCGATGACTCTGCCGGTTGGACCGGCCGAATGCGGGCAGCGCAATTCGCGCACCGCGACCTACGCGCTGCCGGCAGATGTCGACGTAGCGAGCGTCGCGCTTGTCGCGCATCTGCGCTGCTCCGAAGATGTGCCTCAGGGCACTGAAGTCGCGCGCCTGCAACTCATCGGCGCAGCCGGCGAAACGTTCGAGCGCCCGCTTCTCGCGGGAGTCGACATCGCTGAGACGGGTTTGACCGATCCGAGCCTCCAGCGCCGGGCGAAGCACACCGCCGCCCGAATCTTCGACCCGGCGGCCTCCTCCTTCAGCTACGTCGTCCGCGCGGACTTACCCGCGCCGCTTCGCGCGACGCGGATGCAGATCGACGTGTCGACCGCGGGATGGCTCGAAATCAGCCGAGCAACCGTGATCGATTCCTCTGGCAGGAGCGTGCCACTCGAGATACCGGGGCTGCTGCTCGAGCCGGGCCGGTGGCGCGAAGTCAGGCGATTCGCCACATCGCGCGTGACCGATCGCGGCTCGGACGAAAACAGCTCCGCGGAGCAGCCGCACGTCGTCTTCGAGAACCTCCGGGCGCGGCCACGAGCGTGGGTTGTGGACGAGGTCGTGCCCATCGCGGAGAAGGACATGCTGACGGCGGTGCATCACTCGCGTCTTCCGGATGGACGGCCGTTGGACGTCGCTCGCACGGCGCTGGTCTATCCGGGGACGATGCGTGCGACCACCTATCCCCAGGGACCAGCAACCGCTGTCGTCACGACCGTGCGCGACGGCGCGTTCACCATCGACGTGACGACAACCGGCGGCGGGTTCCTCGTCCTGAGCGAATCCTTCTATCCCGGCTGGCGTGCGCGGATCGGCGACCGCGCGTTGCCGGTGTATCCCAGCGATGTGTCGCTTCAGGGCGTGGCGGTTCCCGCAGGTCACCAGGTCGTGGAGTTCGAACTCGTTTCAAGCACACTCCGCGCCGGTGCCGCCGTGAGCGGGGTGGCGCTCCTGGTGCTGCTGCTTGCGGCGGCGCGCGCGGCTACGCGTGGGCTAAAGCCCACGCGCTACAGGTGATTGGCAGGTGTTGTAGCGCGCAGGTTTCAACCTGCGCAATAGGTGACGGGTCCGGTGTAGCGCGCAGGTTTCAACCTGCGCGATAGGTGACGGGGCCGGTGTAGCGCGCAGGTTTCAACCTGCGCAATAGGTAACGGGTCCGGTGTAGCGCGCAGGTTTCAACCTGCGCGTTGGGTCAACGGCGGAATCGGAAGGTGTCCACCACGCGACCGAGCGCCTGGCGCAGCGACATCTCGCTTTTCTGGACGCTGACCTGGCCGCGCTTGGTAGGGTAGATTCGAAAGCCCGTTCGCGCGGCCGGAGCCTGAACACGTTCGTCCCAACGAAGGCGCGCCGAGAAACGCTCGCCACCCGAGACGCTGGTGAGAACCACATCGTATGTACCCGGTAGCAGTGCACCGATTGATCGTTCCGGAAATACGCCGGAGTACTCCGCGGCCTGGCCGTAATCGGGCCGTTCCTCGAGTGGCCTGACGACCGGAAACGCGGAACCGCCCTCGCCGTCACGTCTCAGGATTTCGCATACAAGCTGACGCGCGAGCCCGAGCCTGCCCACGATCGACGCGACGATCTCTACCTCCACGCCGTCGCTCCCCCAGTGCAATCCCCGGAGCGTGGCGGTCATCGCTGGCTTGGCCTCGACCTCCGCCAATGCCAGCAGCGCTGCGGTATCTCCACGACGCACGAAGTGCGAACGTTCCCGAAACGGGCTTGCAAGGCTTCCTTCCATCGCATCGCTGACGAATTGCCATGCGAAGGACTGGTGCGCCGCAACCCACGCAGCCTGCGTCGCCGCGTCGTACGTCGCCAGGCGGCCTGGATGGTAGATGTGCAGGCACTTCCGGCGGTACAAGTCGGCAATGATCTGGTCGCCGTTCGCCGAATGGCCCAGGTGCTCGCGCACCGTTCGGCAGATGTCCGACACCGACGATGCATAGGTCGACGGATCGAGCTCCTCGCGGCTGAGTTGCTGTCCGTCCTCCCTGGCACGCAGGAAGTAGTAGTCGCCGTCGCTCAGGATCGAGATGCGCCTGGCCACCAGGTACGCGCGTGAGTTGAAGATCCCATCCTCCAGGCGAACCTTGCCTTCGGGAAACCAGATGTCGTTCTCGAGCAGCATGCTGCGGCGATAGAGCTTCTGCGAGAACAGGGTGTCGAACACGTCGACGAGACTCGCATCGACGACCGTCTTCTCGTACACGGACGTGGGAAATGCTCGCCGTCCGAGCGGCGTCAACTTGGGTATGACGATGTCGGAATCGTGGTCCTCGGCGAACGCGAGCATTCGCCGGAGCGCACCCGGCGCCAGAATGTCGTCCGCATCGGCGAAGAACACCCGATTGGCCGTGCTCGCGCGCAGGCCGACGTTTCGCGGGCCGCCGGGCCAACCACTGTTCGCCTGGTGAATGACGATGACGTTGTCATGCTGTTGGCCGTATTCATCCAACAGCTCGCCACTCCCGTCGGTGGAGCCGTCATCCACCGCGATGACGTCGAACGACGAGGCGTCGAGGTCCTGGGCTGCCAGCGAGTCGAGCATCTCGCGTAAGTACGGCAGCGCGTTGTAGACGGGGATGATGACGGATAGTTTGAGTGGTGGGCGTTCGATTACCACGGCAGGCGGATCCCCGTGCAGTCTGGAGCGGCCGCAGACGGCGGTGAGTGAGTCTGGAGGAACGCCGCGATGTCCGTCGCGTCGCTGAGGCTGGCGAGGCAGATCAAGCGAGGAAGATTCGCGTCGGTGAGTGTCGCGCCGTTGTCCACGAGCAGTTGCACCACCTCGGCATGCCTGGCCGCGATCGCCGATTCGAGCGGCGTCAGGATGTAGTCCTGCTCGCTCAACATGCCGCGCCTGATCGAGTAGGCAGCATCGGGATCGACTCCATCCCCGATTTTTCGCAACAATTCCGCCTCGTCTCTCAGCACCGCCGCTTCTGACATCGTCAGATCCGCGGGCGCCGCAAGCGCGCGATAACCAAAGAGCGTGGCAAGGAGCACGACCGTACCGGCCGCGATCCACGCCAGCGCGGGCAAGGCGAGCGCCATCTCGAGCGGGGCGAGTCTATTTTCTGGCAGTGGCCCAGACATTCATGAACATCTCGAAATATCCGAAGGCAAGCCGATCGCGCGCAAAGCCCGCGCGCTCGAGGATGGCCGCGATCTTCGCGTGGCTGTACGCGTCCTTGTGCTCGTCGATCATGGCCGGGTCGACGAGGCGCAACGCCGCCAGCGCCCTCAGCACGGCATCGGTCCACGCCGCCGGAGTGGTCAGGACACACAGACCTTCGGGCTTGAGGACTCGCTTGATCTCGGCCATCAGGTGACCAAGCCGCGCTGGCTCAATGTGCTCGAACACCGCCAGCATCGTCACGATATCGAAGTACCCATCGTCGAACGGCAGTCGATCGACCGTCTCGATGTCGCAGTCGAGACGCGTCACCACGTCGGGACCGGACTCCTGAGCATGACGCGCGGCAAGCCGGTCGAGGCCGTACTTGCTCGCAAACTGCGTCGATTTGAGGAAGCGGTGATGCTCGCCGCAACCGACGTCGAGAAGCCGTCCCTTCCGACTGTCCGGCGGGATGAGCCGATCCGCCATCTTTCCCCGCTGCCGGGAAAGAAACCCTTCGAGCAGGCCGACATCACGAACGTGACCCTGCGGCCCCGCTCCCGTCATGCGAACCAGCGCTCGGCCCAGCGCGGAAGAAACTGGGGATTCAGCATCGGCATCTCAATCGCGGCGGTTTTCAGCGCTGCGACGAGCCGCACCGCGTCGGGAGTATCGGGTGTGACATGTTGTTCCACGAGCCACCGATCGACGGAGGCCCACTCGTTCCGCAAGTAATAACCAGAGTAGTACATGTGATAGTGAAGGCCGATGGAGCGAATCGTCCAGCTCGCCGAGCCGGCGAAGAGCAACAGCACCATCATGGCGGATGCAAGGCGACGGCGGGGAAACAGCGCGAAGCGAGTCATGGCGGCGCGGACTGACGCAAAGACGGCGAGTGCATAGAAGACACCGGCCGTGCTCATGATCTCGTCCTTCGTGTAGACGTAGCAGATCGCCGCGTTGGCGGCAGTCACCCCGAGAAACACCAGCATCACCTGATCGTCGCTGTCGAACCGACGCGAGAGCCATGCGCGGAACCGGACGGCGCCAAACCACGCGAGCGCCCCGGTCGCGACCAGCGCGGAGACAGCCGACACGACGACCGATGGCCGTGCCTCACCGGCCAGCCAGCGTCTCGTCATCTCAAATGTCCCTCCCCGTGGCTCTGAGAAGAGCACCGACATCATCGACGTGATGACGTTGTAGCCGTAGAGCACGGACGGGTTGTCGCCGAAGCGGGCGGCAACGTCGCCGCGATCGATGCGACCCAGGCCAAAGCCAATCGCCCGGTCATCCAATGTAGGAGTGCCGCTGCCGTAGTAGGCGAAGCGAACGTACATGTAGGCCGCGAGCGCGACGCTGACCAGCGCGACGCCTCGCCACGACACTCCTCGAAGGCCGGTAAAACGCGCGACGACCACGACGACCCAGACGATCAGGCCGGACTCGATCGTGAACGACGCCATGACAAACAGCAGGAGCGCCAGAAGGTCGGCCCACCATCCACCGCGTGTCTGGCATATGACAAACGCCGCGAGGCAATAGATCGCGATCTCGAGGTAGTGGTTGACCGGATACGACTCCCAGACGTTGCCGCGGAAGGTGTGATGGCCGGTCAGAACGACGAGGGCGAACGCGAAGGCGGCGAGATCGGTTCTCGTTCGAACGCGCGCGGCCATGACGAAGAGGATGAAGAGCATTGCCACGAGCGCGACGTGAAATCCGCGAAAGACCAGGAAATAGCGAGCGCCTGCTGCCGCGTCGAGCAGCAACCGCGTCTGCGACATGTAGACGGGCCGCAGAAAGCCTTGTTCGCCGACGAAGTTCGTCAGCGCCGCGGACGACGCGGCCTGCGCCTGCAGCATGACGACCAGGCTGTCCGGGATTTGAATCGGGATACGAAGCAGGCTGAAAGAGACCGCCGCGGCCATCAGCGCCGCCGCGACCCACGCCATGACTGAGTACCGCGAGGAGATTGCCGAACCTACGTAGTGTCCGGCTTCCCTGGCCTGAGCGTCGCCGAAGGCCCTGGCCTGAGCGTCGCCGAAGGCAGCCGGACCGTTCGAAGCCATCACACCGATTCCGCTGCCGCCTGGCGGCTCGGCAACGTCACACGGCGCAATTCCACGAGAGGCGGCACCGCGCGCCAATCGAAATCGAGGAAGGTCGTTCCATCGGCAAGCTGCCGCGAGGGTGCGTCGCCAAGTCCCCAGCCATCCGGGTTGTTATACGTGACGTGACGCGCGTGCCAGTCGGTGATGCCCCACGTACTTCCGGACTCGCCGTCGACGGGCGCCCTGGAAAGCCGATAGCTGCCGACATGATTGAGGTGGTAAACGGGACCGGCGATCTCCTTGATGGGCTGACCGGCTCCATGCGCCTTCGCCATGAAATTTGTATCGATGCCGACCCGTGCAGCCCGATAGACCTCGTTGAAGCCTCGAAGGCGATGGAAGGTTTCGCGGTCTGCGAGGAGAAAATCGGCAGCGCCGTGACTGAAGAGTGGCGGCCTGAGCACCGCGCGGGTCTCCAGGTTCGCTGAATCCTCGAGAGCGTCCCAGGTCAATCCCGACTGATCGAGGCCAAGCTTGGTGTCATACCTGGGAGCTCGATAGATGGTCCCGGGTTCAAGGCTCTCGCTCGCCAGCGTGTTCACGACCGCCCGTCCGAGTAGCACATCGACATTGCTGACGAGAACGAACGGAGCCGCCGCGCGCCGGATGCCGACGTTCTTCGCCAGGTACTCGAGATAAAAGGGGCGCGGACTCTGCGTCAGCGCCAGCTGGTACTCGGGAGCGACGACTATCCGTCGAATGGCATCCCTGGTCAGCTGCGGAAGCTGCGCCGCCACTACCTCTGAGAGATACGGCCGGCCCGGCACGGGATCCCATTCGACGAGGATGATCTCGTATGCGACGTGGTGCTCCGAGAGACGTGCCGCGTTGAACCGCAGCGGCGCGATGATCCGTTCCATCGGATCGCCCCCGTAGTTGTCGTGACGCGCGGTCACGACGATGCTGACCGACGGAACGCCTGCGGACGCAGTGTCTGGTTTCGGCCGGACCCGATCGGTCGTCACGCCCGATTCAACGCTGCGTCGCGGGTGCGGGTGTCGAGCACCTGGATGGCCGCTTCGATCAGATCGAGCTTGGCTTCGGTCGCCATCAGGTATTCGCGTGCGTTGATGGCGCCGCGCTGCGCCTCCTCGAGCCGGGCTCGGAGGGCGAGCTTTTCTTCGGTCAGGGCGTCGGCGCGCACCTTCCACTCAGCCGCGCGCGCCTTCGAGTGCTCGGCGCCGGCCCTCATGCGCTCGGCTTCCGCCTCGGCGCGTGCCGCGGCCTCCTTCCACTCGCGCACCTTCGCCGTCACATCGTCGTGGCGCTGTTTCCAGGTGTCGGTGTCGGCGCGGAGCTTCGCGAGGCGGTCCTCCAGGCTCTTCACCTTGTCGGACGACTGCCGTGACTGTTCGGCCAGGCGATGGAGCTGTCCGGCCGGAGCGAGTCCGAATCCCGCCAGCGCCTTTCTGATGGTGTCCTTCATGGGCAGCTATCCTGCGTCCTCGTAGGGGTCGTGGGCTATTATCAACCCGTGCCGGAACGCGCGTCATCTACCGACGACCTGACTGCCCTTCTGCAGCAACTGCGCCTGCAGCCACCTGGCGCAAAATCGCCGTCAGAGGTGCACCGGGCTCAGACCGATCTGTTGCTCGCCCGGATCTCGTCGCTCACCGACACGCTGCGCGGCGCCGAGTGGAACGACTCGTCGCGGGCCGCCGCGCGGCTGCTGCTGGCGGATCTGGCCATGGTCAGCGCCCAGTTCCGCGGCCAGGCGACCGCAATCAGCGAGAAGCTCGCCGCGACGCTCGAGAGCGTGCGCGCCGACCTCGAGCGAACCGCGGACGGCAAGTTCGCCACTATACCGTAGCCTTCCAAAAGGGTTGTAGCGCGGATATGTAGAGCGCAGGCTTCAGCCTGCGCGGGAGTAGCGCGGGGGGG
>CAMCNL010000117.1 GCA_945876205.1 Candidatus Sulfopaludibacter sp. SbA3
CGCAGCCTTCTGGCCCTGCGCGGCGACGGAAATCGTCGCTGGAACTCCGGTCATGGCCACCGTGGCCAGGACTCCGATGAAGAAATTACGGTGATGCATGTGATCCCTCCCGTCTACTTGTCGCTAGGAGCGCCGGGACCCTCGGAGCCCACGAACAGCTTCCGGCCATCGGTGAAGGAGAGGTCCCGGCCGTTGGCCTTCTTCGACCCGTCCCGCGCCTGATATCCGTCGACGTTGATCGCCATGCCGACCTTCAGCGTGTCCTTGGTGATTCCGCGCCTGAACAGCGTATTTGGCGATCCACCCTCGATGGCCCAGTTGTCGACCGTGCCGTCGGGGTTCTTCACGTCGATGTAGATCCACGAATGCGGGTTGAACAACTCCACCTTCGTGATCGTGCCCTGCAGCTTCATCGGCTTGTTCGCGTCGAATTCCGCTCCAAACGAGTGATGGGCGAACACCGACCGCCCTGCGGCAGCGAGGAGGATGACGACCGCCAAGAGTGTTGCTGCCTGTAAACGCATGGACTGACTCCTTGATGCCTGCTATGGATTCACGGGCTGCCTGCGCAGATGCCCGTACATCAGCTCCTCGGCGAACTCGATGCACTTGTACTCCACGAGCTGTGCATTCGTGTCCAGGCGCCGGTACAGCGGCATGCTGATCTTCCACGGCCTGGTGAACACGTTCACATCCTCGATGGTTGCCTCGTACGTCAGGTGGTCGGGACCCGTTCGCGTGTAGCGTTCGACCACGTGCAGCGCGTCGCTGTGGAAATTACCCGCCCTGTCGAACCAGGTATTCGGCATCAGCCCGGTGACGTCGACGACGAGCGTGTCGCCCTCCCAGTGGCCGTTGGACCAGCCCATCCAGAAGTCGTTGGGCGCCTCCTGGTGGTCGACCATGTAGATTGTGCGCACCGCGCTCGCGAATTCGTACGCCATCAGGATCTGCGTCGGCGTCTGCACGATCTGAAAAGGATATGGCATGTACGTCGCCCGGGGTACGCCGGGCATGTAGCACTTCAGCTCCGGGTCGAGCTTGGTCCAGTTCGCGGCGTTCTCCTTCTTCTTGGCGAGCATTTCCGGCTTGTACGGGATCTCTTTGCCGTCAACCACTCCCACGCCGCCTGGGATGCTGAACATGGCCCCGAACTCGAACGGGCCCTGACTGGCCGAGTGATCCTGCAGATTCCAGTTCGCGGTGTTGAGGGCCTGCCAAATGCCGTTCAAGTCAGGCTTGCCGTCAGCGGTTCGCGGCGCCCGGTAGGCTGGGGCCAGGGGACGGGGCGCCTGCGCGGCGGGATCGACCGTGAGCATGGCCGAGATGGCAACAGCGGCCGCCACCGCAATCGAGATTCGGCTGCGACTCGTGGACCGATACATGGGCACGCAGTATACGTCCGCCATCACCGACATCGGCGCCCGGCCACCTTTTTTTTGCGCACCTGCAGCGTCCGCTGGTGATATAAGTCCCGCACCAATAACGTGCCACGTTTCTCTCCTCGGCCTGGAGGTTCGAATGCGCAATCCTCTTCATGCTCGGCTGATCATCGTGGCCGCACTTCTCTGCCTGCTTCCCCGCGCGGCTCCCGCCCAGCAGGCGGCGGGAATCGCCGGTGTGGTTCGAGACACGTCGGGCGCCGTGCTGCCTGGAGTCACCGTTGAGGCCGCGAGTGCGGCGCTCATTGACAAGGTTCGGTCGGTCGTCACCGACGGCGACGGCCGGTACAACATCGTCGACCTGCGTCCGGGTGCCTATGTCGTGACGTTCGTCCTACCTGGCTTCAACACCTTCAAGCGCGAGGGGGTCGAGTTGCCCGGGGGGTTCACTGCGACGGTGAATGCGGACATGCAAGTGGGCGCACTCGAGGAGACGATTATCGTGACGGGGGCGGCGCCGCTCGTCGACACGCAGAACGTGCGCAAGCAGACCGTGCTGTCGTCGGAGCTCCTCAACGCGCTGCCGACGAGCGCCAAAGGCCAGAACACGATTGTCACGCTCACACTCGGATTGAATGGCGTGGCTGATACGGCTGGCAGTTACACGCCGGCCCTTGGTGGAGCGTTTCACGGGAAGGCCGGAACGAAAGTGCAGCTCGACGGCATGAGCATGCAGAACATGCAGGGCGCCGGCCTCACCGGTTACCAGATCAATCCGGGGACGGTACAGGAGATTGCCGTGCAAACCGCGGGTATCTCGGCGGAAAGCACGGCCGACGGCGTGGTCGTCAACTCGATTCCCAAGGAAGGCGGCAACACGTTTTCGGGAAGCGTGTTCGGCCTCTACACCAACGACAAATTGGGAAGCGACAACCTGACCGACGCACTGCGGGCCAGGGGCCTGACCACCACCACAAAAACGCTGAAGATTTACGACCAACAGTTCAACCTTGGTGGACGGATCGTCAGGGACAAGCTGTGGTTCTTCACCTCCCTGCGAGAGAACGGCAACGCCAGTCAGTACTCGGGTTCGTTCCGCAACAAGACACAAGGTTCGCCGTTCTACATACCGGATCCATCACCGCCGTCCAATCGCGTGCAGTGGTACGAGTCGCTGGCCCTGCGCCTCACCTGGCAAGCCTCCCGGAAGAACAAGTTCACGGCCTTCGTCGATGTCCAGGACGCGTGCCTGTGCGGCTTTGCGAACGCGTCGATGATCGGCAATCCGCTCGAGGCGCTCGACTTCTGGCATTTCCGCCCGCAAGGCCTTTACCAGGGCACCTGGACGTCTCCGGTCACGTCAAGGTTCCTCCTGGAAGCGGGAGCATCAGCCGCGATTTCGCACTCGGATCGGTTTCTGCCGGCCGGTGTGACGATGGACACGGTGTCGATCACGGATCAGGCATCCGGCCTCACCTACAACGCGATGCCGAGCTACCAGTTCAACACGTATAACCACCGGACGTCCCAGCGCTTTGCGGCGTCCTACGTCACCGGAACCCACGCCTTCAAGGCGGGCTTCCAGGTTGAAGAGGGATTCCGGTACTCGGCAATCGGGGTCACCGGGGGAGATGTCAATTACCGCTTCAACAACGGCGTGCCGAATCAGATCACCCAGCGTGCGAGCCCGTACTACACGCTCGACAAGATGAAAGCGGATGTCGGCATCTTCGCCCAGGATCAATGGACGCTGGGCCGCCTGACGCTCAACTACGGTCTCCGGTTCGAGTATTTCAACGCGTATGTGCCTGCGCAATACGTTGCCCCGACGGTGAACGGTTGGATCCCGGAACGCAAGTTCGCGGAGGTCAGGGGTGTGCCCTTGTGGAAAGACATATCTCCCCGCCTTGGCGGCGCCTACGATTTGTTCGACGACGGCAAGACGGCGATCAAGTTGTCGATCGGCAACTACGTCGCGAAGACGGGCGTCGATCTGACCAACCTCATCAACCCCATCACCACCTCGGTGAATAGCGTCACGCGCACGTGGACAGACACGAACGCCAACTACGTCCCGGACTGCGCGCTGGCGAACTTCGGCGCCAACGGGGAGTGCGGCGCGGTATCGGACAGCAACTTCGGGAAAGTCAGCATCAACACCGTCTATGCCGACGACGTCACGCGCGGATACGGCGCGCGGCGAAGTACGCACGACGGCCCTTCGCTCCAGCGACTACTACGGACCTGGCGTGCTCGGTTCGGCACAGGTGAGAGGGTGTTCGGCAATCTGGTCGCCGGCAAGAAGGCGCAACTCAGTGGTTCGACGAAGATGCCGCATTCCTTCTCGTATATCGAGGACGTCGGCCTCGCGGCGGCGGCACTGGGCACGCACGACAAAGCCCTCGGTCAGGTCTGGATTGCCCCGCAAGGCGAACTCCTGGACGCGATCAAAGCGCGTGATGTCGTGGATCTCGTAGAGGATGGTCAACGCGAGGACCTTGCCAATCCCTGGCACCGAGCGGAGCCGATGAAACGCGTCGGCATTGTGGCGTTTCGCTTCCCGGACGATCGTGAGCTCGAGGTCGGTGACGCGCGCATCGTACTGGTCGATCAGCGCGACGTCGACCGCGATGCTCTTCTGCACACTCGGATCGGGAAAGTGCTCCACGACTCCCTCGCGATTAGCGCGATAGGCGAGCTTCCGCCCGAAGACGGGCAGGTTGTATTGCGCGCGCGTGTTCTGGATGTGGGCCAGGAGCTGGCCACGCTTGCGCACGAGATGCAAGCGCCGACGGAGTAGATCGCGCGTGGACCGCATGGCCGACGGGTAGACGTAGGCCTGCGGCAGCATGCCGCCGCGGAGCAGGACGGCGATCTTGTGCGAGTCGATCTTAGCGTTCTTGGCTTTGCCGCCGTGGATGGCTTTCATGGCCAGCGCGTGGCCGAGCACGAACGGGATGCCTTCAGCCGCGCAGACGTCCGCCAGCCAGTACCACGTAAACATGCACTCGGCCGCCACGACCAGATCCTCACGGTACGCCTTGACGATCTCGAGGAAGGCGGCCGGAGTCGACGGGACATTACGATGGACGAGCACTTGGCCGGCGCCGTCGAGGATACAGACGTACATGGTCTTCACGTGCAAATCGATCCCGCAGTAATACGTGTGCTGGCGGTTGTAGAATCGCATCGGTCCTCCTCCTGCGCGAATGCGCACTTGCCCTGCGGTCAGCCTACTCTCGCGAGTGGGAGCAGGGGGAGGGCTGTATGAGGATCACGCGAATGGAGCCGACGCGCCGCTGACGCTGCGACGGCGCGCGGCTCATTCGCAATGTTGCCGACAAATCCGCCGCCGAGTGTGTTGGAAGAACCAGGAGTAGAATCAAGGTCGTATGCCACATCGCATCACCCGGGATCAGATGGTTGAGGCGATTCGTGAATTGCCGCTAGATGCTTCGGTCGACGATGCCATTGAGCGCCTGGTGTTCCTTGCGAAAATCGAGGAAGGCCTCGCACAGCTCGACCGCGGCGACGGAATCCCACACGATGAGGTCAAGCGGCGCCTTGGCTTGTGATCGAGCTTCTCTGGTCTCCCCGATCAGTAGCTGATCTCGAAGAGATTCGCGCATTCATCGATGTCGACTCGCCGGCCTGGGCCGACCTCACCGTGCGCCGCCTTGTGGCAGCCGTTGAGCGGCTTCGAGAATTTCCCGATTCTGGCCGAATGGTGCCGGAGCGACAGCTACCCAACTTGCGAGAGATTGTCTCCGGGAAATACCGAATCGTGTATCGGCGCAAGCCCGACCTCGTCGAGATCGCCACGATGTTCAGAGGGTCGCGCGAGTTTCCAGAGATCGACGCATAGCGCGGCCCAACGGTACGGTGCGGCGGGGCGGGAGGTGAGTCTTGTGATGGGCGGGCGCCTGCTGAGGTTCACGGGCCAGTCGAGTGCGCGTGGCGCTATCTCGGGGCCGGTGCCCCCCTCGGCCTGAACAAGTCGAGCCTGACGGCACCCGCCATCGCCCGGTATCCGGCATCGTTCGGATGGATGTAGTCGGACGAGGCCAGCGGCTGCTGGAGCTTCGTGGGCCGGCTGGCATCCCGGAGCAACGCGTCGAAGTCGATGACCCCGTCATACGCCTTGCTCGTGCGAATCCACTGATTGACGGCCTGTCGCGCCGCCTCGTTCGCCGGCGTGTAGTAACCCGCGAACGTGGTGTCTTCGATTGGCGTGATCGTCGCGCCGATGATCGTCAGTCCGCGCGCGCGCGCGCGTTCGATGATCTGCTTGTGGCCGGCGATGACGTCGTCGGCGCTGACGGCGCGCCCGAGATCGTTGATGCCTTCCATGAAGATGACGTGCGTCACGCCGGGTGGAACGAGGATGTCGCGATCGAAGCGCGCGAGCGCGTTCGGGCCGTTGCCGTCGCTCAGCACGCGGTTTCCCCCGATGCCAAGGTTGAGGACGGCCATCGCCCTGCCGTTCTGGTTGAGCGCGCGCGCCAGGTGATCGGGCCACCGGTTGTTGGTATCAGGCGTCGAGCGGGAGCCGTCCGTGATCGAGTCGCCGAGCGCCGCGACAGCGCCGACTTGCGCGGGCGCCATCACCTCGACCCGCGCGACGAAGAACCAGGACGTCGTCGTCGACATCACCGGAAATTGGGTCGCGCCGGTGTAGTCGCCCGCCGCCGACACGAAGCTGGTTTGCAGGGCGCCGTTATGACTGGTCAGGGGCGAGGGACTCGCGCCTGTGTCGTCGGGAAGATAGAGGTCGATCGCCAGGTCGGAGAGGGGCGGAACCGCGAGCGACACCGGGTCGCTGACCATCACGGCCCCGGCGGGAATCGAGGTGGATGGGCGCCCGCTGAAGGTCAGGGGCTGGGCGGAGCCAGCCACCAGAATCGAGTCTGTCTGGCGAAGGCCCAGACGCGCGCCGCCGACCCGGAGCGGAGAGGTGCCGAAGGCGTTGCTCAGGATGACGCGGACGCGCTGTCCACCGATCGAGGTGTGCACAATCTGGCGCAGGGTCTGGTTGCTGAACCGCGGGGGTGCCTGCGGCTGGGCCGCTTGCCCGGCCGGTTCGGCGACGGCCGCCGGCTGGGCTGGCTGCGAGGGGCGAGCGACGAGCGCGGTGGCCCATGTCGCCACCCAATGCGGGTTTCGCGCGCCCGTCTGGGCAAGAACGGGGGAAACGGTGAGCAGGAGGGCGAGCCCAACCGCCGCGGCTGCGAGGGGGAGGCGTGGTGGCGTATGCACGGAACCCTTTTATACCAACCGCGCCGACCTTGCCGAGTTTTGCGGCCGCATGCTATATTTGTCAGGTTCTGGTGGAGCTAGGACACCCTATCTAGCTCCACACCGCACGGGACAAGGCCCAGCACCGGTATTCGGCGCATATAGAAAGGTCTTTCCCCTCGGGCACTCCGGCTCGCACAAGCCGGTGTGCCATCGCGACTCAAACAGATAGGGTTAGTAGTCCCTGGTGCCAGATGCGCAAGCATCTTCAGGCCTCGGACAACGTCGTAGCCGGATGGCTTCCGGCTGCACGCGTACGCGAGCTTTCGGGCTCGCTATTGGTTTTTGAGGTTACATGCCGACTATCAGTCAGCTCGTACGCCAGGGACGCAAGAAGATCGTCACCAAGACGAAGAGTCCCGCGCTCCAGGTCAGCCCGCAGAAGCGCGGCGTCTGCGTGCGCGTGTTCACCCAGACCCCGAAGAAGCCGAACTCGGCGCTCCGCAAGGTGGCGCGCGTGCGGCTCACCAACGGCATCGAGGTGACGACCTATATCCCCGGCGTCGGGCACAACCTGCAGGAGCACTCGCTGGTGCTGATCCGCGGCGGCCGCGTGAAGGATTTGCCGGGTGTTCGCTACCACGTGGTGCGCGGCACGCTCGACGCGGTGGGCGTCCAGGGCCGCAAGCAGGGTCGTTCGAAGTACGGCGCGAAGCGTCCGAAGTCGTAAGCAGTAGGCAGTAGGCAGAAAAGGTTCAACGAGATGCCACGTAGACGAGAAGTCCCGAAGCGCGAACTTGCTCCCGACCCGATTTACAACAGCGCACTGGTCAGCAAGTTCATCAACACCGTGATGAGCGACGGCAAGCGCAGCACCGCCGAGCGCATCCTCTACAAGAGCTTCGACATCATCAAGGAGCGGACCGGCGACGACCCGCTCAAGGTGTTCAAGAAGGCGCTCGACAACGTGAAACCGAGCCTCGAGGTGAAGTCGCGGCGCGTCGGCGGCAGCAACTATCAGGTGCCGATCGAGGTCAACCCGAACCGCCGCCTCTCGCTCAGCATCCGCTGGCTGGTCAGCTACGCACGCTCGCGCGGGGATGGCAAGACGATGCAGGAGAAGTTCGCCAACGAGCTGCTCGACGCATCGAACCTGCGCGGCGGCGCCGTCAAGAAGCGCGAAGACACGCACCGGATGGCCGAAGCCAACAAGGCCTTCGCTCACTATCGCTGGTAAGCAGTTCAGGAATTCGGAATGCCTCGTCAGACACCGTTAGACAGAACCCGGAACATCGGCATCATGGCCCACATTGATGCCGGGAAGACGACCACGACCGAGCGGATCCTCTTCTATACCGGCATCACGTACAAGATCGGCGAAGTCCACGAGGGCACCGCCGTCATGGACTGGATGGAGCAGGAACAGGAGCGCGGCATCACGATTACGTCGGCCGCGACGACCTGCTTCTGGAAGGACATCCGCATCAACATCATCGACACGCCAGGCCACGTCGACTTCACGGCCGAAGTCGAGCGTTCGCTGCGCGTGCTCGACGGTGCTTGCGCCGTATTCGATGCCGTCTCGGGTGTCGAGCCGCAGTCCGAAACGGTGTGGCGCCAGGCCGACAAGTACCGCGTGCCGCGCATCTGCTTCGTCAACAAGATGGACCGCATCGGCGCGGACTTCAAGATGACCCTCGAGCAGATCTCCTCGAAGCTCGGCGGCAACCCGGTGGCCGTCCAGTTGCCGATCGGCAGCGAAGACAAGTTCCTGGGCGTGATTGACCTGGTCAAGATGAAGGCAATCACCTACAAGGACGAGACGATGGGCGCCGACTACATCGTCTCGGAGATCCCGGCTGACATGCTGGCCGAGGCCCAGGAATACCGCGAAAAGCTGATCGAGAAGGTCAGCGAGCACGACGACAAGCTGCTCGAGAAGTACCTGGGTGGCGAAGAGATCACCGAGGCCGAGATCAAGGCGGCGCTCCGCAACCGCGTCATCAAGTCCGTCTACGACGAGGACAAGGCCTTCGTCGTCGTCATCTGCGGTTCGGCGTTCAAGAACAAGGGCGTGCAGCCGATGCTCGACGCGGTGGTGGACTACCTGCCGTCGCCGCTCGACGTGCCGGCCATCAAGGGCATCAATCCGGACGCCAAGCCGCCGGCCGAAGGCGAAGAGCCGGCGCTGATCGCGCGTCCCGCCGCCGACGATGCGCCGTTCTCGTCGCTGGCGTTCAAGCTGATGACCGACCCGTTTGTCGGGCAGCTCACGTTCATCCGCGTCTACTCGGGCGTGCTCACCTCGGGCTCATCCGTCTACAACTCGACCAAGCAGCGCACCGAGCGCGTCGGCCGCCTCCTGAAGATGCACGCCAACAAGCGTGAGGAAATCAAGGAGGTCTACGCCGGCGACATCGCCGCCGCCGTCGGCTTGAAGCAGATCAGCACCGGCGACACGCTGTGCGACGAGAAGAACCCGATCGTGCTCGAGTCGATGGACTTCCCCGAGCCGGTCATCTCGCTGGCGATCGAACCGAAGACCAAGAGCGACCAGGAGAAGCTGGGCGTCGGCCTGTCGAAGCTGATGGGCGAGGATCCGACCTTCCGCGTCAAGACCGACGAGCAGACCAATCAGGTCGTGATTGCCGGCATGGGCGAGCTGCACCTCGAGATCATCGTCGACCGCCTGAAGCGCGAGTTCGGCGTCGAGGCGAGCGTCGGCAAGCCGCAGGTCGCCTACAAGGAGACGCTGACGCGTGCCGCGGATGGCGAGATGAAGTACGCCAAGCAGACGGGCGGCCGCGGCCAGTACGGGCACGTCAAGATCCACCTGTTCCCCGGCGAGCCGGGCACCGGCTACATCTTCGAGAACAAGACCACGCAGGGGTCGATTCCGAAGGAGTTCATCCGCCCGGTCGACGAAGGCATCAAGGAAGCGCTGACGCGCGGCGTCATCGCCGGCTACCCGATCGACGACGTGCGGATCGAGCTGTACGACGGTTCGTACCACGATGTCGACTCGTCGGAAATGGCTTTCAAGATTGCCGGCTCGATGGCGTTCCAGGACGCGGCGAAGAAGGCGAAGCCGGTGCTGCTCGAGCCGATCATGAAGGTCGAAGTCGTCGTCCCCAAGGACTACATGGGCGACGTGATGGGCGACCTCGCGGGCCGGCGCGGCCGCATCCAGTCGCAGGAAGATCGCGGCGGCACGCAAATCATCAACGCGCGGGTGCCGCTGTCGGAGATGTTCGGCTACGCCACCGATTTGCGGTCGCGGACGCAGGGCCGCGCGACCTACTCGATGCACTTCGAGCACTACGAGCAGGCGCCGCAAAACGTGAGTGAAGAAGTAGTGGCCCGTATCCAGGGCACCAAATAACGGAGAGCGACTTCGATGGCCAAAGAGAAATTCGATCGTTCCAAACCTCACGTCAACGTCGGCACCATCGGCCACATCGACCATGGCAAGACGACCTTGACCGCTGCGCTCACGAAGGTGGCGGCGGACAAGGGGTGGGCGAAGTTCGTGCCGTATGACGAGGTGGCGAAGGCGTCTGAATCGCAGGGCCGCCGCGACGACACGAAGATTTTGACGATTGCGTCGAGCCACGTCGAATACGCGACGGCGAACCGGCACTACGCGCACGTGGATTGCCCGGGCCACGCCGACTACATCAAGAACATGATCACGGGCGCGGCGCAGATGGACGGCGCGATTCTCGTCGTCTCGGCGACGGACGGCCCGATGCCACAGACGCGTGAGCACGTGCTGCTGGCGCGGCAGGTCAACGTGCCCTACCTCGTGGTGGCGCTCAACAAGGTGGACGCCGTCGACGACCCCGAGCTCCTCGATCTGGTCGAGCTCGAGGTGCGGGAGCTCCTGACGAGCTACGGCTTCCCCGGGGACGACACGCCGGTGGTGCGCGTCAGCGCGCTCGGCGCGCTCAACGGCGACCCCAAGGGCGTCGACAGCGTCATCAAGCTGATGGAAGCCCTCGACAGCTTCATTCCCTTGCCCGAGCGCGAGGTCGACAAGCCGTTCATGATGCCGATCGAGGACGTGTTCTCGATCTCCGGCCGCGGCACGGTCGTCACCGGCCGTATCGAGCGCGGCAAGGTCAAGGTCGGCGAGGAAATCGAAATCGTCGGCTTCAGGCCGACCGAGAAGAAAATCGTCACCGGCGTCGAGATGTTCCGCAAGCTGCTGGACGAGGGGACCGCGGGCGACAACGTCGGCATCCTGCTGCGCGGCGTGGAAAAGGCGGATGTCGAGCGCGGCCAGGTGCTCGCCAAGCCCGGCTCGATGAAGGCGCACACCAAGTTCAAGGGGGAGTGCTACATCCTGTCGAAGGAAGAGGGCGGCCGGCATACGCCGTTCTTCAACGGCTATCGCCCGCAGTTCTACATCCGGACGACCGACGTGACGGGCATTCTGAAGCTCCCTGAAGGCGTCGAGATGGTGATGCCGGGGGACAACACGCCGATCTCGGGCGAGTTGATTACGCCGGTGGCCATCGAGAAGGGCAGCCGTTTCGCCATTCGTGAAGGCGGCCGCACGGTCGGCGCCGGCACCATCACCGAGATTATTGAGTAACTGACATGGCCATGTTCTCAGACAAGATTCGTATCCGCCTGAAGGCGTACGACTCGCGGATTCTCGACCAGTCGACCGGCGAGATCGTCGAGACGGCGAAGCGGACGGGTGCGCGGCTCGCGGGTCCGATCCCGCTGCCGACCTCGAAGAACAAGTGGACGGTGCTGCGATCGCCGCACGTCGACAAGAAGTCGCGCGAGCAGTTCGAGATCCGCACGCACAAGCGGCTGATCGACATCTTCGAGCCGACGCCGCAGACGGTGGACGCGCTGATGAAGCTCGACCTGCCCGCGGGTGTTGACGTCGAGATCAAGGCGTTCGGCAAGGAGCATGGGAAGTAGGTCATGGTCACAGGACTGATCGGCAAGAAAGTCGGCATGACGCAGCTGTTTGCTGCGGACGGCACCGTCTCGCCGGCGACCGTGCTCCGGGCCGGCCCGTGCGTGGTCGCGCAGGTGAAGAGCGCCGACCGCGACGGCTATGCGGCCGTGCAGTTGGGGCTGGTCGAAGCGAAGCCAACGAAGGAAAACAAGCCGACTGCGGGGCACTTCAAGAAGGCCGGCGTCCCGCCGACGCGCGTGCGCCGCGAGGTGACCGTCCAGGCGGGCGCCGAGGCGCCGAAGGCGGGTGACCAGGTCAATGTCTCGATGTTCGCCGACGGCGAGCGGGTGGACGTGGTCGGCACCAGCCGCGGCAAGGGCTTCCAGGGCGTCGTCAAGCGGCACCATTTCGC